>NZ_JBFTNH010000003.1:0-397293 GCF_056397385.1 Pseudomonas sp. 05N36 | reverse complement strand
GCTGCGTTCGGCTGCGCAGCAGTCGTAAACCCGGCTGTCCGGGTTCTACAGTGAGAAACGGGATTCAGGTTTTACGACTGCTTCGCAGCCGAACGCAGCCTCGCAGGCTCGGCAGCTGCTACAGGGCGGGTGTGTGCTGGGGAGGGCAACTCAGAAGCTGTATTTCACTTGGCTGGCCAGCGACGTTTGCATCCGTCGTTCGACGATCGGGCTGTCCGCTGCATCGCCATTGAGGTACTGCATCGCCAGCACTGTCGAGAATTCGGTCTGGTCGTTGATCGGCACCGCCCAGGTCAACGCTGCACCTCGGCTGACCATCCCGCCGTGGGTGGCGTAGGCCCGGAACTGGCTGCGTGAAGCCTGGGCCGTGCTCACGCCGTACCAGGTCCGCACGTAGTCGGCATCACCGAACACGCTGTTGAGGCTGCCATCCAGGCTGCCGTATTCGCCTTCGTAAAGGTTGGTGCTGATGCTCAGTTCCAGTCGGTTGTAGGCGGAGTCGGTGTCGCGGTCGTCATCGCTCTTTTTCAGCGCGTGCTCCAGGGTGGCGCCGACGACCACTTCACCCAGGGTGTAGTGAATGCGGGCACCCAGTTGCGGGCGGGATTTGATCGAGCCCATGCCGTCCAGGCGCTCCGAACCCTTGAACCTCGACTTGCGGTCCTTGCGCGTTTCACTCAGGCCAATGTAGGTGCTGAATGCCAGGTCTCCCCATTCGTTCTGCCAGCCCAGACCGCGTTCGGTGTCGAGGAAGAGGCCATAAGGGCTGACAATCTGGCCACCCAGCAGCGGCGCAGTCACCCGTTCAGCGCTGCCGCTGTAGCGTGGCGCGTTGGCCACTCCGGCCTGAACGCTGTAATGCCAGTCTTCGGCCCGCAGGTGCTCGGTCGAGGCCAGCAGGCAGATGGACGTCAGCGAAAGACAGAAGGTTTTGCGGTTTTTCAGAGCAAGCATGAGGCACCCGGCAGGGATTAGGATGCCATCATGCTAGGGGCCTATAGGCGGGCAATCTTTGAGAGCTTTGTCGGGAAACTGTCAAAGACTGTTAACGGCTCAGGCCCAGCCGCTCGTGCACTCGGCAATGGATTCTTGCGGGTAGACCTCGAACTGCTGATCGCCGGGATGGAGCTCGACTTCGACCCACGAGGCTTTTGAACCGAGCATCAGGTGCGTGTGTTCCGGCGGCACCGGCAGCGGGGTGTCGATGGCCGAAGCAAAAGGGTGAATCAACTCGGGCCATTCAGGGCTGAACAACCACAAGCCACTGCCGCAGAGCGAACAGAAGTGCCGTTCGGCGCTGCTGCTGTGGGCACGCCGGGCGCCGTCATCCTTGAGGCGCGCGTGATAGATCGAGATGTGTTTGCGGCCGCGGACCTTCAGGCTTTTCGCCTCGCCGCCGAGGTTGATCGCATAGCCGCCAGCGCCTTGAGTCTTGCGGCAGATTGAGCAATAACAACGTTGATACGGGAAGGGGTGGGCACTGTTCAGACTGAACGACACCGCGCCGCAATGGCAGGAACCTTCAAGCTGCATGGGGCAAACCTCCAAAAGGTCGCGCAGACTTCCTGGAACAGCCTAGCAGTTCAGCAATACTTCAGCCCTTGGCATCAGCCTCTGCGGTCGTTGCGTTCCAGTGCGAACCGAGCCTGCTGCGGCCGGTTCGCCTGGTCGAAGGTCGTGGCATATCACTTGGCTTTTTTCGCAACCTCGTGCCGGTCCTCCCGCTTCTCCTCTTCATTGCGGTACAGCTTGTCGGCATTTTTTTTCTGAACATCGGAAAAGGTGCCATACAGAGCACTAAACGCCTTTGCAAGCTTCTGCATATTGTCTGCGTGCAATTGGGCTAATTTGGCATAGGATGCCATCGCATCATCGGCATTTAACGATGAGAGCTTTTCCGCACGTTCCACAAAGGCTGTATCAGCGTTGTGTGCGTTATCACGTATGGTTTGCGCATAGGCATCCCATTGCGCTGACTGCTTGTCGGTGATTTTCAGCTTGGCGTGTAGTTCGCTGATCCTCTTCTCTACAACGTCCATGTGCTTTTTGGTGTGAGTGGCAGCCTTCTGTGACTGTTCGGCAGGAGTGCTGGCAGCCGTCGTCTGTGCCGAGACAGAAGTGCTGAGCAATGCCAGCATCAATGCTGCCGGCATAGCCGCTTTGAGTACGAAGTTGTTCATGTCTTTATATCCGGATTGAGTTGTCGAACTGACGACCGTTGCAGGGGATATATCAGTGTCAGTGGCGGTCGCTCGGGTTTCATATGGCCAGGCAGCTTAATAGCCGGGAGGAGGATATCGATAGGAGTTGTACGAATCGGGATAGTCCGGCCTTGGGTAGTACCGGACCCCTGGTGGCGGCGGCGGAGGGGGTTCCCGGTAAATCACGGCAGGCGGCGCCCGTACCGCGCCCGCGGCCACTGCTCCCACTACGGCGCCAATGAGTAGCGCGCCCAAATCGCCGTTGCCACCACCGCGATAGCCACCACCGCCGCCGCGATAGTCACGACGGTTGTCATGACCGCCACGATAGTCGCGATGGTAAACCTGCCGGCCGTAGCCGTCCCGCTGATAGTCGTGTTGTGCTTGTGCCGGTAGCACGGTAGCTGCCGCGGTAACAGCGACGAGCATTACTGCCAGTCGTCGGTATAAAGGTATGTGCGAATACTGAGTCATGAGTCGTGCCTCTTTGGATGAGGGAATCACTGAACCCCACCGTCCACTGATGTGCAGGAGGATCGTGACCGTTCTGACCTGGCAGCGATCTACCTCACGCCAGATTGACTCAGCGACCGGCGCGGGTCTGTTCGGTAGCGCACCCTTGCGCCCGATACAGAGTGATTAAAGCAGACGGGCTGGGGGACAGCGCTCGGACCGCAATGGCCGCACTATAATTAATCTGTCGATGACACGAGAGAGGGTCCAACTATGAAAACTCACTCCTTCCAGCATTACTCTCATAATCTGGGAACAGCCGTTCACGACGCATGGATTACTACCCGGGTGAAATCGGCGCTGGCATTTGCAGAACCGACTCTGAGCATGCACGTCAATGTCAAAACCCATGCAGGTACGGTGGCGCTGAGCGGTCGCGTCAACACCCATAAAGAATGCGAGCGGGTGGTAGAGCTCGCCCGTTCGGTGAATGGTGTCAACGAAATCGATGCCAAAGACTTGCTCACTCATGTGTTCACTCCGGGGCATCTCCCCGAAGCACCCAACGCTGAAGAAAGCACCGAGTACCGTCCGCAATCGTCGGAAAAAAAGATGGATGACAAATGATGCTGGCAACCGTGTGAACGCCGCGCTCCCGGTTGCGAAACGGGAGCGCGGCGCAATGCAGACCGTATCGTCGGCTGACAATAAAAAGCCCGGCACTGGGCCGGGCTCTATCAGCGTTGGAACGTTGTTTAGCTCAACAGCCCGGTACTGACCGCGACAATCAGGAAAATACCCAGTACCGCCCGGTAAATAACGAAAGGCCAGGTGGAAAACCTTTCGAGGAATTTCATCAGGCCCCAGATGGCGCAAAACGCCGACACGCTGGCGATCACCAACCCGAAAATCAGGTGCGACCATGCTTCGGCCGGGATATGCGCGTGATACAGCACCCACAGCTCTTTCAAGCCGGCCAGCGCGATAGCGGGCAGTCCAAGCAGGAATGAGAAGCGCGCGGCTTCTTCACGTTTGAAGTTAAGGAAGAGTGCGGCGGTGAGTGTTGAACCAGAGCGTGAAACACCGGGGATCAGCGCGCCAATCTGCGCAATGCCGACAATCAATGCATCCCGCAGGCGCATTTGTCCCACGACGCGTTGATGGCGGCAGCTGAGTTCGGCCGCAGCCAGCAGAACGGCCATCACCAGGCACGAGATACCAATCACCATCAGGCCTCTTAACGGTGAGTTGCACGTATTGAGCAGCGAGGACAAGGCCAGGCCCGCAATGCCGATCGGGATGGTCGCCAGCACAATCGCAACGGCCAGCTTGAACGACTGATTGTTGTAATCACGCTGCCGCACGGCGCCTATGCTGCCAGCGACGACTTCCCGTACATCACGCCAGAAATAGCTGACGACTGCAGCCAGTGCGGCCAATTGCATGGCGGCGGAAAACGCCGAGCCAGGATCGGGCCAGCCGAGCAGGGCGGGTACGATTCGCATGTGCGCAGTGGACGAAATGGGTAATAGCTCGGTGATGCCTTGAATGATCCCCAGGATGCCAATTTGCAGGTAATCCAGAGAAGCAAAGCCGATATCAAGGCCGCTGGTACAGACGTTTGTCAAAATACGTTCCTTAAAAAGTAAGGCTTTCCCACTACCCCCGAAAAAACGGAGCGACGCTCGGAAAGTCTTGGCAGTGGGCAAATGATCCTGGACTGAACCGCTCTGTGAGAGGGGCGTTCATGGTGACTGCGAGCGGAATAATGGCCTTATTTGTAACTGTTTGCTACAGGCTGTCGAGATGATTTTTTTAGTCATGAGCGCCCGCGAAGCCCCTGTGTACAGGCCTGGGCGGGATTTTATGTTCGCTTCATGACCGACAATCGAGGTTCCTCAGTCCCAGCTAAGTTTGCCTGCGTAGTCTCTCCCTTGCGCGATTTGCAGCGCTGTCAAGGAGAAGCATCCACATGAAGCCGCTTACGAAAGCTGACTGGCTCAATAAAGTCCCCGAGGTGACGCTGTCGTTCTGGGTCATCAAGATCATGTCCACCACCGTGGGTGAAACCGGCGCTGACTTTCTCGCCGTCGATGCCGGGTTGGGGCAGGGTGTGACCAGTATCGGCATGGCCGTGCTATTGGCGATCGCACTGTTCGGCCAACTTCGTACACGCGCCTACACCCCTTGGATTTATTGGCTGACGGTGGTGCTGGTGAGCATCGTCGGGACGCAGATTACCGACGTGCTCACTGATAAAATGGGCATCAGCCTGTATGCCAGCACGGCGGTATTTTCCGTGTTGCTGGCGATCAATTTCATGATCTGGTACGGGTTGGAGCGCAGTCTTTCGATCACTGAAATCGTCACGCCGCGCCGGGAGCTGTTCTATTGGGCGACGGTGCTCTGCACCTTTGCGCTGGGCACAGCGGCCGGCGACCTCGCCACCGAGGCGCTGGGGCTTGGCTTCACACTGGGTGCGGTGATTTTCGGCGCGCTGATCGGCGTGACGTTCGCCGCCTGGCGCCTGGGCGGCAATACGGTCCTGACCTTCTGGATCGCCTACATCCTGACCCGTCCTTTCGGCGCCTCGCTGGGAGATTTGCTGACGCAAGCCAAGACCTATGGTGGCCTCGGCATGGGCGCCATGTGGACCAGCGCGATTTTCCTCAGCGTCATCCTGATCCTGGTCGCCGTCGCACAGATGAGCGTCGGCAATCGCAAACTCGTCACTGAATAACCCGTTCAAAAGCCTATCAAGGAATCATCATGGTCTACGTTCAAACCGCCATTCGTAAAGCCGCCGTCCTATCCGCCATTGTCGTGTTCAGCCTGGCCGCCGGGTGTTCGAAACCCGCTGACGCGCCTAAAACGAGTGCTACTTCGGGCGCGGCCAGCGTCCAGCAAAGCTCGGCCTCGAAGCTCGGCGACCTGTCGGCATTCCAGGGCATTGCGGCCAACGTTGCCGATCTGGTGAATAAAAACGACCTGCCAGGTGCGAAAACGCGAATCAAGGACCTGGAGTTGTCCTGGGACTCCGCAGAAGCCGGCATCAAGCCGCGTGCTGCCAGCGACTGGCATGTCCTGGACAAGTCCATCGACACCGCACTTGAAGCCTTGCGCGCCAGCGGCCCGAAACAGAGCGACTGCAAGGCGGCGATGGATGACTTGCTGAAAACCTTCAATTCGCTGCAAGGAAAAAGCTGACCGCTTTCAATCCCCATAAATCGCTTCGCCCACGCTTGAACAGGTGATTCAATGCAGGCTCGACATTCGCGCAGGTATACCCGCGTGAGTGTCGAGCCTCACTTATCACCGGAGAGGGACATGCGGATATTACTGGTCGAAGACGACCCCATGATCGGGGAGGCGATCCAGGACGCGCTGAAAGATGCCAGTTACGCCGCCGACTGGGTCAACAATGGCCTCACCGCCCTGACGGCGCTGGACACTCAACATTATGACCTGGTGCTGCTTGACCTCGGCCTGCCCGGCAAGGACGGCTTGGCGGTATTGAGCAGCATTCGGGCTCGCAACAACGGCGTTCCATTGCTGATCATCACGGCCCGCGACAGCCTCGACGATCGCTTGCGCGGCCTCGACGGTGGCGCCGACGATTACCTGCTCAAACCCTTTGATATGGCCGAGCTGCTGGCCCGCATGCGGGCCGTTCTGCGCCGCAAAGGCGGYAACGCGCTGCCGGTGTTCAGCAACGGCGTGGTGTCGCTGGACCCGATCTCGAAACAAGCCAGCACTGAAGAAAATCCCGAGGTCCAGCTCTCCAGTCGCGAGTTTTCACTGCTGCAGGCACTGTTGATCAGGCCGGGGGCGATTCTCTCGCGCAGCGAGCTCGAAGACCGCATTTATGGCTGGGGCAATGAAGTGGAAAGCAATGCGGTCGAGTTTCTGATCCATGCGCTGCGTCGCAAGCTGGGCAGCCACGTCATCAAGAATGTCAGGGGTATGGGATGGATGGTTTCAAAAGGCGACTGAGCGAGTCGGTCCAGGTCAGGTTGTCCGTTTCCCTGTCGCTGGCGATTTTGATCGTCGCTATCGTGGCCGGCATTTTTGCCTTTGTCTCGGCATTCGATGAAGCCCTGGAAATGCAGGACAACACCCTGCACCAGGTGGCCGTGTTGTTCGAGCGTCAGCAGATGACGCTGACCTATCCGACGCAAGGCAAGGGCATCGAGGGCGACGATGAGGAATCCAGGGTCACCGTTCAATACCTGAACGATGGCAACCAGGTGTCGGGCAATGTGGAGGCTGGCGCACCGCTGCCACTGCCGACAACGCTGGCCGACGGCCTGTCGACGCTGGTGGTTGGTGGCGAGCCGTTTCGTGTGCTGGTCAAGACCCTGAACAGTGGCGCCCGCATCGCCGTTGCGCAGGAAACCGGCACGCGTGACAAGGACGCCCGCGAGAGCGCCTGGCGCGGCCTGCTGCCGTTTCTCATCCTGTTTCCCGTGCTCTTGCTGGTGGTTGCCGATCTGGTGCGCAAGCTGTTTCGGCCTATCGCGGCACTGGCGTCTGAAATCGACCAGCGCGGCGAGCAGGAGCTGCACCCCATCGACGAGAACCATTTGCCCGCCGAGATCCGTCCCTTCGTGCTGGCCATCAATCGATTGCTCAACCGTGTGGCGCAGTCGATGGAGACCCAGCGACGCTTCGTCGCCGACGCCGCCCACGAACTCCGATCGCCGTTGACGGCCCTGTCGCTGCAAGCCGAGCGCCTGGCCGTCGCAGACATGTCGACGTTGGCCCGGGAGCGTCTGTTTGCGTTGCGGCGGGGGATCGAGCGCGGCAAGAATCTGATTGATCAACTGTTGGCGCTGGCCACCGCACAATCGAACTCGACACTGCCTGCAACGCCGGTTTCCGTGCATGGCATCTATCGTCGCGTGCTGGAGGACCTGCTGCCGCTGGCCGAGGCCAAGCATATCGACATCGGTGTCGAGGACGAACAGGACGTGCAGGTGCTGATCAACGAGCTCGACCTGCTGGCCATGGCCAAGAACCTGGTCGATAACGCCATTCGCTATACGCCTGCGGGCGGACGGGTCGATCTCTCGGTGAGCATGGAGGAGGGCGGAGCGCTGTTGCAGGTCAAGGACACCGGTCCCGGGATTGCGGCCGAGGAACGGGAGCGTGTGTTCGACCCGTTTTATCGCAGCCTCGGGAACCATGAGGTCGGGTCCGGGCTGGGGCTGTCGATCGTCAAGGCGGTAGCCGATCGCAACGGGGCACAGATTCGCCTGGGGTTTGGCGATGAGGTGGCAAGACGCGGGTTGTGTGTTTCGGTATGGTTGCCGTCATTGATTTCCCGCAGCGTTCCCCCTGTCGCCCATTTGTAGGCGCGGCATCATTTGCAAAAAGAACACATGGCCGGCTGATGCATCTCTCAGCCGGCCCTGGATACTCATTCAAGGATCAATCCATGCTTTTAAGCAAACGCGATCAGGCGCGAATCGAGCGTCGCCTGGTGGTTACCCTTACCGAGGCGTGTGAGACGGCCAAAGCGGAAATCGTCGGCTTCGCCTGGTTGACCCACGAGGTGGATTACTCGGCGTTCCCCGCAAGCCTGAGGGTGACCTGGGTCTTCGACACACTGGCCAACAAGCGTCAGGCCCTGGCCGTCGGGCAAGCTGAGCGCATGGTCGAACTGACGGCCGTGGCGTTGAGTGAAGCGGACATTCTCGTCAGTCCGGTTTCGGCTCACGTGCAATTTGACACTGAAGAAGAGTGTCAGTGCGCTCATGCCGGAAACTGGCAGCAACGCTTGGCGCGCCAGCGCTCGACTCGGGATTGAACCATGGCCAAGGATATCGAAAACCCGTGTATTTCCGTTTGTCAGCTGCGCGGTGAGCTGTGTGTGAGTTGTGGGCGCATCAAAGAGGACATCAGGAAATGGAAGCGCATGAAGCGCCCCGAAAAAATGGCCGCCGTGCAACGCGCGAACCTGCGCCTGCAAAGCCTGAAAAAAAATAACGGGTGAGCCGCTGGCGAGTAAAGTTGTTGAGTCGTTGCTGAGTAACCAGACAGTCAAGTCACAACGTTAAAGGGAGTTAACGATGGAAATGGATCATGTTTTTATTTGTGTGAATCATGACGCTCAAGGTGCTGAAGCTCTGAAAACTCTCGGGCTTGTCGAAGGGACACCAAACGTCCACCCAGGTCAAGGCACTGCCAATAGACGGTTCTTCTTCCGAAACGCTTTTATTGAACTTCTATATCTCACGGATGAGTCAGAAGCTCGAAGTCAGTTAACGGCGCCAACCCGACTCTTTGACCGCCTCACGTGCATGGAGGGAGTCGCCGCGCCCTTTGGTGTTTGCTTCAGACCTTCCACGGTAGGGGAGAAGCCACTATTTCCAGTCTGGGAGTATCGACCCGTTTACTTACCCGCGGCGCTGAGCGTCGACGTGGGACATGCGCCTGTAACTGAACCGATGTGGTTTTTTCTTTCGTTTGCCAAGAGACCCGATGAGGCTCCGATTGAGCGAGCGCAGCCGTTCGAGCATCCCAATGGTTTTCGCGACATTACATCGGTGCGAGTGATCACTCCCGACAACCAGGCTTTTTCTAGCGCTGCGCAATGTGCAAACCAGCTGGATGGGTTTGCAATTGTTCAGGGCCATGAGCATCTGCTCGTAGTGGAGATTGATCATGGGGCGAGCGGCCAGACGCATGATTTTCGTCCGGGGATGCCGATGATCATGAACTGGTAGTTCGGCCTGAAACGGAGGCTCGAAAGCAAAAAAGCTTAAAAACCGACGATTACGCAGGGGAGGGGGATTACCCGGTTGCTGGCCGGGCCTTCTTCAATTCCGTAATATCCGCAGCCGTCTTTATCCACCACGCCCTGCGGCTTGTTCCGTCGGCCTGTATTTTAGGTAAGCCATGAAACCCAAACGTCTGCGCGCTGATGCCCTGGCCGGACTCACCACCTCTTTTGCCTTGCTGCCCGAATGCATCGCCTTCGCTCTGGTTGCGCACCTGAATCCGCTGATGGGTTTGTACGGGGCCTTCATCATCTGCACCCTGACCGCCCTGTTCGGGGGCCGGCCGGGGATGATTTCCGGGGCTGCCGGGTCGATGGCCGTGGTGATTGTCGCGCTGGTGGTGCAGCACGGCGTGCAGTATCTGCTCGCCACGGTGTTGATGGGGGGACTGTTGATGATGGCGTTCGGTCTGCTACGGCTGGGCAAACTGGTGCGCATGGTGCCGTACCCGGTGATGCTCGGTTTCGTCAACGGCCTGGCGATTGTCATTGCCCTGGCCCAACTGGAGCATTTCAAGAGTGGCGGGACTTGGCTGAGCGGTACAGCGCTGTATCTGATGATCGGGCTGGTGGCGCTGACGATGGCCATCGTCTACGTGTTGCCGCGCCTGACCCGAGCCGTGCCACCGGCGTTGGTGGCGATCCTCGGCGTCGGTCTGGCGGTCTACCTGCTCGGCCTGCCGACGCGCACCCTTGGCGACATGGCGCACATTGCCGGCGGCCTGCCTGGCCTGGCCCTGCCTCAACTGCCCTGGAACCTGGAAACCCTGCGCATCGTTGCCCCTTACGCCGTGTTGATGGCCCTGGTCGGGCTGTTGGAAACCCTCCTGACGCTCAACCTCACCGACGAGATCACCGAGAGCCGTGGCTACCCGGATCGTGAATGCGTGGCATTGGGCGCGGCCAATATGGTCTCCGGTCTGTTCGGTGGGATGGGCGGCTGTGCCATGATCGGTCAAACCGTGATCAACCTCAGTTCCAGCGGCCGCGGTCGCCTCTCTGGTGTGGTCGCCGGAGTGATGATCTTGCTGTTCATCCTGTTCCTTTCGCCGCTGATCGAGCGTATTCCGCTGGCCGCACTGGTCGGGGTGATGTTCGTCGTGGCGCAGCAGACCTTCGCCTGGGCCTCGCTGCGGGTGCTCAACAAAGTACCGTTGAACGACGTATTGGTGATCATTGCCGTAACGATCATCACGGTGTTCACCGATCTGGCCATCGCCGTGCTCTGCGGGATTATCATTGCCGCGCTGAACTTCGCCTGGCAGCAGGCCCGCGAGCTATACGCCGAAAGTTACCTGGAAGCCGACGGCAGCAAACTCTACCGCCTGCACGGCACGCTGTTCTTCGCCTCTACTGCACCGTTCCTCAACCAGTTCGACCCCGCCAACGACCCGCCCGAGGTAACCCTCGATTGTCGTCACCTGAGCTTTGTCGACTACTCGGCCGTCGCCGCGCTGAAGACGCTGCGTGAGCGCTACATCAAGACCGGCAAACAGTTGCGGGTGTTTCACTTGTCCGAACGCTGCAAGAAAATGCTCAAGCGCGCTGGCGTGGATCACGACTGAGGTCGGTGCATGGGCGCAGGCCGAGTTTGAGTCAACGGTATCAACGCTGGGGCAGGTTCCAGCGTTCGCGAAAGTGCTCGTACTCCGCCTCGGGCAGTTGAACCAGTAGAGGCGACTGACGCGGGTCCAGCCAGCTGAACAAGCGAGCAATATCTGCCGGGTCCATGGCTGTGCAGCCAAGCGTCGGGGAGGTGGGGGCTCGCCAGATGTGGAAGAAAATGCACGAGCCCGCGTCGGCGGACGCCGGTGTGTTGTGCTCGATGACAATGCCTTGTCGATACATGTCGTCATCGCGACGCATGTGTTCTGAGCTGTTCCAGTCCTTGGCAATTTTCGACCCGTCGACGAGCTCGTTATAGCGTTTGGAGTGGCTGTCATCCACGCACTCGGTGGTTGGTGTCAGCGGTAGGTAAGGCAGCCTGGTATCGGCCGAGCTGTCGTAGCCAAAAGCTGTTCCCAATTTGAACAGGCCAGCAGGCGCTTTCCCGTCGCCTTCACGTTTGACCGGCCCTTCGCGTTGCTCGACGACACCGAGACCCTTGCCCCAGGCCAGCCCGCTTTTGCCGACAACCACCGGAAACGGCGCCCCGTATTTCTGAAACGTTTTCCCTTGCCGCTCGTAACGTTGGGCAGTCCCCTGGACATCAGTCCAGTTTTTTGTCGTGACCACAATCAACTGATTGCTGGTGTCCACCGCCTGAGCCGTAATAGGGAAATCCATGACGTTCTTCAGCGCATCGTTCCCGGTGTAGGTGAAGTGCCACCATTCTTTCGAGTACCCGGAAAATCCCTCTTTTAGCATGGCGTTGCTGAGCCGCTGGCGATTCTCTTTGGCAGTCGCGTTGATCGTTGAACTGTCGGTATGCGCTCGTTCATCGAAGCAATCGAACCCTGTTCCCATGTCGACGGCACCATCATGCCAACGCTGCTCATAGGGCGCGGCGCAGTCGACTTGCGCCGCCGAGGGGCTCCATGTCTGGGCGGGCAGAGCCTCCGGCCCGGTCAGCGTCAGATCCACCGTGCCGCCCTTGGAGTGATTCGAAACCCGGGCGACATAACCCAAACGCCAGAAGTCTTGCTTGTCTACGCGCGGATAGAACTCGGCCTTGCGCGGGTCACCCGGTTGCGTCGCAAAGCGCCCCATGTCGGCAACAGCCCGGCTGGGCCGATAACAGTCAAATACCTTCAAACCGTAGCCTTGCGCGCGCAGCGCCGTTTGCACCCGGGCAAGGGCCTTGGCGGCGTCCAGCGACAACAGACACTCCGCAGCGTCGTAGCCGTCAAGTGGGTGTCCGGTGAAGTTATGAGCGCTGGCGTAGCGGATGTCCTGCTCGATATTTGGATCAATCGCCCGCAAATAGACCATATGCTCGGGCCTTGGCTCGGCGCTCGCCAGGCAGGGAGTGATAATGGCCAGCATCGAGAGGCACAGCGGTTTGATTCTGCACAGCAGGCGCATCGATGCCTCCAAAGGTGCCGGTTTTCAATCCAGAGCAGGCTAATGGTTGTACCCTTTTTTCTCAATCAGGGTTAGCGGGGTGAGTTGCCTGGTTGGGTCGATGGCATTGCCGCTTGCCTGGCCATCTGATATCAGAGAAGCTCCGCGCCAGTCCATGTTCAGGGCGAATTAGCCACATGATCGAATGGTTTAGGGAAGAGATGAATGACGCTCAGGGTGATGGTAATCGGTGGCTACGGAAACTTTGGCAGCATCGTTTGCCGGCATTTAATTGCGATGCCAGGTGTATCGCTGGTGATTTCTGGGCGTGACTCACAGAAGTTGTTGCGCAAAGTCGACGAGCTGAAAGCCCAGTCGGGCGCCACCTGTGAAAGCTGGTGCGGCGATGCCATGGACACTGCATTCAAGTCCGTCCTCGACTCGATGGCTATTCAGTTGGTCATCCATACCGGCGGCCCGTTCCAGGGACAGACCTATGCCGTTGCGCAGGGCTGTATCGATGCGGGCGTGAACTATTGCGACCTGTCTGACTGCCGTACTTTCGTCACCGGAATTGGCGCGCTCGACGCACAAGCCAAGCGTGCAGGAGTGGCTATCCTCAGCGGTTGCAGTTCGGTGCCGACCTTATCGTCGGCAATAATCGACCAACACCGACATCGCTTCAAACGTATCGACTCGATCGACCATGGCATTTCATCTTCGGCAAAGATGCCGGGACTGTCGACCGTCGAAGGTGTGCTCGCCTACGCAGGTAAACCGATCAAGCAACTCAGGAATGGACAGGTGCATGAAGTGTTGGGCTGGCAGGACCTGACGCTTCGCAAGATGCCACGACTGGGTACTCGGGTGCTGGCCAATGTCGACGTGCCGGACATCGATATATTCGCCCAGCGTTATGGTGCGCAAACCCTGAGTTTCAAGGCTGGGTCAGGCCTGAAGCTCGGCGGTGTGGCCAATTATCTGCTGGCTCAGGCGATGAGAGTGGGGCTGGTTCAAGACCCTGCGCCATGGGCTGCAAGATTGCATCGCTGGGGCCGCAGGTTCGAGCGATTCGGTGATGGTAAAAGTGCAATGTACATCGACGTCCAGGGCATCGATGTTGATGCAAAGCCGCTGTCCATGACGGTGCAACTGACGGCTATGAATGACAAGGGCCCAGAGATCCCCAGCTGCGCAGCGGTTGCCTTGGCCGCAAAAATCGTCCAGGGGTACTTGCCCGAGCCCGGTGCCCGGGCTTGCGTGGGTGAGATCACCGTCGATGAGTACATGGCTGCGATCAACGACCCGGTGAATCTACACTTGTCGGTAAAATTCTCTGACGAGCAGGGCTGACCATGCTCTACCTGAGTCTGAAGTACATCCACGTCATCGCCGCCATTTTCCTGTTCGGATTCGGCATGGGGTCTTACCTCTATTTGATCGCCGCCAGCCGCACGGCCAATCCTCAAGTGATCGCGCACGTGGCGAGAATGGTCGTGCGATTCGACACCTGGATTACCACACCGGCAGGTTTCATTCAGATCGTGACGGGTTACCTGTTGGTGAAGCTCGCCGGGCTTCCCCTCACCACGGAATGGGTTCTGACGTCGCTGATCATCTTCCTGTGTGTGGGCTCGCTGTGGCTTCCGGTGTTGGTGCTTCAGAAGCGGCTGCACATGATGGCGTTGAGCGCGGTTGAGGCGGGGGTGGGGCTTGCTGAGGAGTACAGATCCGTTTACAGGAAATGGTTCTGGATGGGCGTGCTGGGTTTTTTGGGAATGTTCGTGATTGTGATGATTATGGTGACGAAGATGACGCCGAGGGATTTGGTTGAGGTGATGGGGTAGGAGGGTGAGGCAATGCCGGACGCGGGCTATCGCCAAACGACGCGACCAACCCAGGCAGACGAGCACTCACTCAAGCGTCGTATTCCTCATAGGAATGCAGAGCATAAAATTAATGGATTTTTATTATCGAAGTGCGTGGCGTAGCTTGATTTGAGGACATGGAGAATCGCCTTGAAATCATCGCCTCTGAGCGCAGCTGAAAAATCTGATACCTCACGGGCAATGAGTACGCCTATGCCAGTCAACCCCTCCACACTCCGAGGCGGCAGTTCAAAAACTGCTGCATGACTCGGGATTCGGAGACGCTACTCGTTTTTTCAGCCGCCTTTTCTGGGGCGCTCGGGTGACGTGTAGAACTTTCTGAATGGAACCGATTGTCGGTTATTGGCCGACAGGAGCCTGTCGCCACCGGGAGCATTGGATCGTGATTGCGGACGATGCCGGTAACGTCGTGTGGCGGGTGACGCCCGTGCCATCATCGAAGGAAGGGTGATGAGGCGAACGTCCACGTCAGGGAAATAAAGCACAAACGATGAATAAAGATGGTCTTCGAATCTATCGAAGCCCGAGGACCGACAGGACAAACAGGGCGATCACAACTGCCCCGACGATGTAGACGATGCTGCTCATGAAATCCACCTCTCATACTGAACGGGATTGCGACACCAGGGTATTGCCAATACAAGGTACGGCACTGGTGCTCGAAATTCCGTTCGGCAGCACACATAGCTCCGTTTTCATTCGCTACCTCCACTGGCCTGTACATTGGAAGCAGCGGTATGGCTTGGGTTCGATTTTTTACCGGTGTTCCCGATGGGTATCGGCTCCATCGGGATTCAACCGTGTGACGTACGTCGTTCACCAGGCTTGATTGTCTGCCTCAGGGAATCCTACC
Source organism: Pseudomonas sp. 05N36 (assembly GCF_056397385.1). Taxonomy (NCBI): domain Bacteria; kingdom Pseudomonadati; phylum Pseudomonadota; class Gammaproteobacteria; order Pseudomonadales; family Pseudomonadaceae; genus Pseudomonas; species Pseudomonas sp. 05N36. The sequence goes on along the minus strand of NZ_JBFTNH010000003.1, from coordinate 382,113 downwards.
GACCGCTAAACACCGCCGGCCGACGCTCTGCAAATGCTGCCAGCCCCTCATCAAAGTCACTGCTCTCACACGCCTGTCGACGCAGTTCTGCGATCTGTTCCATCGCCTGGACGGGCATCGGTTGCAGGTCTTCGAGGATGCGCAGCTGCTCCTTGACCGCGGCAATGGCCAGCGGCGCTTTGCCAGCAATGGTGCGTGCCAGTTCCAGCGCGGTGGCCTCCAGTACGTCGCTATCGACCAGCCGGTTCACCACACCAAAATGTTCAGCGCGTTCTGCATCGAGCTTGTGCGCGCAGAAAAACATTTCCTTCAACACGTGGATCGGCAGGTTGTTGAAAAAGCGCAGCAGCCCGCTCGTGGTGTAGGGCAAACCGATGTTTGCCGGCGTCATCGAAAAGCTCGCACTGCGATCCGCGACCACCAGGTCGCAGCTCATCGCCAGGTCCACCGCGCCGCCCCATACCGAGCCGGAGATCATGGCGATCACCACGCCGGGATAGGCGCGGATGCGGCGCAAGACTTTTTCGAGTGGCTTGCCGTAGGCAACCGGGTCGTGGTCGTGTTGCAGTTCGCGGATGTCATGGCCGGCGCTCCAGACGGGATGGCCGACTTCGCTACCGAGTATCACCACGGGTACGCGTTGTGACGCCAGTGCGGCGAGGCTTTCGTCGAGGGCGGTCAGCAGTTGTGCGCTGAGGGCGTTGCGATGGGTGGGGTTGCTGAAGACCAACCGACCGATTCGTTCATCGACCCTGTTGACGGTCACGGTGGCGGAAGAGGTTTGCGTCGGGTTCATTGTGCGGTTCCTGTTGATTGTCCGGATGCCATGGCTGGCGAATCACTGGTGTCCTGATACACGGCCTTCGCGGCCAGCAGCGCGTTGGTCGCCGCGGTGTCGAAACCTGCCTCGCGCAGGACTTCGAGGGTGTGTTCTCCGAGCAGCGGCGGTGGGCGCTGGCTGGCACCGGGCGCAGGTTCTGCGGCGTCGGTTGTGCTGAACACCGGGGTCACGACCTGGCGCAGTGCGCCGAGTGTCGGGTGCATGAGTGTCTTGGTCAGTTGGCTATGCAGCACCTGCGGATCGTCGAACACTTCGTCGAGTGTATTGATCGGACCTGCGGGTAAACCAGCCTCGATGAACAGCTCGGTCCACACGCGTTTGCTGCGGGTTTTCAAGCGGCTTTCCAGAATAGCTTTCAACTCGTCACGTCGCTTGACCCGGGCTTCATTGGTGGCGAAGCGCGGGTCGTCCGGCAGCGCGGGTAAATCAAGCAGCGTGCATAAACGTCCCCACATGGCCGAGGTGATCGGCGCCAGATTGAGCGGGCCGTCCTGCGTCTGGAACACCCCGTAAGGCGCAATGACCGAGTGGGCGTTGCCCGTGCGGCGGGGGACATCGCCGAGGCTGAGGTAGCGTTGCCCGTGCACGCTCAGCAACCCGACCAGGCTGGCCAGCAACGAGGTGCTGACGTGCTGGCCGCAACCCGTGCGTTCGCGCTCCAGCAGGGCGGCCAATACCGCCGTCACCAGCCACATGCCCGAGGTCAGGTCGCCGATGGCCGTGCCGGTGCGGGTCGGGTCGCCATCGACGAACCCCGTCAGGCTCATCAGCCCCGAGTAACCCTGGGCGATCTGGTCGAAACCTGGCCAGCTGCTCATCGGGCCGTCGCTGCCAAAGGCGTTGATGCTGCCCATGATCAGCCGCGGATTGCGTGCGCTGAGCACCTCATAGCTCAGGCCCATGCTATCGAGGGTGCCGGGTTTGAAGTTCTCGATCACCACGTCAGCCTCATCGATCAGCCGCTGGATCGCGGCCAGGCCCTGGGGGTTGCGGAAGTCGATGCAGATGCCGCGCTTGTTGCGATTGCACGACAGATAGTAGGTGCTCACGCCCCGGTCGAACGGGCCCCAGGTCCGGCTCATGTCACCGCTCGGGCCGTGCTCGATCTTGATCACATCGGCGCCGAGGTCCGCCAGCACCATGGTGCAGAACGGCCCCGACAGTGCGCGACTCAAGTCGACGATCTTCACGCCTTGCAAAGCTTGCATACGGTTCTCCACTGAATGTTTGAGCACTGCGGTTTTATTGCGGCAATGGTTGATCACGGGTTTCGACGGCAAACGGCAGGATCAGAATGCCGGCCACGAAGGCCGCAGCGGTCCAGGCGATGGGTGCGCCCAGCGAGCCGTGCCAGTGGATCGCAGCGGCCAGCAGGAAGTTGACCCCGGCGCCGATGAAGCGGCCGACCGAGGCATTGAAGGCGAACGCCGTGGCGCGGATCCGGGTCGGATACTGCTCGGGCAGCCAGAGCGAGAAAATCGCGAAGTTGCCGCCGAAGAAACCGAGAAACACCAGTGACACCATGAACAGGTGCAGGCCGTCGTCCATGTAGAACACCCAGCCGAAGGCGACCACGATCGACGTCGCCATACCGGCGAAGTAGATGCCCAGCGCAAGCCGTCGCCCAAGCCGTTCGGCCAGCCACGGCGCAACGAGGCAGCCGAGGATGGTGCTGAGCGACAGCACTGCCGCGCCAATGGAGGCCAGGTGCACGGCGCCGACGTGGTCGATGCCGGCGCGGGTCGCCAGGGTCACCACGGCCGTTGCTTCATAAACCGAGCCGGCCCACAAACCGACGATCGCAACTCCGACCAGTGCCGAGCTGGTCAGCGTGCGTCGGCGAAAGGCCGGGGCAAAGATTTCCCACCATGTCGTGCGTGTAGAAGTGGTTGAGGAACGTGCGACAGGGTGCGCTACCTTATGCGTCTGGGCAGGCTCTTTCACCTTCAGTGCGGTGTAGATCGCCACCGCCGCCGGGGCGAGACCACACAGAAACATCACGCGCCAGCCGTAGGTTGCGCCGACGGTGTAGTTCAGCAACGCGGCAATGAAAAAGCCGAAGTAGTAGCCGGTTTGCAGATAGCCCGCGCCCATCTTGCGCCGGTCCTCCGGCCAGCTCTCGGCCACGTAGGTGCCGGCCAGTGCCCATTCGCCACCGACGCCGATCCCGGCGATCAGACGAAATGCCGCCAATTGCCAGATGTTCTCCGAGAACGCCGCGGCCCCGGTAAACAGCGAGTACACCAGGATGCTGGCTGCCAGCATCTTCACCCGGCCAAAACGGTCGGCGAGCGGCCCCCAGATAAACGACATTCCCCAGCCGATCAGGAACAACCCGAACAGCAGAGAACCGTACATGGCGATATTGGCGGGGGTTGGGGTGATGCCCGAGTTGGGCAGCAACTCGGTTAAGGCGGGAATCAAAACCAGGGCGAAGATCACCGAATCCACGCCATCCAGCACCCATCCCAGGTAGACGGTCCAGAAGCCGCGAATCTGCTCGCGGGTCAGGGGCGTTTTGATCGGCTTCACGCTCGTTGCTGATGCGGTTAATGCTCTAGACATTAAGATCTCCCATTGACCTTGATCAGGCCTATTGAGGCGCTGCGAGGCGGGGGACGCCGTCAGCGCTTCGTTTATTGTGAAATCAGTCTAGGCAGCGCATCTCATAAGCTACAAATATGAAATTCCTTTGGTCCCATCGGAATTTTATATAGAGTCAGATTCTTTGGACGCCCCCCCATGGACCTGCGCCAGTTGCGGTATTTCATCAAGGTGGTTGAGTGCGGCAACATCACCCGCGCCAGCGAGGCACTGCATATCGCGCAGCCCGCGATCAGCCAGCAGATGCGCAATCTGGAACGGGACATGGACACGCAATTGCTCGAGCGCAGCGTGCAGGGCGTGGTGCCCACCGCGGCCGGGCAGACGCTGTACCGGCATGCCATCGAACTGCTGCGCCAAGCCGACAGCACCCGTGAACTGCTGCGTCAGGACGCCGAACTCCCGCAGGGCAAGGTCTCGGTCGGCATGCCATCGAGTACGGCGCGGATGTTGGCGATTCCGCTCGCACGCACGATCCGCAGTCGTTACCCGGGTATCAAGCTGGAATTGATCGATGCCCCGAGCGCCGAGCTGGGAGGCCTGATCACGGTCGGGCGGGTGGCGCTCGCGGTGAATGTCGACGTGGTCGAAACCCGCGGGATGATCTCGCAGCGACTGCTCACCGAAACGCTATACCTGATCGCGTGGCCGGAATTTCCGTTACCCGAGGGGCCGGTGACGATCGACGCTTTGGCGAAGATGCCGCTGGTGTTGCCCTGTGCCCCGAACACCATTCGCAGTCGAGTCGAGTCGGCATTGCAAGAGGCCGGTCTGCACTGTGAGGTCGAGTTCGAAGCCAACTCCACGGACCTGTTGTTCTCAGCCGTTCTGGCAAAGCTGGGCGTGACGATCCTGCCTTGGGCCGCCGCCCATGTTGAACTGGATCAACATAAGCTCAAGCTCGCCAGAATCGATCATCGACTGTTCACCCGCGAGCTGTCTTTGTGCTGGCCTGACAGCGCCGTGCAGAGCAACGCGGTGCAGAAGGTCAAGGCGACCATTTTCGAACTGTTCGAGGCGTTTGGACACCACCCGGGGTGGGCGGACGGGCAATGATGAGTCCGGTTGCGTGGGCTTCAGGCAATAACCTGAAGTCGTGATCGACTTAGAGCATGTGTCCTTTGCGGGAAAACAAACGTATTTCGGTAACCGTTCGGCAAGCACATATTGTCAAATGCAGTGGCTTTGACTTTACCGCCTGGTACGGGCAGAGTTTGGCGCTACATGAGGATGGATGCCTCGGTGAGGCTTAAGGAGAATGCCGTGTTTCCGATCAATATTTGGCTTGCCTATACTGCCGCGTGCTTGCTATTGGTTCTCGCACCAGGCCCGGACAATCTGCTGGCCGTAGGCCGAGGACTCAGTCAGGGCAGGGTAGCCGCTATCGTATCGGGCATGGCATCTGGGGCGGGAATTCTATTTCATGTAGCAACCGCTTCGCTGGGACTGACTTTGCTTATGCAGACGTCCGCAGTTGCCTTCTGGGTCGTCAAGCTTATCGGCGCCGGTTATTTACTATGGCTTGGCATAAAAGTCCTACGCTCTCGTAGCCTGATTAGCTTCCAGCCAGCGACTCGGCAATCACTGCCGAGCATTTTCCTCACGGGATTACTCTCGGCAGCACTCAATCCGAAGCCTGGATTTTTCGTCCTTGCATTCATCCCGCAGTTCGTAGACCCACAACGCGGCTCAGTGAGCGTGCAGATGCTGGTGTACGGCATATGGTTCGCGGCACTTACGGCAGTGGGATTCGCACTTATGGGCGTATTCGCCACTGCACTGTCCCGATTTTTGCGTCAGAGTCCACGGCTGGTAAATGGCCTGAATGTAGGGGCAGGACTCACCTTCGTTGCTTCGGGAGTATCGATAGCGGCGCTCAGCCAAAAATAGGATCCGTGTATTGGCGTCGCGGGGATAAGAGTCCAGCCTCGCTGAGCCTCGGTGATTATTAAGGAATTACGGCATCGAATACGGCAGAAAAAGCCATGCCGGTGATGGGTATGCTGCACACCCGGATGATCGTCCAGCGGAATTTAGTGCCCGAAGGTTCAGCTATCAGTAGAGCGCTGGATTACAGCCTGAAACGCTGTGCAGCGCTGTCGCGCTACCTTGATGACGGCGCCGTATAAGGCCTGCTTGCTCATCGTTCAGCGACGCTCAGCCACCTCAATAAGAATGAGCGTCAACCACGCGCTTCACCGTGTCGAGGGCAACTTGCAGGGCATCCAGTTCCAGCGAGCCGAGCGCAAGCCTGATCGCGTGAGGAATAGGTGTAGAAGTCGCAAAGGGCTCCGCGGTCGATACCGAAACGTGCTCGCGCATCAGCGCCATCGCCACCTGGTCGGCGCGAACCTCTTCTCCCAAAGGCAGCCAGAGAAAATAGGAGGAGGGATGGCCGATGTACTTCAGGTCGGTCAACGTGGCCCTGGCCATGGCCTGTCGCTTTGCGGCGTCCTGACGCTTTTCGCGCTCCAGGCGATTGACCGTGCCGTCGTCGAGCCAGTGACAGGCGATTGAAGTCATCACCCCAGGCGTGTTCCAAATGGTCGCGCGTATGGCTCTCTCGATAGCGGGGATCCAGGCGGAGGGCGCCGCGACAAATCCGACACGCAGCCCGGTGGCGACATTTTTCGAGAGGCCTGTCACGTACACGGCTCTTTCCGGTGCAAGCGCTGCCAAGGGGGGCGGTGCGTCCTCTGCGAGGAACGCATAGGCGGCGTCCTCGATGATCAGCAAGTCATGCTCACGGGCGATGCTCACCAAGCGTTGCCGCCAGCTTTGGCTGGCGACCCACCCCAGTGGATTGTGCAAGGTTGGCATGGTGTAGACGGCGCGGACCTTTCTGCTCTGGCACAGTCGAACCAGGGCATCCAGATCAGGTTCACCGCCTGCAGCAGGGAGGGGGGCCAGTTCCAGGCGCTGGGTATCCGCGAGGACTTTGAAACCGGGATAGGTCAAGGCATCCGTCACGACAACATCGCCTGGGCGCAGCAGCCCCATGACAGTCACTGCCAGCCCGTGTTGAGCCCCGTTGACGATCAGTACGTGCTCGTCGCTGACGCTCAAGCCTCGGCACTGGAGATGCCGGGCGACTGACGCACGCTCATGCTGTCGCCCGCCATGGGGCTGATAACGGAGCAATGCCTCCAGATCGCCCGAAGACGCCAGTTGGCGCAAGGCGCCACGCAGCAGTTCTGCCTGGCCCGGTAGAGACGGGTAGTTGAAGTTAAGGTCCAGAACACCGGTGGCGACCGCTTGCTGATCGATGCCTAATCCTGATGGCAATGAAGTCTCCCGGACAAACGTACCTCTCCCGGTTTCGCCGCTGACCAGGCCCATTGTTTCAAGCTCTGCGTAGACACGGGTCGCCGTGGCTAATGCGAGGCCTTCGTTGGCCGCAAGCTCCCGGTGCGTGGGCAGGCGCGTCCCAGGTGACAGGCGTCCTGCGCGAATGTCGGCGGCGAACGCGTCGACCAACGATTTATACCGGGAGCGAGCCATGGAGATGTATCCATTACAATAATTTGATTGTACTAATTATTCGCCATAGCCTGCGCCTGTACAACCGCCTCCTTCTGACGGATACCAGCCACATTTGCAGGAAGGCTCAACCATGCATATCGCCATTCTCACCTTCGAAGGCTACAACGAACTCGACTCCCTGATCGCACTCGGCGTACTTAACTGCATCAAGAAACCTGGCTGGCGCGTGTCGATTGCCAGCCCAACGGCCCGTGTCCGTTCAATGAACGGAGTGGTGATCGAATCCCAGGCAACGCTTCGCGAGGCGAGCGAAGCCGATGCGGTGATTGTCGGGAGCGGCATGCAGACTCGCGAAGTCGTGGCTGATACCGCCCTTATGGCGCAGTTGCAACTTGATCCCTCGAGGCAGCTCCTGGGTGCGCAATGTTCCGGCACGCTGGTGCTGGCCAAGCTTGGCTTGCTGGAGGGTGTACCAGCCTGCACGGACTTGACGACGAAACCGTGGGTCCAGGCGGCTGGCATCGATATCCTCAACCAGCCGTTCTTTGCCAAAGGCAACATCGCCACCGCCGGAGGATGCCTCGCTTCGGTCTATCTTGCGGCCTGGATTATTGCGCGTCTGGAAGGCGTCGAAGCGGCAGAAAGTGCATTGCACTACGTCGCGCCAGTCGGGGAAAAAGAACAGTACGTTGAGCGCGCAATGCGCAATATCGCCGCGTATCTGCCCGATGGGCAGGTTGCTTGAGGCGATTACAGCGAGAATCAAACCGCCGACTCAACTCGGCTTTTGCGCAAGCTGCGCCACCAAAAACTCGATAAACGCCCGGGTCTTCTGCGGAACCCGGCGTGCAGACGAGTAGACCGCGTTGATGGTGATCGGCGGGGCCTGCCATTCGCACAACACGGCGACCAGCCTGCCGGCCGCCAGAGCCTCTTCGACAATGAAGCTCGGCAGCAAGGCGATCCCCATGTCGGCTTCTGCGGCCTGGGCCAGCAGGTCGCCATTGTTGGCATGCAGCGGGCCGGTGACGTGCACGCGCTGGGTCTCGTTGCCATTGCTCAACTGCAGGCTGACGCCGCTCTGCAGATAGCCATAGTTCAAGCATTGGTGTGCGCTCAGGTCCTTTGGCGATTGTGGTGTACCCGCGCGCTCAAGATAGGCCGGGGAGGCGACCATGATCCGCGGAGCGGGCGCCAACAGGCGAGCCACCAGGGAGGAGTCCGGCAGGCTTGCGATGCGGATGGTGACATCGAAGCCGCCACGTACCGGGTCGACCTGCTGGTCACTCAGCACCAGTTGCAGCTCAATGTTCGGATGCTGCTCATGAAACAACGGGATCAGCGGCCCGAGCCGCCGCAGACCGAACGACATCGGCGCGTTGACCCGCAGCACACCACGTAGTTCGCCAATACCGTTACGCGCCCGTTGCTCGGCTTCGTCCACGGACGCGATCACTTCACGGGCCGCTTCGTAGTACTCCGCGCCGGCCTCGGTCAGGTGCAGGCTGCGCGTTGTGCGCTGCAGCAACTGCACACCGATGGCCTCTTCCAGCGCCTGAATCTGTTTACTGACTTTTGAGCGCGGCACATCCATCGCTCGGGCTGCGGCGGCGAAGCCGTTTGCTCCGACGGTGGCGACAAAAGCACGCATGCATTCGATACGGTCCAAGATTGTCCCTGTTCTGGAAATAATGATTATGCATTTTAGGTAATTGTTTCGGTTTTATCCAGCAACTACATTAGGTTCCAAGCCGGTAGCACACCACCTCCAACGAGACCACGCACCGCGCCTTACAGCCTGAATAACTCAACCCTCCAGAACAGCGACATCAAAAGGAACACGCCATGTCTATTCGTGAATTGCTCAACCCAACCAACTCCGCTCTGATCCTGATCGACCACCAGCCGCAAATGTCCTTCGGCGTGCAATCGATCGACCGTCAGACCCTGAAGAACAACACCGTTGCATTGGCCAAAGCCGCGAAGATCTTCAACGTGCCGACCATTTTGACGTCGGTCGAAACCGAAAGCTTCAGTGGCTACATCTGGCCGGAATTGCTCAGTGTGTTTCCCGATCATCAGCCCATCGAGCGCACCTCGATGAACTCCTGGGAAGATAAAAAACTGGTGGAGGCGGTGAAGGCCACCGGTCGCAAGAAACTGATCATGGCCGCACTCTGGACTGAAGTCTGCTTGAACTTCCCGGCTCTGGAAGCTCTGGCCGAAGGCTACGAGGTGTACATCGTCACCGACGCATCGGGCGGGACGACCAAAGAAGCTCACGACATGTCGGTGCAGCGGATGATCCAGGCCGGTGCGGTGCCGGTGACCTGGCAGCAAGTGTTGCTCGAGTACCAGCGCGACTGGGCACACAAAGAGACTTACGACGCAGTAATGGACCTGGTGCGTGAGCACAGTGGTGCCTACGGCATGGGCGTGGATTACGCCTACACCATGGTGCACAAGGCTCCGCAACGTCAGGTCAAGTAAACCTCGGAAAAATATCGTTGCTCAACGGCGCAGTTCGCTGCGCCGTCACTGCCAACGGGCGCGCTCGGAGAGTCAGTCATGAACATCGAATTGTCGGAAGGCGTGGTCACATTGCTGGTGCGCCATCGGGTCAAACAGGGAGGGGATGAGGCGTACGAAAACTGGTTGCGTCACATCATCGCCATAGCGCGCACGTATCCAGGGCATCTGGGCATTGATGTGATGCGCGGACAAAGCCAGGGGTTGGCGCAGTTCACCAGCGTGCTGCGCTTCGCCACGACCGAACAGTTGCAGTATTGGCTCGATTCCGAGGATCGCCGCAAGCTGGTGGAAGAGGCGCGGCCATTGCTCGCCGATGGCGACCAGACCGAGGTGAATGCCGACCGTGAGTTCTGGTTTACTCCGACTGATGCGGCTGCGCTGCCCCCGCCGCGCTGGAAGCAGTCCTGCGTGACCTTTTTAGTCATCCTGCCCCTGAGTTTTCTGGTGCCGATGCTGTTCAAACCGCTGTTTGGCTGGATGCCCTGGCTGGGCGGTTATGTGCAAAGCAATGTACTGATCACGGCCAGCATCGTGCTGTTGGTGGTCTACGTGTTCATGCCTCGGGTGACACGTCTGTTCGGAAAATGGCTGCAGCCGTGATCCGGCTCATGAGCGAGGTCCTGCAGAGTGCAACTCCTCGCTGACCGTGAGCAGGTTCTCGTGTTGCGGGGCGATTTCAACACTAAGCCAGGTACCGCCGGAACCAATCCAGCGTCCTGCTCCAGGCAAGCCTGGCGGCGGCTTCATCGTATCGAGGCGTGGAGTCGTTATGGAAACCATGGTTAGCGCCAGGGTAGATGTAGGCTTCGTAAGTCTTCCCGGCAGCTTTCAACGCCTGCTCAAAGGCAGGCCATCCTTCATTGGTACGCGTGTCCAGTTCGGCGTAGTGCAGTAGCAGAGGCGCTTGAATCCGGACGACCTCTTCAGCCCTTGGCTGACGGCCATAAAACGACACTGCAGCACCCAACTCTGGATAGGCCACGGCCGCGGCATTGGCGACGCCACCGCCATAACAGAAGCCGACGATGCCGACTTTTCCAGTGGTCGAGTCATCCTTCATCAGCCATTCGATGGCGGCGAAAAAATCGTTCATGAGCTTTTCAGGATCGACAGTCTGCTGCAGCGCCTGACCCTTTTCATCGTTACCGGGATAACCTCCGACCGATGTCGGGCCGTCGGGGGCGAGGGCGATGAATCCTGCCTTGGCCAACCGCCGGGCGACATCCTCGATGTAGGGATTGAGCCCGCGATTTTCATGCACGACCACCACCGCCGGCACCTTGCCGCTGGCTTTCGCCGGACGCACCCGATAGGCACGGACTTGCCCGTGTCCCTTGGGGGAGGGATAGGTGATGTACTCGGCGATGATGTCCGGGTCGGTAATGGGCACTTGCTCGGCGAGCGCATAATTCGGGCTCAGGGCGGCGAGGAGTGCGCTGGCCGTCAAACCGCCTAACGTGAACAGCGCCGCACGATCCAGAAACTCTCGCCTGTTGATCAGGCCATGGGCGTAGTAGTCGTAGAGCTCGAGCAGTTCAGGGGCAAAATCTTTTGCAGTAAGGCGGTTCATCTGTGCGCTCCCTTTGCATCAACCGGGTTGCCACGTGACGGGGGCTGGGCCGATTACTGAGACAAACATCAGTGGTGTGTCACCCTCCATCAAATCAATAGGGCTTAATCACCGCTGGCTAAAAGACTATCGATTGCTGGGCCTTGCTGAAAAGTAGCTTCGAGTGGACTGCAGTCCGCCGCCTGTTGCATCGCCTATCGAGAGTTGCCAGGTCATTAGCGAGCCGCGTAGGTGACTCCCCCGTGACTTCGCACAGCAGCGCGGTTATAGCTTCTCCGTTAACCGTGCCGTGCTCTTGTAGAAGGTCCGCGACAGCGATGACAGCGGGCCAGTAACGACGCACCAGACAGCAGGAGCGGGCGATTGCCCGGGGTTCGGCGTCGAGTAGCTTTCGTGCGGGCAGCAAACTGATCAATTCGTAACCCCGGCACCGGTCCCCCCGGCCGCTGGCCCGGGTGAATTTGTCCGATTTGGTGCGCCGGTAGACGGCTTCGGCCACCGGGCCGGCGAAGCAGTCGAGAAGGTCGCGCTCAATAGAATCGACCATAGAGGGCAGGTACTCAGCAATCCCGGGCGCGCCGAAGGATGGGTGCGGGACCAGATAATCGGCCTCAACCAATCCCTCTACGTTTTGCGGGTTGCCGCGCAGATCAATCATTGGGCCGGTGCAGGCTTCTGTCCTGGTACGCACAGTGACGCGCTCTATGTGCTGACCATTCCACCAAAAGGCCAGAACGTGGCCAGCTTCGTGGACGGCCGTGCAGCGCCGGCACTTATTCATGGTCTGGTCCTCTCCCGTACAGGCGTACGTCGCGTAACCGGTCTACTCCGTCCTTGGGTGTCAGGTAAAAGACTAGGCCTATCAGCACCGAATACGCCACCTATTAGCTGAGCGCTTTATAGGGGGCTAACCTTAACGGAGCGCTGGTGAAAACTGGCCGGTTGAGACCTGATAAGAGATACGAATAAGTCAGAAGCGTACTAGGCTTGCCGTGGGCCACCGTGCAGGTAACTCGATTGCCGCTATCCGGATTGCCCGTGTGACCACGACGATCAATGGATCGAATTGTTGGCCCTGCAGCTTATGTCATTGATTTCGCTCGTCGCTATTGCGCGCCCACGCGGGGCCGGATAGCCGGATGAACACGACCAAAGGTAGCTCACACATGGCAACTGAATCGAAATGCCCGTTCAATCACGCCGCCGCGGGCGGTGGCCCGTCGAACCGCGACTGGTGGCCGAACCAACTCAATCTGAAGATCCTGCACCAGCACTCGTCCCTGTCCGACCCCATGGACGAGGGCTTCAACTACGCCGAAGCGTTCAAAAAACTGGACTTTGCGGCGCTCAAGAAAGACCTGCATGCGCTGATGACCGATTCGCAAGACTGGTGGCCTGCGGATTTCGGTCACTATGGGCCGTTCTTTATCCGTATGGCCTGGCACGCTGCAGGCACCTACCGCACCGGTGACGGGCGTGGTGGTGCCGGCTCCGGTCAGCAACGCTTTGCGCCGCTCAACAGCTGGCCGGACAACGTCAGCCTCGACAAGGCGCGCCGACTGCTTTGGCCGATCAAGCAAAAGTATGGTCGTAACATCTCCTGGGCCGACCTGATCGTCCTCACCGGCAACGTCGCGCTGGAGTCCATGGGCTTCAAGACCTTTGGTTTTTCCGGAGGCCGTCCGGACGTCTGGGGACCGGATGAGGACGTCTACTGGGGCTCCGAAAAAACCTGGCTGGGGGGCGACGTGCGCTATGGCAAAGATGAGAGCCCTACGGTCCAGGAGCGCAACCTGGAGAAACCGCTCGCTGCGGTGCAAATGGGCCTGATCTACGTCAACCCGGAAGGCCCTGAGGGCAACCCGGATCCGGTCGCTGCTGCGGTGGATATCCGCGAAACCTTCGCTCGCATGGCGATGAATGACGAAGAAACCGTGGCATTGATCGCCGGCGGCCACGCCTTCGGCAAGGCCCACGGCGCCGGGCCTGCAACCCATGTGGGCGCCGACCCCGAAGCCGCTGGCCTCGAACAGCAGGGCCTGGGCTGGAAGAGCAGCTTTGGCACCGGCAAAGGTGGCGACACCATCGCCAGCGGCCTGGAAGTGACCTGGACCACTACGCCCACGAAGTGGAGCAACAACTACCTGGAGAACCTGTTCGGTTTCGAGTGGGAACTGACCAAGAGCCCGGCCGGTGCGAACCAGTGGACAGCAAAAAACGGCGCTGGCGCGGGCATCATTCCCGATGCTCACGACCCGTCCAAGCGGCGTAATCCGACCATGCTGACCACGGACCTGTCCCTGCGATTCGACCCGATCTATGAACCCATTTCACGGCGTTTCCTGGCGCATCCCGATCAGTTGGCCGACGCGTTCGCTCGCGCCTGGTTCAAGCTGATTCATCGCGACATGGGGCCGCTTTCGCGCTACCTCGGTCCGGAAATGCCGAGCGAAGTACTCCTGTGGCAAGACCCCATCCCGGCGGTTGACCATGCCTTGGTCAACGACAGCGACATCGCCTCACTCAAGAGCAAGCTTCAGTCTTGTGGCCTGACAGTCTCGCAGCTTGTATCAACTGCCTGGGCGGCGGCTTCCACTTTCCGAGGCTCCGACAAGCGCGGTGGCGCCAACGGTGGGCGCCTGCGTCTGGCCCCGCAGAAAGACTGGCCGGCTAACCAGCCTGCGAAACTGGCGAACGTGCTGGCGACCCTCGAGAAAATCCAGAGCGAGTTCAACAGCGCGCAGACTGGCGGCAAGAAGATCTCGCTGGCGGACCTGATCGTGCTGGCCGGCAGTGCCGGTGTCGAACAGGCGGCGAAAAATGCCGGTCACACCGTTACGGTGCCTTTCACGCCGGGGCGGATGGACGCGAGCCAGGAGCAGACGGATGTCGAGTCTTTCGGGTTTCTCGAACCTATCGCCGATGGCTTCCGCAATTACCTCAAGACCCGATACCAGGTCCCGGCCGAGAAGTTACTGATCGACAAGGCGCAACTGCTGACTCTCACCGCGCCAGAAATGACGGTGCTGATTGGCGGCCTGCGCGTGTTGAACACCAACGTCGGACAAACCCCGCACGGAGTCTTCACCCAGCGAACTGAAGCGTTGACCAACGACTTCTTCACCAACCTGCTCGACATGGGCGTGGAATGGAAGCCGGTCTCGGACGCCAATGAAGAGTTTGAAGGACGTGATCGCAAAACCGGCGACCTCAAATGGACAGGCACTCGTGTCGATCTCGTCTTTGGCTCGAATTCGCAACTGCGGGCCTTGGCCGAAGTCTATGCAAGCAGCGATGCGCAGCAGAAATTCGTAAAAGACTTCGTGGCAGCCTGGACCAAGGTGATGAATCTCGACCGCTTCGACCTCAGGTAACGCGAGTGTTGGACCCTGGATCCTGGAGTGGGCCACCTCGACCTGATCGTTCAGGTCGGGGGGCTCCGGGAACAATCAGACAAAATGAGAAGCATCGTCTGCACGATGGGACAATCAGCCGGCGCGAGACATCGGTTGCTTTGTGCACCGATCACGGCGTTCCGTCGCGATGTAGCTCGTGTCGACCTTATTCTCCAAGAAGGGCCAGGGTCCTGGCGTCTGGCTCACCGGCGAAAAACTGATCGAGGGCCCGCTGGAACAGGGGCTGTTCGGGCTTGATGCTGGCGAACAGCGTGAGACAGGAGCGCAACTTCAGGTCATCGGGGTGGCCAAGGATGGCCCGCGCACTCTTGTCGCGGTGTTGCAGGAGGGTACTGACGCTTTCCTCCAGTCGTGGCCCCAACACATCATGCAGCAGATAGGCCCGGGCTTCGGCAGCACCGGAAATGGCAAAGCGCCGGGCCATCTCGCTATGCCCGAGGCCCTGCAGTTGCGGGAAGATGAACCACATCCAGTGGCTGGTCTTGTGCCCGGCGCGCAACTCTTCCATGACTCGGCTAAAAACCGGGCGCTGGGCCTCGACGAAACGAAGAAGATTGAAGGGGTCGTGCATGTTTGTACTCCCTCAATTGGCAAACACTGCAAACGCGCTATTACTTTTTGCACTCCGCTGTCACCACATGGCAGGTACTCGGCGTGCCACCGGATTGGCCGGCATAGCGTTTGCAATTATCCAGGGATTTTTGCCGAGCCATGCCCAAAGTGGGGCCCCAGGCCAGGCCGCCTTCGCCGGCAGTGGGTAGCGCTTTTGCGTAGCAGTTCGAGGCTGTGCTTGAGGTCGAATAGCGGTGCGCGGCATTTTTGCCTGAACATCCGGCGGTCAGCGCCAGGTTGATGGCGAGCAGGGAGAGCAGGGCCCATGACGAGCATTGGCGCGCTGTGATTCTGGTCATGCCGTTTCCCCTGTATCAAGAGTGTGGTCGTGTTCTATTCAGATTAGACAGTGTTGCGCCTGCCCTTGGGCCGGTTCAGCGGGCCGAGTGCATTGGGGGGCGTTTTTGCCGGGCTGGCTCTTTTCAGTCCGTGATTGTCCAAAAGAGCCGCGCAAAGAACAACGGCTCGTCAGATATAACGAGCCGCTGTTGAGAACGTGCTTATCGAGGGAAGTTCACGGATGTCAGATCGGCCTCAAAGGTGATCCGCATCAATCACTGGGAGTTTCGGTGATTCCGCACACAATTGGGACAGTCAGCCACTGCGTAGGCTATCGGCCAAGTTTTTTTTCGAAGCAGACGAGCCGCACTTTCGATATCAGGCGCTAGCCAGCGGTCCTCGTCATAAGGGGGGACCTGTTCGCGTAGGAGGCGCCAGGCAGAGCCGGTGCCGACCCCGAAGCGCTGCTCCTTGAGAAATTCGAATGCCTGGGCTGCAAGAAGGTATTCGATAGCCAGCACCTGGGTCGTATTGTTGATGACTTTGAGCAGTTTAAGGGTTGCCCCTGTGCCGAGACTCAGGTGGTCTTCCTGCAGCGCAGAGGTCACAAAGTTATCGACCACTGCCGGTTGCGCCAGATGGCGATTTTCTCCGACCAAGGAGGCTGCCACGTATTGCGCGATCATCATTCCCGAGTTCACGCCGGGTTGACTGACCAGGAATGCTGGCAATCCGCTTACCAAGGGATTGATCAAGCGATCGAGGCGGCGTTCGGCAACTCCCGCGAGTTCAGCGACTGCAATACAGAGCAGATCGGCAGCCATTGCCAGGTACTCGCCGTGGGGGTTGGATTGAGACAGCACGCGATAATTCTCAGGTGTGCCCACGACTAGGGGATTGTCGGTGGCCGAAGCCAGTTCAGCATTGATCTGCAGTTCGGCGTGAATCATTTGATCGCGGCAAGCACCATGAATCTGGGGAATCGAGCGAATACTCATGGCATCCTGGGTTCGAATTCCGCGGCTACTGGCGATGACTTCGCTTCCCGCCAGTAACGCGCGCAGGTTACCCCCCACGCGCTGGATACCAGGGTGAGGTTTGAGCGCCAGGACGACTTCATCGAAGGCATCGATCTGTCCTTTTAGTGCCTCGAAGCTCATTGCGCCGATGATGTCTGCCCATTCGGCCAGATTGAAGGCGTCGGCCAGTCCCAGGCAGGCCAGACCGGTCATACAGGGCGTGCCGTTGACCAGGCTCAGGCCATCTTTGGCGCACAGTTCCAGCGGCGTCATACCCGCTTCGCGCAATGCTTGTGCAGCCGGCATTGGCCGGTCTTGCCAAATCACCTCGCCAAAGCCCAGCAAGGCAACACCAATGTGCGCCATGTGCGTCAGATAGCCAACAGAGCCTTGTGACGGCACGCTTGGTGTGATGTCCAGATTCAACAGTGCAATCAGCGCTTCTACCACGCTGCGGCTGATACCTGAGTGACCGTGGGCATAGTTGTTAACAGCGGCGCACATGATGGCCCGTGTTTGCTCGACCGTTAATGGCGCGCCGACACCACACGCGTGGCTCAGTAGAGTGTTCCGAGACAGCTGCGCCAGTTGCGGCCCTTGCAACATTACGTTGCTGAGAGCACCCAAGCCGGTATTGATGCCATAAGCCCGCTCACCCCTTACCACAATGTGGTCGACGATGGCGCGAGCGTCGTCAATTCTTGCCCAGGCCGAATCACAGAGGTGCAGCTTGGCGCCATGTCGTGCGACCTTGACGATCTCGCGCCATGTCAACGACTTGTCGCCAAGGGTAACGCTATGGCTGTCTTCAGTTGTGACGTTGGCTGTCACCTGCTGAGGTATCAGGTCGTCTGCAGGCATCGGATTCATGTCGATGCCACATGCGGGGGCGGTACTGCTCATTCTGCGCTCCTCATTTGATGGCTGGCCACGAATTGACGAAAACGCTCGGTGGGCAAACCTTCGAACAGCTCTGCTGGAGTGCCTTGGGCGTCGATGCGACCGCCCTGCATGAAGACCACTCGATTGGATACGTGCCGGGCAAAACCCATCTCGTGGGTCACTACCAACATGGTGCGACCTTCTTCAGCCAGTGCGCGCATGACTTTGAGGACCTCACCGACCAACTCCGGATCCAGCGCCGAAGTCGGTTCATCGAATAGCATGACCTGCGGATTCATCGCCAGGGCCCGGGCAATCGCAACCCGTTGTTGCTGGCCTCCGGACAGGTGGGCAGGGTAGTAATCGCGTCGATCGTACAGCCCGACCTTCTGCAATAATTGTTCGGCCTCTTCA
Organism: Pseudomonas sp. 05N36; assembly: GCF_056397385.1. NCBI lineage: Bacteria > Pseudomonadati > Pseudomonadota > Gammaproteobacteria > Pseudomonadales > Pseudomonadaceae > Pseudomonas > Pseudomonas sp. 05N36. The sequence goes on along the minus strand of NZ_JBFTNH010000003.1, from coordinate 364,461 downwards.
AGACATTCGGTATACGAGCGTTTGAGAACCCGCATTGGACCTTCCATAACGTTCTCTATCACGGTCCTGTGCGACCACAGGTTGAAGCTTTGAAACACCATGCCGAGGCGACTGCGTATCTGCTCAACCTGGCGCGTATTGCCCGGTACTTGGCGTCCGTCACGCAGGCGCTTCATTTCGATGGTTTCACCATTGAGGCAGATGCTGCCCTCATCGGGTGTTTCGAGCAGGTTGATGCAGCGTAAAAATGTACTTTTTCCTGAGCCGCTAGCACCGAGAATCGATACGACGTCGCCTTTGTGCGCTTTCAGGGATATTCCCTTGAGTACATGCGCTTGCCCATAGGATTTCTGGATATTGGTGACCGACAGAGCGGCCGTTGACTGACTGTTCATAGTGAGCTCCGCAGGGAATTCGGATTGCTGCTGGCGTCGAGGTTGGCTTTCGTCGGCACATGCACTGGCCGCTCACGCAAATGCGGTGTCAAGCGATGCTCAAACCAACCGATGGCGCGAACGATGATGTAGTTGAGCACCAGGTAGATCAGTGCGGCACAGGCGAACACTTCCATGGTGCGGTAGGTCCGCTGGATGATCTGTTGAGCGATACCGGTGACATCCCAGACGGTTATCAAGCTCGCAAGTGCCGTGGCCTTGAGCATCAGGATTGCTTCTGTGGAGTAGGCCGGCAGTATCTGGCGCAAGGTGATCGGGGCGATGATCCGGCGCAACAACGCCCAGCGCGACATACCAATGGCTTGCCCTGCCTCAATCTGGCCATAGGGGATGCTAAGCAGCCCGCCGCGGATGATCTCGGCGGTATAGCCTGCAGTGCACAGCGCCAGCGAGACGACCGCGCAGCCGTAGGACGAACGCAGAACAACCCAGGCGACGCTATCGCGGACCGCGGGGAATTGACCCAATCCGTAATAGATCAGGTACATCTGAATGATCAGCGGCGTGCCGCGGAAAATCATGATGTAGCAGCGCGCCGGATAGCTCAGCAGTGGCCAACGGCAAACGCGCATGCTGACAATGATGAATGACAACAACAGCCCCAGTGACAGCGAACTGAAGAATAAAGTCAGCGTGGTGGGCAGCGCCGCCAGCAACTTGAGTAACGTATCGAGCAAAAATGCGAAGTCGATCATTTGAGGCTCACCTGTCTCAGTGTTGGATTGGACTGCGGCGCTGCGTACGATGCACGCGAGCCTCGGCGATACCGAATATTCGCCCTGACAATCCAGTCAGCAGCAGGTAGCCGATGCCGCCGATGATGTAAAAGGTGAAATATTGGCGAGTAGAGCCGGCGGCCATCAGGCTGGCGCGCATCAGTTCAATCAAACCGATCACGGATATCAGTGCTGAGTCTTTCAGCGTCATCTGCCAGACGTTACCCAAGCCTGGGAGCGCATAGCGCAATACCTGGGGGATCAACACACGCCTGAAACGCATTGCGCGGCCCATGCCAATGGCCAGTGCAGCTTCCAGTTCACCGCGGGGGACTGCGAGGAATGCACCACGATAGACTTCGGCTTGATAAGAGCCCGAAAGCAGCCCGACTGCGAGCGCGCCCACCGCAAAAGGCGGCATGTCGATATACCCTGTGGCGCCGAACCAGTGGCCAACGGCGGACACTACCGTGGCACCGCCAAAGTAGAACAGGTAAATCACCAATAGCTCGGGAACGCCTCTGAACAGTACCGAGTACGAGTCACCTAACCAACGCAGGCTACGTCGATGTGACAGTTTGGCCGCTGCCACCAGGCTGCCGAACACGGCACCGACCAGCAACGACACCAGAGTCAGTGACAGCGTCATGCCTGCGGCTTTCAACAATGCCAAGCCCCAGCCGGCGTTACCGAAACTGAGCATCTGCAAGGTATCCATAAATGTATCCTTCTATCGAAACGCCCTTCGTTGGCGGATAGCCCATGAACTGGGCTCGCAACGAAGCGTCGAGGGAGTTGCCGGGCCGGCATTGGATTGCTGGAAAGCCGCAAGCGCGGGGCAGCGTTCTATTTCCGGCCCGTGGTCAGTCTTTTTATGGCGTGATGTCAGCCCTGAACCATTTTTCAGTGAGTTTCTTCACCGTGCCGTCCGCCAACGCCGCACTCAGCGCCTCGTCGAATTTTGCTTTCAACTCAGGCGTGTCCTTACGAAAGCCAAGGGCCTCGCCCGGACCCCAGATGGTACCGCCGATCTTGGGGCCGACCATGGATAGCGATTTGTTCTCGGGTTGGTCGAGTATCGAGCTGAAGAAGGTCACGTCATCGAAGGAAAAATCGATACGCCCAGCCTGCAGATCCAGAACATGCTCATCGGATTTTTTGTACTCACGAATGGTCGCGATGTCCTTGAAGTTGGTTTCGACGAATTCGGTATACGCCGTGCCGGAGGCAATGCCGATGGTTTTACCCTTGAGTAAGGTCCGCATCTTGTCGATGTAAGGTTTGTCCACCTTGGCATCCCCGGTCAGCTTGACCACCTCCGTGGCAATACCCGCTTGGGCAATCAGTTTCGGATCGCTCGCAGCCAGTACACCTTGGGTTGCGGCGTAGGGCCGAGAGAAGGCAATGATTTTCTCTCGCTCGGGGGTGATTACGACGGCATCCATAATGAGGTCGAATTTGCCGGCTTGCAGACTAGGGATCATCCCGTCCCAATCCTGGGCGAGCAGGGTGCATTGAAGCTTGATGCGTGCACATAGATCTGCCATCAACTCAGGTTCGAAGCCACCGATGGCACCACCTGGAAGCGTCATGTTCCAAGGCTGGTAAGCGGCTTCGGTGGCGATAGTCACAGCCGTCCACTCTTTAGCCTGGGATGCTGATGCGCAGAGCCAGGCTGCGCCGATCAGGGCGTACTTCGCCAGTTTTGCTGAATGCTTTATTTTTGTTGTTTTCATAACTGCTCCGCATTGCAGTGAGCGATTGATGGCATGGGTAATGGCTTGCGGCGTAGGCCGCGAAGCCGTTTTGCTGACTCGGTAAAGTCAATCAGGACGCGCGCCCGTAAAATCCGATGCTTTCCTCATCACTGAACATTACGCCTGTGTTTTCGTAATAAGAGAATATGGCAATCATGCGCTCCTTCGACCCCTGCACTGGCGTCACGCGATGCAAGGAATTCACTCCACGAAATACGTTTAAGGTGCCAGCCTCAAGTGTGAGGGTTTTGACGTCGGGATCGCGCCCGTCAAGCACGGCCGCAATGCCTTCGTAGTTGGGGTTGTCAGCCGTGCGCAGATTGCTGCGGTATTGGAACTGGCCACCTTCAAGTGGCTCTTGCAACAGCAAGGTGGTGGTGAACTCACTACGATCGAAATGCCAGTTCAACGCTTCACCTTCGCGATAGCTCATGACATTGGCGCGCGCCAGAGGGTCCTTCATTACATGAAGGGCCGGCTTGCCCATGACTGCTGCGATAAAGCGAAGCAAAGGAGGGTATTCATAGATGGCCAGCACGGTGCTCTTTGCTATTTGATCAGCGCACAGAGTGTGGTTGGTTGATTCGACCTCGCGCAGCGCCGGGTGCTTGGGATCGATTCCCTGGACGTCGGGTTTGAAGTAAATATTGTGTCGGCGTTTATGAGTATGCGACTGGCTGTCCATGATGGGTTTGATTTCCGCTACAGCCTTTGTCATGGCCAGCGGTTTCATAAGCTGTTTCAGATTGAACATGCCAGTGGTTTGCAACTCGATAGCAGCAAGGTCGACCGCAGCCTGCCATTGCGGGCTGCCTTCTTGGTCCAGTGGATAGCGCTCGAGATCCAGAATGTCTTTCATGGGTACCTCCCAGTGAGTGAGACTTGAAATTACCTTGAGGAAAACTTTCCAACAACGGCACAAATTGTTAGCGTCCCCCTAGAAAAACTTTCGAATGAGTACGATATGAATCGGCTTCCACCGCTCAATGCTGTCAAGGTTTTTGAAGTTGCTGCCCGGATGGGCAGCTTCGTATTGGCTGCCTCGGAGCTGGGCGTCTCCTCTGCGGCCGTTAGCCAGCAAGTGCGGCATCTTGAAGAGTTCCTCGGGCGCAAACTCTTCGTGCGAGCAGGCAATCGCATCACCCTGACGGATGCCGGGCATGCCATCTACCCGCAGACTTCACGTGCGCTTAACGATATTGCCGCCATGACAACACGGATTCTCGAGGGGGACTTGCATTCGCGGCGGTTGGTGGTCAGCGTGCCGTTTTCCTTGGCCGAATCCTGGCTTGCACCGAAGTTGTCGGAGTTGCTGGAATTTCACCCGCAACTGTCGATCGATATCCGCGTGGAAGATGACCCGGTGGATCTTGTGCGCCATGACATTGATCTTAGGGTCAGTTATGGGGATTACCACTATCCGGGGCTTGAGGTGATACCTCTGGTACATGACGAAGTGATACCCATGTGCACACCTGAGTTCTGGGACGTCCATGGCAACCAGGAATTCGACCTCGCGCAGGTGCAGCAGAACCTGTTCATCCATACTCACTGGGGTATCAACTATGCGTCCCATCCGACCTGGCACGATTGGTTTTCCCAGGCATCCATCAGCCATTATCCAGACCCGAAATTAGGTCGACGTAGCGGATTATCCAGTCTGTCGATTTCACTGGCGCGCTTGGGTCAGGGCATCGCGCTGGGGCAAAAGCTCATGGCGCGCAGTGACCTGGAGTCGGGGCGACTGATTACCTTGTCATCGGTCTCACTGCGACTCGGTCACCCCTATTGTGCCTTTGTGCCCAGCGCCAAGACCGGTCGTGCCGATATCAAACGGATGCTGGCGCTGTTGAGGAAATAACCGCTGAGGCCACATGGTTTTTGACGGTTGCGCGAGGTGACGCCACGTATGGTCAGGTTGAGTCCGGCCAGAACTGTTGGTTGGGCGGGAGCAATTTTCAGGCTGGGTCAGGAAAAATCCCGAAAGCTTTCAGAATGACTTTGCGTCGTCATCCAGTCAGTCAGTTCTGTCACCATCTTCTGCACCTCGCTGCCCTCCGGCTCCGCAGGCCTGACAATCGCATTCCAGGCAATATCGAGCCCGTCATCAAGGGCTGCCCAGGCAAGCTCACCTCGTTCCAGGCTTGGTGTCACCAGGTCGCGCTGCAAGATGCTGAGGCCGTAGCCGGAGCGCACCAGTTCGACAATGGCTTCGATCACCTCCACCGTGATCATGCGACGCGGCAGAACACCGCCTGGCGCAAAGAAACGGTCGTATTCCCAGCCTTTGGATCGCTCGGTCGAATAGGTAACCAGGTTATAGGTCTTGAAATCTTCAGCGTGAACATTGCGCCTTCCAGCCAGGGGATGATCTGTTGCCATGATGGCGATCAACTCATCCCGAAACAGTGGGCGTTTAGCGACGCCACTTGGCACCATCCCATCGTCAATGATCGAGACATCCAGTTTGCCTTGGACCAAGCTGGAGTAAATCTCGTCGCGGTGCACTGAGACCAGCGTGATTTCGATATCGGGACGTAGCGCGGCGTAATGCTTGATAAATTTTGGAATCCAGCGGAACGGGCCATAGGAAGTGACGCCCAGACGCACGAAGGCGCAGACGCCGCCAGCCATGGAGCCAGCGTCTGCTTCTGCCTCGTTCAGAATCGTCGCGATATCTCTTGCCGCCCGTTCCAGTCGCACGCCGGCGGGGCTCAGTCGCAACTTGCCTCCCGCGCGCTCAGTCAACTTCACACCCAAGCGCCGCTCCGCCTCGCGGAGACGATGACTGACCGCCGATGGCGTCAGCCATAAACGTTCGGCAACCGCTGTTATCGAGTCGACTTCCGACAGGCACTGCAGCATTACCAGATGATCCAGACTGAGTTTCATGGAAGCGACCTGAAAAAAATTCACAAAAAAGTCAAGAATAATGAGCGTGACTTGGAATTCTGCTGGGCGCAATCTGTTTTCAGCAACAGCGACTGGAGAGCTACAGATGACCGCGCTTGCTTTGCCGGTGCCTGAACGTTCAGCGGACTGGTTGGCGAGCAGCGTGACCCGGTAACCGCGCGTGGCAGCACCGGCTTGGTGGAGCACGCGAATGATTCGCTCCAGCGAAATGCACACCGCTTAAATCAATCCGCAGAAAATCAGGAAAATGGACCATGATCAAATCGCGCGCCGCTGTAGCCTTCGCCGCCAACCAACCTTTACAAATTGTCGAGGTGGATGTTGCACCGCCACAGGCCGGTGAGGTGCTGGTGCGTATCGTCGCCACTGGGGTTTGTCATACCGATGCCTATACCCTGTCAGGGACCGACCCGGAAGGCATATTTCCGAGCATTCTCGGTCACGAGGGGGGCGGCATAGTCGTCGCTGTGGGCTTTGGCGTCACTTCGCTGGAGGTCGGTGATCATGTCATTCCGCTGTACACGGCCGAATGCGGTGAGTGCAAGTTTTGCAAGTCCGGAAAGACCAATCTCTGTCAGGCGGTTCGCAGTACACAGGGGCGCGGCGTGATGCCGGATGGGACTAGCCGCTTCTCCTATCAGGGGCAGCCAATTTATCACTACATGGGCTGCTCGACTTTTTCCGAATACACCGTGCTGCCAGAAATTTCCCTGGCCAAAATTCCCAAGGATGCCCCGCTGGACAAGGTCTGCCTGCTCGGCTGCGGAGTCACCACCGGCATCGGTGCGGTACTCAATACCGCCAAAGTCGAGGAGGGCGCCACGGTGGCGATCTTCGGTTTGGGCGGCATCGGTCTGGCGGCGATCATCGGCGCGAGCATGGCCAAGGCCGGACGGATCATCGCGGTCGATATCAATCCGGAAAAATTCGAGATCGCCAGGCAACTGGGCGCTACCGACTTCGTCAATCCGAAGGATTACGACAAGCCGGTTCAGGAAGTCATCGTCGAGCTAACCGATGGCGGCGTCGACTACTCCTTCGAGTGCGTCGGCAACGTACAGTTGATGCGCGCCGCCCTGGAAAGTTGCCACAAGGGCTGGGGTGAGTCGGTAATCATCGGCGTCGCCGGTGCCGGTCAGGAAATCAGTACGCGCCCATTCCAGCTGGTGACCGGTCGCGTATGGCGTGGCTCGGCATTCGGTGGCGTAAAAGGTCGCACCGAGCTGCCGAGCTATGTGGAAAAGGCGCAGAAGGGAGAGATCCCGCTGGATACTTTCATCACCCACAATTTGCCGTTGGAAGAGATCAATAAGGCCTTCGAGTTGATGCACGAAGGCAAGAGCATCCGCACCGTTATTCACTTCGATCGTTGAGTCAAAAAGCACAGCGATAGCGGTCGGGGTCAATCCTCCCTGACGGCGCTGCAACACCAACTCAAACCCACCTCGTTTTACCTTGGAGAGATAATAAATGAGTATCTTCACCCACGTTACAGTCGGCACCAACGACCTGAGCAAAGCCCGTGCTTTCTACGACAGTGTATTGGGTAAGCTGGGCCACAAGCGTATCGCCGATCTGGCCGACAATGGCTCGATCTGGGGCGAGAGTGCACCGTCGTTCTTCGTCCTTAAACCGGCCAATGGTGCACCCGCCAGCGTCGGTAACGGCGTCACTGTCAGCTTCGAGGCGCAGAACCGCGCTGCAATTGATGCTTTCCATGCCGCCGCCATAGCTGCCGGTGGTACAGACGAAGGCGCTCCGGGCCCCCGGAGCTGGGCACCGAACGCCTATGCTGCCTACGCACGTGACCTGGACGGCAACAAGTTGGCCGCTTACTGCTTCAATCCAGCCTAGGCCTGAAGGTAAGGCCTTGTCCTCCACATTCAGGGCGGCCAAGGTTGAATCAGTCACGGTCTCTCAGGCTCCGCAAAGGTCGGCCCAAAGCGTCCCATAACCAGGGTTCGCTTTGGGCCGATGCGCAAGGGCCAGGTTCGGGGGTGAACCATGGTCCTGGTCGCATAAAGTTGATATGCACGGCGATGCCCGACAGAATCGCGCCCCGATCCAGCCAAAGGTGCCGGACGTTCGTGGTGAAAAGGGGCAACAGTTGAACGAACAGACATTGTCCATGCGTCTGGAACGCGTGGCAGGGCATGTGCCAGCAGGTGCGCGGCTGGCCGATATCGGCTCGGATCACGGCTACCTGCCGGTGGCGTTGATGCGCCGTGGCGCTATCGCGGCGGCGGTGGCCGGCGAGGTGGCATTGACGCCGTTCTGCTCGGCCGAACGGACCGTGCGCGAGAACGGCCTGGACCAGCGGATCACCGTGCGCCTGGCCAACGGCCTGGCGGCGATCGAGCCGGGAGACGGGATCACGGCGATCAGCATCTGCGGGATGGGCGGCGAGACGATCCGCGACATCCTCGACAGTGGCAAAGCGCGCCTGAGCGGCCAGGAGCGTCTGATCCTGCAGCCCAACGGCGGCGAGCAGCCATTGCGCCAATGGCTGATGGAAAATGGTTACCGCATTCTCTGCGAGGAAGTGCTGCGGGAAAACCGCTTTGACTACGAAATCATCGTCGCCGAGCGCGCCGGGCCGGTGATGTATACCGCCGAGGAGCTGTACTTCGGCCCGCTGCAGATGCAGGCACGCAGTCCGGTGTTCCTGGCCAAGTGGCAGCGCATACTGCGCGAGAAGCAGAAGACCCTGAGCAACTTCGCCCGAGCGCGGCAGGCCGTGCCCGAGGAGAAGGTGCAAGACATCGCCCGGCAGGCCCGGTGGATTACCGAGCTGCTGGCTTGAACCCGGTCCGGGGTTCTACGAAACGATTAGCGTTGCACGCCAAGGCACCTCAATGATCGACCACTCAGCGCGTATAGCGCAGTGCGTCAACCACAATGCCAAACGCTGACGAATGCTCACGGCGGTTAGGGTAGTAGAGATGGTAGCCAGGAAAGGGTTGGCACCAATCCTCCAGTACCCGCACCAGGCTCCCGTCGGCAACCTCCTTCGATACCATGTCTTCTGGCAGGAAACCTAACCCGCAGCCCGCGACTGCGGCACGGAGGATGGGCAGGCTGCTGTTGAACGTCCACTGACCTTCGACACGCGCTTTGAGCTCATGGCCGGCCTTTTCAAAGTCCCATTGCAGGAGGTTCCCGTGGGTAGGCAGGCGCAGGTTGATGCAACTATGTTCCGCAAGGTCGCCGGGCACTTTCGGTGGGAGCCGCCGCTTGAAGTACTCAGGGGAGCCCACTACCGCCCTGCGTACTTGAGGGCCGACCGGAACGGCAATCATGTCCTTGGCGACTTGATCGCCAAGCCGTACGCCTGCGTCGTAGCGCTGCGCGACAATGTCGGAGAGGGCGTAGTCGACCGTGATTTCAACCTTGATGTCCGGGTAGTCCGGAAGCACCTTCAACAGCTTGGGCCAAAGAATGTTGTTCGCTGCATGTTCCGAGGCTGAAATCCGCACGTTGCCTGCCGGGGTGTCCCGAAACTCGCTGACAGCAGCCAGTTCAAGTTCGATCTCTTCGAACCGTGGCGCCATCGAGAGATACAGCCGCTGACCTGCCTCGGTGGGGGACACGCTGCGGGTGGTTCGGGTCAACAGTCGAACGCCGAGTCGAGCCTCAAGGGCGCGCATTGTGTGGCTCAGGGCGGACTGCGAGACACCCAGTTGGGCGGCGGCGCGGGTGAAGCTGCCCTCGCGGGTTATGACCACGAAGGCCTGGAGGTCATTGAGATTGGCTCGGGACATTGATGAGAACCTCTCATGAAGGGCACTGAATTATCCCATGTAATCATGTCCCGCCTGGATGCGTGGATTATTTGTATCAGCTGTGCAGAACAGGCCGGCCGGGCCACAGACTCCCGGCGGGTGGTGACAGAACGGAATAGGGCACACGCCCCCGAATCACAAGGTTCTAGCGTAAAACGCGGTCAGCTTGCCCACGGCGGCGTCGACATACCGGGGCACCCAATAGGTCTCGATATGCGTTGCCCCATCGATCTTGAACAGTTCCTTGTCTTTGGTGCCAGTGGCCTTGGCGAACGCATCTTCGGTCATGTACAGGCTGTCGGCCTTGCTGCCGGCGATCATCAGCAACGGCTGTTCGATCAGGTCAATCTGGTGGGTGGCGTCGAAGCGCATAAGGTCGAGCAAACTGCTCGTGGTGTACTTGAAGGTCGAATTGGGATGCGCGTGCGTCTTCCAGTAGTACTCGTAACCCTGGCGGTACAGGTCGAATGGCAGTTTGGCGATTTGCTCATCCGTCAGATTGGCATCCCCCGAATAGAGTACTTCCCCGCCAGCCGCTTCCTGGGCGCGGGCGGCCGATGCCTGCTGCAGGCGCTGCTGGACGGTGTCCAGCAGCGAGTCGGCGTAGCCATTACGGCGAACCCGTCCGGAGTTGAACATGCTCACTGTCGCGACCGACTTGAATCGCTTGTCGGTTTGCGCAGCAGCCAAGGAATACCCGCCGCCACCGCAGATGCCGAGCAAGCCCAGGCGTTTTCCGTCGACCCCGGCATATTGAGTAATGAAATCTGCCATGCCGTGGATATCCTCGATGCGATACGCAGGCTTGTCGACATTACGCGGTTGTCCCGCGCTTGCGCCCTGGTAGGCGGCATCCGCAGCAATGGTGATATAGCCTTGTTCAGCCAGGCGCTGGGCATAGAGGCCGGCCACTTGCTCTTTCACACCGCCGTTCGGGTGCGCGACGACCACAGTCGGGTAGGTTTTGTTCGGGTTGTAATGGGCAGGGGTATAAACGTTCGCAGCGATAGCCAGGCCGTTGAGCTTGTAGGTGACCGGATGGATATTGACCTTGCCGGGCTCATTCTTGGTAATTGCGCCGTCGTAAGCCAATGTGAACGGGTTCTTTTTATAGTCGGCAGCCCCAGCCTCGCCGGCAGAGACACCGACCATGGCGGCCATGAGCGTGGCTTTCAAAATGGTGTTTCTCATGTGAAGACTCCTGAATATTTAGGCAATGCAGAGGTGCGGTTCTCGTCAGTCCAGTTTCTTTTCTGCGAGGAATTTCGATACCAGGTCGGCGATCTGTACGTTGTTCAAGTCCGACATGGGGAAGTGGGTATTGCCCTTGATGCCAATCTCCGGCAAATGGATCAGCCTCACGTCACCGCCATGCTGGTTGACAGCATCGCGCCATAACCGGGCCATCGTGAGTCGGGCGCGCCAACTGTCCTGGGCAGGCAGGTCGACGGCCTGTTCCGGGATGTTGTCGCCGTAAAGGACAAGGATCGGAATTCGCGTGAGCGCCATAAACTGCGCCATCGGCACCGCCGCACCCTGCACCGTGTCGAATGCGCTGGGAATCGGTGCTGGCACTTCACCCTCCGGGAAGACGAAGCTGCTGCCCGGCTCGAAGGCCACAATGGCTTTGACCTTATTGTTCTTGATCGCCGTCAACCAACCAGGCCCGCCACCCTGAGAGTGAGTGAACAGGATGCCGGGGCCGATCCTGTCGAAGACCGCCGACACGCCATCGGAAACCACACCCATGTCGAACGGCCCGGTGTTCGGCGTCATCGCCCGGAAGAACTGGTCGCGTGTTTGTGCATCGCGGGCAACCTGCACGCCGTCGAAATAGTTAGGCCAGAGGCCGATACGAAACTGGTTGAACCACAGCTGCTCGTCCGGCGTTGGCTTGAGCGTCGCCTCGACCATGCTGCGCCCGGCATTACCACGACGCGGCTGGTCAATCAGATACACACCGAAATGGCGGCGCAGGAAGATGTTCTGGAAACCTTCCCGGCCATCCGCGGTGGTTTCCCAGGTCTTGGAGAACTGGCCGGCGCCGTGCCACATGACGATGGGCAGCTTTCGGGCATCGACCGGGATTTGGTAGAAGGTGTAGGCATGGTCGCCGTGGTAGGTCTGGCCTTCAGGATTCATGGGCTTACGTGGGTTGAACGTGCCTGGTGCTGTGGTCATCGTTCCGCCAGCGGCGAAGCTGCCTTGCTGCTGAATCATCAAGGGGGCGACGGCACTGCTTGAGTCAGCAGGATGGGTCGCACAGGCGGCAAGCACGCTCAACAGGGCAATGCCCAGCAGGTTTTTTGCAGGCGTCATGTTCAACCTCCCGTAGCAGCAAGTGCCTGTGTCAGGGCTGTGCTTGCACGCTTGGCGGCTTGTTGATCCCCGCGCTCGAGCACCTCGATGGCGTGACGTAATTGCCCAGCGCTTAGCCCCACCCGCATGCTCGCGAGCATGTGCGAACGCAATTGCGCCTCTGCACCTGGTGTGGCGGCCAGAGCGCCGACGGTCGCCAGTTCTCGACTTTGCCAGTCGAGGTTATCGCGCCCGAAAATGTCACCGAACAGATGAGCCTGCAAAAACTGGTTGATGACGGGCGCGAAATCGAACACCGGGCCCTTGACCGGGCCGCCCGCGATACGGGTCTGATTGGCCACACCTGCTGCCAGCAAGGCTTCACCTGTGGGGACCGGACGAGAGGGTTCTCGGCCAGGCGAATCCTCAACGCCACGTTGTTTGCGTGTTTCCACCAGCGTCATCAGTTCACCCAACGCATTGAGGCTGCGCGGGAAGCCGACATAGGCGTAAAGCTGCACCAGGATTTCCTTGGCCTCGCTGACCGTCAGGCCAGCGTCCAGACCTTGGTTCAAGGCAACGTCGAGCTTGGGCATGTCACTCGTAGCCATGAATGCTGCGATCAGTGGAATGGCCTGTTGCTTGGCCGACAGCGTGTCTGAAGCGGGTTGTGTGCTGGTCATGGTTTGCGATGTCTCGGCGTTCTGAGCGGCAAAACCCGGCACACACCCAAGCCCCAGGCACAGGGCTAATAAAGCGGCCAGGGGCTTGGTCTCGCAACGCGCAACGGGTGTTTTAGCAGTCATCGGTAAAAGGGCTCCATCCATTGTTCAGCACTACCTGCGGGCAGGTCGTGTTCCCGTTATGTCATCTAGATGCCCCGTGCGGGCGATGTCCCGGCGTACTCTGCATCCGAGACCTTCTCCTCCCACGTGACGGTTTTCCCGTCCTCGGCTTCGGCGATTGCGATGTGGGTCATGCCGGTGGTAGCCGTAGCCCCATGCCAATGGCGTACGTGCGGCGGGATCCAGACGATGTCACCCGGGCGGATTTCCTGACGTGGGCCACCTTCTTGCTGCACGTAGCCGACGCCGGCGGTGACAATGAGCGTCTGCCCGAGCGGATGGGTATGCCAGGCCGTACGCGCGCCGGGTTCGAAGGTCACCGTGCCACCGCCGATGCGAGCAGGGGAGTCACCCTTGAACAGGCCATCGACACGCACCGTACCGGTGAAATTTTCTACAGCGCCCAGCACTGAGGGTTGAGAGCCTGCACTGCTGATCCGGATCTCCCTGGGAGTCTGGGCGCAGGCTTCCCCCGCCAAGAGCGACAAGGCAATCAGTGGGGCGATCAGGGGGTTCATCGAAGGTGCTCCTGCAAGGTGGTGAGTCGACAACAAGGCTGCTCCGCGTGAGGAGCAGCTTTCAGGAGGGGGATTCAGAGCCCGGTCATCTTCAGCGCAGGCTCGGGCAGGCGATCACCTTGCACCTGGATTCGGGAAATCTGCTCATCGATAAAGCGCAGATCCTCGCCGGTCAGCTCCAGTTCTACGGACCCGAGGTTCTCCTCCAGGCGGTGCTGCTTCGTCGTGCCCGGTATCGGGACAATCCAGGGTTTCTGGGCCAGCAACCAGGCCAAGGCCACCTGCGCGGGCGTAGCCTCTTTGCGCTGTGCGACGGCCTTTACCACTTCGACCAGCGCCAGGTTGGCCTTGCGTGCCTCAGGGGAAAAGCGGGGGACGATGTTGCGGAAGTCGGAAGCGTCGAACTGCGTGTTTTCGTCGATCTTGCCGGTGAGGAAACCGGCGCCGAGCGGGCTGAACGGCACGAAGCCGATGCCCAGTTCCTCCAGCACAGCCAGGAGTCCGTCTTCCGGGCCTCGCCAGAACAGCGAGTATTCGCTCTGAACGGCAGTCACCGGCTGAACCGCATGGGCACGCCGAATCGTCTCGATACCGGCTTCCGACAAGCCGAAGTGCTTGACCTTGCCTTCGGCGATCAGGTCCTTGAGGGTGCCGGCGACATCTTCGATCGGCACCTCGGGATCCACACGATGCTGGTAGAACAAGTCGATGCGATCAGTGCGCAGACGCTTCAATGAGGCCTCTGCCACCGCCCGGATATGCTCCGGCCGGCTGTTGGTGCCGCTGCCCCGTTCGCCGGTAATCAGATTGATGTCAAAACCGAACTTGGTGGCCACGACCACCTGATCGCGAATCGGCTGCAGGGCTTCACCCAGTAGCGCTTCATTGCTGAAAGGGCCGTACGCCTCTGCGGTGTCGAAGAAGGTGATGCCGCGATCATGCGCCGTGCGGATCAGTTTTATCATGCCTTGCTTGTCGGCGGCCGGCCCGTACGCCGAGGTCATGCTCATGCATCCAAGGCCCAGTGCGGACACTTCCAGCGTGTTGCCCAGTTTGCGTGTGTTCATTGGTCTACTCCCATACAGAAATCTAGAGGCGCATCCGATCAATTACACGAGCCTGAATGCCGCTGTAGAAACATTAAGCGAGCTAACGGAGGGGGACTAGATGGGTAAATCGGCAAAGACTTATGAGGAGTATTCATCAGTCCAATCTGCAACACGCCCAATCCTGTGTAGGCAGGAGGCGTGTTGCAGATGAAGCAGAAACTTCAGTTGTTTTCAGAAACGAGCGCGGCGTCCACCTTCATCGGTTGAGTGCCAACGACCGTCTGGCGACCCACCTTGAACCATGCGGCGTACAGCGCCGGGACGAAGAAGATCGTCAGTAGCGTCGCCACGGTAAGGCCGCCCATGATCGCAATGGCCATCGGCCCCCAGAACACACTGCGCGTCAGCGGGATCATGGCGAGTACGGTGGCGAGTGCCGTCAGCATCACCGGACGGGCCCGGTGAATGGCGGCGTCCAGCACGGCATTCCACGGGTCGCGCCCTTCAGCGATCTCGGTTTGCACCTGGTCGATCAGGATCACCGAGTTGCGCATGATCATGCCACCCAGGGCGATGATGCCCAGGATTGCGACAAAGCCCAGCGGCGACTGGAACACCAACAGCGCCGGCACCACACCGATCAGGCCCAGCGGTGCAGTCAGCGTCACCATCCACATGCGGGAAAAGTTCTGCAGTTGCAGCATCAGCAGCAACAGGATGGTGATCAGCATCAGCGGGGCCACGGCGAGCAGCGCCTTGTTGGCCTTGTCACTTTCCTCTACCGCACCGCCCACATCGATGCGGTAGCCCGTCGGCAGTTTGGCTTCGATGTCCTTGAGCAATGGCCGGATCTCCTGCGTCACCGATACACCTTGCTCGCCATCCTTCACATCGGCACGCACCGTGATCGCCATGTCGCGGTTGCGGCGCCAGAGGACAGGCTCTTCCAACTCAGAACGCACTTGTGCAACTTGTGACAACGGCACCACCGTGCCCTGGCGCGTGTACAGGTTGATGTCTTTCAATGTGTCGAGGTTCAAGCGTTCCTCAGGTACGGCACGGGCCACGATGTCGATCAGGTCCTCGTGCTCACGCAGCTGCGACAAGGTTGCGCCGTTCATCACGGTCTGGGTCGCCAGCGACACGTCGGCCGGCGTGAGGCCCAGCGCGCTGGCCTTGTCCTGATCAAGCTGCACGTTCAGCGTGCGAACCGGGTCGTTCCAGTCGAGCTGGAGGTCGCGCACCTTCGGACTGGCCGCGACCACTTTCTCTACATCGCGGGCGATCCGGCGCACCACCTGGGTATCGGGGCCGACGACGCGGAACTGCACCGGGTAACCGACGGGCGGCCCCAGTTCAAGCCGGGTTACGCGCACCCACGCCTGTGGGAACTGCTGGTCGGCGGCGGCCATCAGCCGGGTACGTACTCGCTCGCGTGCATCCAGATCCCTGGTCATCACGACGAACTGGGCAAAGCCCGGATTCGGCAGTTCGGGGTTGAGCGAGAGATAGAAGCGCGGTGCGCCGGCGCCGGTGTAGGCGGTGAAGTACTTGACCTCCTGATCCTTCGACAGCTGCGCCTCCATTCGCTTGACCTGCTCGGTGGTCGCCGCGAAGGACGAACCTTCTTTCATGCGCAGGTCAACGACCAACTCAGGGCGCGAACTGTTGGGGAAGAACTGCTGCGGCACAAACTTGATGCCGGCCAGCGCCAGCGCCAGGGCGCCAAACGTTGCACCGATGACCACCCAGCGGCGCTCGATGGCGGTGTCGATCAGGACGCGCAGCGTGCGGTAGAACTTCGTGCCGTAGGGGTCATTGGCATGCTGGTGCTTGCCAAAATCCTTGGGCAGCATCTTGACCGCCAGGTAGGGTGTGAAGATGCCCGAGCAGATCCACGAGAACAGCACCGCGGCGCCGACGATCCAGAAAATCCCACCCGCGTACTCGCCGGTGGTGGACTTCGAGAGGCCGATGGGCAAGAAGCCCACAACAGTGATCAGTGCACCGGTCAGGCGCGGCATGGCGGTGGACTGGTAGGAGAAGGCGGCGGCTTTCACGCGGTCCATGCCGGCTTCCATCTTCACCACCATCATTTCGATAGCGATGATCGCGTCATCGACCAACAGGCCGAGCGCAATGATCAGCGAGCCGAGGGAGATGCGTTCGAGGTTCCAGCCCATCGCCAGCATCACCAGCGCCACGCCACCCAACACCAGCGGCACCGAAGTCGCGACCACCAGGCCTGTGCGCCAGCCGAGACTGGCCAGGCTCACCGCGATCACGATGATCAGCGCTTCCATCAGCGACCGCTCGAAGTCCCAGATCGCGTCCTTGACTGTGGAGGGCTGGTCGGCCACGCGCTCCAGTTCCACGCCGTGCGGCAGCTCGGACTGGATCTTGGCGACCGCCGTCTCCATTGCTTTGCCGAGGTCCACGATATTGCCGTCGCTGGTCATCGTGATGCCAAGCATCAGCACCGGCTGGCCATTGTGGCGAACCGTGTAGGTCGGCGGGTCCTCAAAGCCACGCGAGACAGTCGTGATATCGCCGAGCTTGATCAACCRCCCGCCCGCGGTGATGGGTACGTTGCGGATAGCCTCTTCGCTGGCGAACTGGCCGCTCACGCGGACCATGACGCGGTCGCCGTTGGTGTCGATCTGGCCGGCGGGCAGCAGGGCGTTCTGGCTCTTCAGGCTTTCGGCAATGGCCAGCGGTGTAATGCCCAGCGCTGCCAGGCGCTCGTGCGAGAACTCGACGTAGACACGCTTGGCCTGCTTGCCGATGACATCGATCTTCTTGACCATCGGCACTTTCAGCAGGCTGCGCTTGATGTCCTCGGCCGCGTCCGACAGGTCGGCGTGGCCGACGCCGTCGCCCTTGACCGCGTACATCAGGCCATACACGTCGCCATACTCGTCGTTTACGATCGGGCCGATCACGCCGTCAGGCAGCTCACGGCTCAGGTCGTTGAGTTTCTTGCGCGCCTGATACCAGGCCTCGCGCTGGTCGGCCTTGGAGGTGCCGCCGCGCACGGTCAGCGTCATGCCCGCGTAGCCTTGCCGCGCGTAGGTGACCACCTTCTCGAAGTTGTCGATCTGCTCGAATTTCTTCTCCATGCGGTTGAGGACCTGGTCTTGCATCTGCTGGGCGGTAGCGCCCGGCCAGATGACGATCGCGGTCATGGAGGGCACGGAAAAGCTCGGATCCTCGAGCTGACCCAGCCGGGTAAAACTGAAGACACCGGCCACGGCTACGATGATCAGCATGAACAGGACGATGGCGCGGTGACGCAGCGCCCAGTCGGTGAGGTTGAAGTTGTTCATCGGGTGGCCTGCTGCGTGGTATTCGCGTCAACGATCGCCGCGCCGGGAAGCGCCACCTTCAGTCCGGAGGTCATCTTCTGGACCCCGGCAGTGACGACCAATACGCCGGCCTGCGGCCCGGAGACGAGCACTTCGTCGTTGCGATAGCCCCAAACGGCCACTCGCTCCAGTTCGACGGTGCCGAGCGGATCCTTGCCTGCGGGCGTGACCACCCACAGCGCCGGCTGGCCGCCGTTTTGCGTCAGTGCCGTGGCGGGTACTGCCGCCACCGAGACATTGGTCATTTTGCGCTCGGCCATTACTGTGGCGGTGGCGCCCAGCGGCAGCGCATTCACCGGCTTGAGCCGCGCGCGATAGGTGCGCGTCTGCGCTGCAGCCTGTGGCGACAACTCGCGCAGCGTGACATCGAAGGTCTCGTTTGGCGCGCTGGCCAGCGAGGCCTTGAAGCGCGCCTCCTTGAAGACCGACAGCTGATCCTCGGGCACATCGACGACGATCTCGGATTCATCCGGATTCGCCACCGAGACAACCGGTTGGCCCTCCGCGACGATTTGCCCCGCCTCAAAGCGCACGGACGTGACGACGCCGCTTCGAGAGGCGCGCAACACGGTGTACTTGAGTCGGTTGCGCGCGAGCTCAAGCTTCCGCGCCTCGGCTTCGGCGTTCGCGTGCGTGGTCTGGGCATTGGTCTGGGCACGCTCGTCGTCGGCGGCACTGACCGAGCCGTCAACCTTCAACGCGCTCAGGCGCTTGCGCTCCGAGTCGGCCTGGTGCGTCTGCTCGACGGCAACCGCCCACTGTTGCTGCGACGCTTCCTCCGCGAGGCGGTAATCGCTGTCATCCAGCACCGCCAATATGTCGCCTTCATGCACAAACTGGCCTACATCGACCTTGCGCTGAGCGACCTTGCCGCCGACGCGGAAGGCCTGTTCGACTTCATGCCGTGACTGTACGGTGCCCACGTAGCGACTGGTTTGGCGGGCGTTGTCATAGTTGATTTCAACCGTGCGCACCGGGCGTGGTGTTTGCACGGTGGGCTGGTCCGGGCTACACGCGGACAGCATGACGGCGACGGCCAGGGCGCCGGCCGCAGTAAGGGAATTCTTCAAGGCGGTTCCTCTTTGAAAAACGACTGGATCTCAGGAAAGTGGTGGCCGGTCGGCATGGGTGGCAGCAGTGGGCGTGGTGGGCTGTTCGAACACCTGCCAGCCCCCGCCCAGTGCTTTGTAGAGCTGCACGCTATCGAGCAGCAGGCGGGTGTTGCTGTCGTTGGCGTTCAGACGTGCCGCCAGGCGCGCCCGCTGCGAATCCAGCAGTGGCAACAGGTCGATCTGCCCGCGGTTATAGAGCGACTGGGCGCGGTTCTGCGCAGACTCCGCGGACGCGGCGGCCAATTGCAGCGACCCGGCGCGGCGGCGTTCCTGCGACAGCGTAACGAGGGCGTTCTCCACATCCTCGAGCGCCCGTACGATGCCGTCTTCGGCGCGCAGCAGCGCCTCGTGTTGAGCACTTTCGGCAGCCTCGTTGATCGCTTGTGTGCGCCCGGCATTGAAGATCGGTATCGCCAGCAGGCCCGCCACATTGGTGAAGCGTGCAACGCCGAGATCGGCGCCGTTCACGTTCAGGCCCTGGCGCCCGAACGACGCGCCGAGAAATAGTTGCGGGAACCACTCGGCCGCGGCCTGCTGACGGCGCGCATTGGCGGCGTCGAGCTGTGCCATCAGCGCCAGCACGTCAGGTCGGCGTTGCAGCAGCGCGGCGGGCTGGCCCGGCTTGGCCTCGGGCACCGCCGCCACATCGCTACTCGAGGACTGGATGTTCGCGGTATTGAAGGACTGGTCGGCAATCAGCACGGCGATACGATGGCGCGACACCGCCGCCAGCGTTTCCAGTGGTGGAATCTGCGCCCGTGCCGACAAGGCGTCGGTCTGCGCGCGCTCGACGTCGAAGGCGGATGCCAGCCCGGCCTGCTGGCGCGCGGTGACCAGACGCAGCGTCTCGTCCTGCATCGCCGAGATGGCGCGCAGCGTCGCGACCTGGCGCTGTGCGCCGACCAGTGAGAAGTAGTTGCTGACGACATCGCTCATCACCAGCAGCCGTACGCCGCGCATGCTGTCCTCTGCGGCCAGTGCATCGGCGTTGGCCGCCGCTGCGCCGGCGCGCAGGCGGCCGCTGAGGTCGAGTTCCCACGAGACGTCCAGGCCCACGCTGGTGGTCTTGGTATCCGGATAACCCTGTTTCGTGGCCGAGTTGTAGCCACTGCTGCGATCGCTGCCGGAGGCGGATGCGCCGACGCTCGGGAGCAGCCAGGAACGACTGACCGTTTCGCCGGCACGTGCCGCGCGCAGACGCTCGGCGGCAATCTTGACGTCGCGGTTCTCGCGCGCTGCTCGGCGCACCAGATCCGTCAGCACCGGGTCGTGGTAGACCTCCCACCACGCCGCCTCGGGTTCCATCTCGGAGGATGTGCTCGCGGCGAAGTTGCTCGGCAGTTCGACCGACGGTTTGACGACCGGGGTGGAGCAACCGCCCAGGGCGAGGGCGATCGAAGTGGCAAGGGCGGCTGCAACGGCGAGCCCGGCCCGTTGCAAGGTCGCCCGACCGGTGTGGAGGGGCGGTGGAAGGGAAACTGGAAGTCGCGGCATCGCATTGGACTCGTGTGGATTCGAGAATGGCAACAGCGTAGGGCCCGGTATGCGCGAAGTCGTCAGCGAAGCGTCGCCGTTCGGTCGCCATATCGAGTGCTCATTGGTGTTGGAGGCGTCATTCGCCGTCGGCATCTGCCGTGTGCTCGCCGGCCGCCGACGCAAGGTCCGAGGCAATCGACTCCAGCAGCTCTTCAGCGGACGAAAACTCCCGCTGACGCCCGGTGACGAGGTTTTCGAGGCGGCCGACGAGGGCTCCCGGTGCGGCATCGCCACGCAGCTTCACTACGTACGAGCGGCGGCTCGGGTACTTGGATTCAGGGTTCAGGATCATCGCAGACCAGGGGCTCAGGAAAGTTCGACGACAGCGTAGGCCGTCCCCTGGGTGGAGTCGTAAGCGAAAGGTCGGACTTCGGTCGGGACAGACATGAACACCGCAGTCCCTGTGCGAGCCTGCTCGCGATGACGGCGGTACATTCAGCATCAATGTAAGCTGACCCGCCGCTATCGCGAGCAGGCTCGCTCCCACAGGTTTTGCGCCTTTAACTCTTCAAGCGGGCCTTGCAGCCAGAAGCAGCGAGCGCGCACATTTCACCAGCTCGGTTCCATCCGTTTCGGGCAACTGGTCAACCAGCGTAGCCAGTGCTTGAAAGTCCTCGGCCGTGGCGTCGTGGTGCTCGCACAGTTCGACCAGCGCGAGCAGTTCCAGCCACGGAGCTTCCTGGGCGCGAGCCTCTTCAATCGCATGCCGAACCGCCGTGTTGCCGGCGTCGAGTTGGCCTTGCATCCGCGCAATCGCTGCCTCCAATAGCAACAGTTGCGGCAGGTATACGCGCTCGCCCAGTTCTTCTCCTACTCGTAGTGCTTGCTCCAGCTCGGCTCGCGCGACGTCGTAATCACCCGCCAGCAGCAACGCCTCGGCGGCATAGCCGAGCACCTCGCTGGCGCCGGAGCGCATGCCGAGCCCGGTGTGTTCTTCGTAGGCCTGGCGGATGCGTCGGTAGCCGTCACGCGGCGATCCGTTGCGCGCGTCGGCCCAGCCGCGCCACCAGCGGCAAGCCGTACGTCCCAGTGCGAGCGAATACTCATCGACCAGCTTCTGCAGGTCGTCAGCCAGCGCCGCCACACGCACAGGGTTGCCCATCCGCACCTCGATCAACACTTCCTGCCAGGTGGCGACCAGCCAGGTCATCGGTTGGCGAAGCGCCTGCGCGCGGGTCCGCGCCCGCTGCATGTGGGCTCGGCCTTGCTCAATCAGGCCGGAACGCACGAGTTCTATGGCCAGCATTCCGTGCAGCATGACCTGAGGATCGGTCGCAAAAACCTCGTTCGCCCCGATGTCCAGCGGCTCGGCAATCGCGAGGGCACGCTCTAGCCAACGGCGGGTTGTCTGCGTGCGCCCCTGAAGGTGATGCACTTCGCCCTGCACGATGCACGCCGCCAACATGAGTGTTGGATCGTGCGTCTCGGACGAGAGGGCTTCGGCACGTTCTGCCACCTCCAGCGCCAGCGCATAATCGCCGCGCAGACCCAGCAGATAGCCGAATCCGTGCAGCAGGCGACCGCGCATTGGATGTTCGGGTACATCCGCGAGCAGCGTGTATGCACGTTCGAATGCGTTCCTGGCTTCGTCGCCGACACCGAACATGTGGAAAGCCGACACCCCCTGCAGCGTGGCCAAGGTGATTTCGAGCGTAGCGCGCTCGGTCCCGTCCGGTGCCTGGGTCAGCAGGACCAACGCGCGTTCAGTGAGGGCGATGCACAAGGCCGGGCTGAAGTGCAGCAGCGCGGCTTCTGCGGCCTCGGCGTAGTAGCGCAGCGCGACCATCGGCCGCCGGGCCCGGTCGAAGTGCATTGCCAGTTCCGAGGCAGCAATCGGTACACCGGCCATGCGCTCGCGTTCGAGGGTGGCGCCGACCTGGTGATGGAGGTGGGTGCGCAATGAGCGCGGCGTGCGGTCGTACAGCACCTGGCGGAAGAGGGCATGCCGGAACGAGTAGGGTGGCTCTGCCGTTTCTTCGACGTCGGTGGCCCGCGATCGTGTGAGCCATACCTGCTTGCGCACCAGTTCCTCGCAGGTGTCCGCCACAGACGCGGGGTCGCGCTCGAGGGCCCGCGAAACGGTCTCGACCCGGAATTCGACGCCACACACCGCTGCCGCCGAAAGCAGCGCACGCTGCTCCTGTCCGAGCTTGGAGATGTAGTGATCGATGATGGCCGCGAGGTTCTCGGGGACCGCCAATCCCGCCAGCCGGGCCTCGATGGTGGCATCGTCGTCCGTTGGGCCCATCACTTCACTGATGACTGACGATACGAACAACGGCACACCGTCGGTGCGCTCGTGCAGGGCCCGCACGAAGGTTTCATCTCGCGCCAACGAGGCGGAATGCAGCGCAATATAGTCAGCGACCTCGGTTTCCGAGAACGGATCGAGCACCACTTCTTCGCACAGGCGTTGCAGGCGCAGTTCGTGGCGCAACGAGCTGAGTGGGTGATCAAGCGCTACCACCTCGGCGAGGCGAAAGCTCGACAGCCACATAAACCGCATGCGGCTACGTCGCCGCGCCAGATAGTCGATGAGCTGGACCGTCGCCCGATCGCTCCAGTGCAGATCTTCGGTCACCAGCAACAGCGGGCGCTGTTCTGTGTAGCGGTCCAGCAGTTCGCCCATTTCCCGCAGCATGCGGTCCGGGCCGATGCCGGCAAGCTCGCGCCGCAATGCGTCGCGCTCCTCTGCGGTGCTCAGCCACGGCAGTTGCAGCAGCCAGGTCGGTGCCACGGCGCGCAACAGCGCCGGCAGAGTGGAGTCGCTGCGGCACAGATCGGCCAACGCCTCCAGCACCGGCAAGTACGGTTCGCCGCTGCCGTAGTGTTCCACGCAATGGCCGCGTGCGCAGGCGATGCCGCCGCCAAGGCTGGCGAGGAAATGTTCGATCAACGTGGTCTTGCCAATCCCCGGCTCTCCGGCGAGCCAGACCACTGCACGTTGGCCGCCGCATGCCCGCACCCATGCTCGTTGCAGTCTTGAAACCTCGTCGGTGCGACCGATGAATGGCAGCGACGGATGCGCGCCAGCGGCGGGTAACGTGGTGGCTGCAGGCGGCATCGAAGGGGCAGGGGACGGCGCGGCGATGAAGCGATAGCCGCGCCGCGACACCGTCTCGATGAAGCGGGGCTGCCTGGGGTCGTCGCCCAACACCTTGCGCAGATCGCTGATGGCCGTCTTCAGCACCGAATCGCTGACAAACCGATGCCCCCACACGGCATCGAGCAGTGCATCCTTGGTCACCAGCGATCCCGGCTGGCGTGCAAGCACGCACAGCAGGGTGAAGGGCGTCGGCGCCAACGCCACGGGTTCTCCATTACGTAACAAGCAGGCGTTGGCCTCGTCGAGTTCGAACTCGACGAAGCAGAGCTGGACGGGGTTCGGATGGGGCTGCGGACGCGCCACGTTTGATTCCTGAAGACTAAAACATAGTTGTGCGCTGTGAAGCGTGGCTTCCATGACAACGCTGATCGGCTCGGAAGCCAAGCCTCACCGGTCGGAAACTGATGCAAGCGTGACTCCACTCCTCGGGTATCCGGGATTCGTCTCTTCGGACCGCTCGATTCGCAAGTCCCCCTGACACTTACAGCACAACCCGGGTGGCCTCATCCGGGGGTGGCAATGATCTCAAAAATTAATGACTAAAACATCAATATTGAAATATCTCTCAATATTGCATACCTTCACATTGCCTGACGATGAGACCGGCGCGTCTCACGACTTCAATCACAACAAGGGCTCGATATGAACAACAACAAGAAAGTATCCGAACTGCCTCCCGCCGCCGTCGATGTGCTGGTCGTCGGTAACGGTCCGGTCGGTGCGACAATCGCGGCGCTGCTCGGCCGCTATGGGGTCAAGACACTGGTGCTGGACAAGATCCATGAGATCGTTCTGATGCCCCGCGCGATTGCCCTGGACAACGAGGCGCTGCGTATCCTGCAACTCGCCGGACTGTCGGAGGAGGCTTTCGAGAAGATTGCTATCCCGGAAGTAAAGATGCATTCGCCGGTTCTCGGGCAATTCGGTCGCGCCAACACTGCCGGGTGTATCGACGGCCACCCCAAGCTTGTGACCTTCTATCAACCGGACCTCGAACGAGCGATGCGCAGCCAGGTTTCCCGGCTGAAGTCAGTGACCAGCCTGGGCGGCTTCGAGCTCGAAAGCCTGGTCGAGGAGGCGGACGGCGTCGTTGCCTCCGTACGGGATCAGGAGGGTCGTTCGCATTCCGTTCGCGCCCAGTACGTGGTCGGGGCGGATGGTGCAAGCTCCAGGGTCAGGACACTGATAGGCCAGGAGTTCGAAGGGCAGACCTATGCGGAGGATTGGCTGATTGTCGATGTCATGAATCGGCATAAGTCAGCGATTGATCACATTGAGTTTCTCTGTGATCCACGGCGCCCAACGCCGCATATGCCCGCACCCGGCGGTAGGGAGCGCTGGGAGTTCATGCTGCAACCCGGCGAATCGCGCGAAGAACTGGAAAGCCCGGAAAGCATCGCTCGGCTGATAGAGCCGTGGATCAAACCGCAGGAGCTGGAAATCGAACGCAAGGCGGTGTATCGATTCCATGCGCGCTGCTGCAACAGCTTCAGCAAGGGCCGCGTCTTCCTCGCCGGCGACGCCGCGCACATCACGCCGCCTTTTGTCGGGCAAGGTCTCGTAGCGGGACTTCGAGATGGCGCCAACCTGGCCTGGAAACTGGCCTGGGTCCTTCGCGGCTATGCCGCGCCGGCGGTGCTCGAGACCTATGACGTAGAGCGCCGCCCCCATGCTCAGGCGATGATCAATCTGGCGAAACTCATGGGCCGCCTGGTGATGCCCAAGAACAAGCTTGCGGCGTTCTTCATCCACGGCCTGATGCGCATGCTGACGTTGACACCCGCTACCCGGAGGTATTTCGAACAGTTGGATATCAAGCCGAAGAACATCTTCAAGCACGGGCTGTTCGTGAAGCACCGTCGGGGCGACAAGCTGCTACGTGGCAGCCTGTTTCCGCAGGCTTGGGTTCGCAACACGCAAAAGCAGATTCAACTGAGCGACGATGCGCTTGGGGACAACCTGACCCTGGTTGGATTCGGCGTAGACCCACTGTCGCTGCTGACCGCTGCTCAAGTCGTTTCCTGGGAAAAGATGGGCGGGCATTTCCTGGAAATCAGAACACGCGGCCAACGCTCCGGCGGCCGTTGCGACTTCATTGAAGACCTGAACCATGACATCCTGTCGCTGGCGGCTAAAGGCACGCTCGTCGCGATTCGCCCTGACCGCATCATCATGCACCATGCTCCCGGCGTAGAGGCTGGCAGTCTCATTCGAGACTGCCAGATCCTGATGGCTTGCACCGACTCCACTGCCGATAGCGTTTCCATTACCATCAACGAACCCCCTCGATTAAGAGCCTGAAGATGCCGTCCCCCATTTGTCCTTCAGAAGCAACTGCGCAAGAGCCTCTCACCCGAGGCTACAAGAAGCGCGAACGCACCCGTCGCGGCCTGGTGGACGCGGCATTGCGTCTTGTCGCGCGCAAGGAGGTGGGGGAGATTGCACTGCTCGACGTCGCTGCGGAGGCCGAGGTATCCAACGGCACCATCTACAACTATTTTCGAACACGCGACGAAGTGCTCGAGGCAGTTGGCATCGCCATGGCGACCGAATTCTCCGATGCCATTTCCGCCTTGAGTTCGGACGTGCACTGCGGCGCGCAGCGGCTTTCGATTGGCGTGCGGATGTTCGTATGCCGGGCCGCGTACGACCATCAATGGGCCAACGCGCTGCTGCGCATCATCCATTCCGACCAGACCATGCGTTCGCGCCTGGCTGCCCATGTGCTGGGCGACCTGCGTGATGGCCTGCGCGCGGGCACTTTGGCTTACGAGGACGAAGGGATCGCCCTGGACATGGTCGTATCGTGCACCACCGGAGCCATGCGTTCGGTGGTCGAGGGGCGTGGGGTGCCGGAGCACGATCTGCGGGTCGCCGAGATGATTCTCAAGGCTCTGGGCGCAACACCTGCCAGAGCCAAGCGAATTGCCGGTAAGCCGCTCCCCTAGTCCTGAAGTCATCCTCGAGCTCGCTAGACCCCAATGCCGGTAAGAAGGACTTTCTGGCTTCGCGCATTCCCCGTAGCAGCAGGCTACGACAGCTGCTACGGACCGCGTCGTCGCCTTAACTTACGGGCAACCGGCCAATCCATTGCCGATAGCTCTTCGCCTGGCGACGAGATTTCAGCTGATTGCCAATCAATGCCATGAGTGGCGACATCCTGGGTTTTGTCCGTTTCCCCTGGCTCAGCAAGCCGAGCTGCTTCTTGACGACCGACGACAACGCAAGCGATGCCAGCGCCTTGTTCTTCCAGCGCACGACGATGGGCTCCACTTCGGTGTTCTGACCGGCCATCCACAGGCCGGGCAGGGCCGGCTCGATGGCCAGTGCAGTGGCAAGCCCCACCATCGATACCGAGCCGCTCACCACGCGTTCCGCGACCTCCTTTCTACGCACGCCGCCGGTGACCATCAGCGGCATGCGCGCGACTTCTCCTATTCTCTGCGCGATCTCGAGAAAATAGGCTTCTCGAGCCAAGCGGCTGCCATCGCGGGTTTGCCCCTGCATCGCCGGGCTTTCGTAGCTGCCACCTGATAACTCGACCAGGTCGACCGCCTTGGCGTTGAGCATTTCCACCACGCGAGTTGCATCCTCAGCATCGAAACCGCCTCGCTGAAAGTCTGCGGAATTGAGTTTCACAGCAAGGCAAAAGCTCGGTGCGACTCGCTGACGTATGGCATCGATGGTTTGCAGGAGAATTTGCGCACGATTTTCCAGGCTGCCACCCCAGCGGTCGCTACGCCTGTTGGTCAAGGGCGAAAGGAATTGGCTGAACAGATAGCCATGCGCTGTATGAATCTCCACACCGGTGAATCCGGCACGCTCGGCCAGTACTGCCGCATGGGTATAGCGCTCAATCAGCTCTTCGATCTCCAGCTCATTCAAGGCCCTGGGCGGCACAAAAGCTTTCGATAACCCGGGAATGTCGACGGCGATCGCGGAGGGCCCCCGTGCAGATTGCCCCATTGAAGCCAATAGCTGCCGTCCGGGATGATTGATTTGCATCCAGGCCTGGGCCCCACGACTGCGGCAAGCATCGGCCCATAGACTGAATTTGCCCAGGTACCGATCGTCCTCAAGTACCACGCCAGCCGGTCCGGTCAAGGCGTGGCGATCAACCATGACATTGCCAGTGATGATCAAGCCGGCCCCTCCGTCCGCCCAACGCCGATAGAGCCTGGTCAGCGCTTCCCCTGGTGCGTGATCCTCGTTGGCAAGGTTCTCCTCCATGGCGGCCTTGGCGATTCGGTTTGGAATCACCGTGCCGTTAGGCAATCGGAGCGGTTCGAAGAGCTTTGAGCCGGTCATGTTCTGTCCTTCAGTTAATGAAAAGTCGGCCGGTCATCGTCTGGGATAAATACCTTTGCAGAGACGTCGGCACGGGGCTCCTCAGGATTGTCGAGTCCTGAATGACATCGATGGGCCGGTTTGAAGGCCCTGCCAGGAGGGGGCTGATGTATTGCGAAGATGAACACACGTGTTCAGCTAAGTCAATATGTAGAGATCTGCAGCCTCCTTTTATTGACCTTGCCATATCACTCATGAAATCCGGAATGTGGGGCAATAGAACGCCTTTTAGCGTGAGGAACGTTCTTGATTCGAAAAACCTTGTTGACGGCGGATGAACACGAGTGTTCAATTGGTCCATATGGTAATTCTGGAGAGAGAGCGTGGAATCCCTAAATCCGATACAGCGCCGCATTCATCGAGCCGCCTTTCGCCTGTTCGCTGAAAAAGGCACCTCTCAGGTGAACGTCCTCGACCTTGCGCAAGAGGCAGGCGTGGCGCGCGGCACGATCTATAGCAATATTGTCAGCATGGGAAACCTGTTCGAGGAGGTCGCCGGCTATCTCGCGAGGGAGATGCATGAGCGCGTCAACAAGAGCTTCAACTCCCTCTCCGATCCGGCTCAGCGCCTTGCCAATGGCATTCGATTTTTCATTCGTCGAGCTCATGAGGACCCCCAGTGGGGGGCGTTCATCCATAAATTCGCCATGAGCAACTCTTCGTTGCGCGAAATGTTCAGCAGCCAAGCGACTACTGATCTTCTGAGCGGACTGTCCAGTGGGCGGTACACGTTTGCGCAGGAGCAATTGCTCTCGGTACTGACGCTGATATCGAGCAGCGTCCTCGGCTCGATTTTCCTGGTGCTGGAAGGGCACAGAACGTGGCGCGAATCAGGCTCTGACACGGCCGAGCTGGTGCTACGGGCATTGGGCGTGCCTCACGAAGAGGCTAGAGCGCTGGCGACCACAGAGTTGCCGGCACTTCCCCCACTCGACTAAGCGCGGTAACCGACCCGACAAAAAACACCTCTGGCATTTTCAGGGGGGCGGGGATCGTTTTGGCCTGAAAAACCGGAAAACAAGAACAATGAACAACAAAAATGAAATGTGCCAGTTGGCGACACAACATCCGGCCCGGCATCCGCAGCCGACGGTGAAGGCCCAGGATCTGACTCACCTGATCTTTCAACGGCCGGACTTGAACGAGGCGGCGCGGTTCCTGACGGACTTTGGTTTGACCGTCAGTCATCAGAACGCCGATACGCTTTATCTGCGCGCCACTGGAGCGGCTGCCTATTGTTACCGTGTCCATCGTGCAGACCATGCACGCTTTGTCGGGTTCGGACTGGCAGTCCAGTCGCTCAAGGATCTGCAAAAGCTGGCTCGAATCCCGGGCGCGTCACCGGTCGAGAAATCGGCACATCCTGGCGGTGGGCATTACGTCAGGCTGACCGATCCTTCCGGGTTCATTGTAGAAGCTGTATGCGACCAGGCTCCAGGTAAAACCCTGGTGCACAGAGCCCCGCTTCCCTGGAATCTGACGCAAGAGCAGCCACGCATCAACGCCACGCAGCGCCCGCCGATCGCACCGCCTGAAATACTCAAACTGGGCCACATCGTGATTGAAGTGGCCGACTACCAGGCGACCTGTGCCTGGTATACGCAGCATTTCGGGTTTATTCCCAGCGATGTGCAGGTACTCCCCGACGGCACACCGATCGTCGCCTTCATGCGCCTTGACCTTGGTGAGATTCCAACGGCTCACCATACGCTCGCGATAGCGCAAGGGTTCATGGCCACCTACAGCCATAGCGCCTATGAGGTCGTCGATGCAGACGCGGTAGGCATGGGGCAGCGCGTCTTGCGGGAGCGGGGGTGGGAGCACTCATGGGGAATCGGCCGGCACATCCTGGGCAGTCAGATCTTCGATTACTGGCAGGACCCTTGGGGCGATAAACACGAGCATTACTGCGACGGGGATATCTTCACGGATGCTCAGCCTACGGGCATTCATCCCGTGAGTCCCGAGGCGATGGCGCAGTGGGGGCAGCGCATGCCCAAGAGTTTTACCAAACCCAAGATGAGCTTGACCAATCTGCGCGCGCTGATCCGCAACCTGCGGCGCAGCCCGGACCTGACCATTCGCAAGTTGATAACGCTGATGCGGATGTTCGGGTAGACCCGCCAGCCCTTCCTCAGAACAACACCACAGTTCTCGTGCTGCCGCGCGCGGGACAAACACGCTCCAGGAGTACCTTCAATGTCTGCTGTACATGTAGTCCGCTTTGAGTTTCAGAACGGTATCCACTGGGGCGTGCTACGCCAAGGCCGTATCACTGTTGTCCCCGGTGTTTTTGAAACCACCGGCGACTTCATTCGCCAGAACAGCATCGACGACCTCGCTCGAATGAACGGTACGGAGCTGGATGAAGGCGAAGTGAAACTGCTGTCGCCGGTGACTCGTAACCAGCAGTTCGTCTGCCAGGGCGCCAACTACCGTCAGCACATGATCGAGTCGGGCATGGACCCGGATGCGAAGAAATTCAACATGATCTTCACCAAGGCGACGAGTTGCCTGGTGGCGGCCGACAGCGACCTGATCAAGCCGCGCAGCGTGCGCTTCCTTGACTACGAGATCGAACTGGGGCTGGTGATGAAACGCGCGATCACCGGCGCCGTGACTGTCACCGACGCTAACCTGCATGAGTTCATCGCCGGCGTCGTCATCGTCAATGACTACTCGGCCCGTGACATTCAGATTCCCCAGATGCAGTTCTACAAGGGCAAGAGCTTCCGCACGTTTGGCCCGGTCGGCCCCTACCTCTGCCTTCTGGATGCCAAGGACATGCATTACCTCAAAGCACTGCAACTGCGCCTGACGGTCAACGATCAGGTGCGCCAGAACGACAGCACGGCGAATCTGGTTTACGGCCCCGCTGAAACCCTGACCGAACTCTCATCAGTGCAAGATCTCGCCCCCGGAGACCTGATCGCCACCGGCACTCCTGCCGGCTGTGCGCTAACGGTACCTTCGCCTGCCAAACAGCGCATTGCGGCCCTGATGCCGGAAGCCACCAAGTGGAAGCTTTTCCTCAAGGCGCAGGAAGGCCGGACGCAGTACCTCCAGGCGGGTGACGTGGTCGAAGCGCGCATTCGCAGCGCCGATGGCGTGATCGACCTCGGCGTGCAACGCAACCGAGTCGTGGGAGAAGCCTGATGACGGTGCAGACCCTGAACGACATCGAAAGTATCGAACGAGTCCCGTTGTCGGAGCGTGGCCTGGCTTCCAGCACTTATGAAGCGCTGAGACGTGCGGCCGGACGCACTCCCGACGCGCCCGCATTGAGTTTCTTCGCCGACGCCACTGACTTCAAAAGCACCCACGACTGGAACTATTTCGAGCTTTTCGCGGACATCACCCGCGCGGCGAATGCCTTCCATGACCTGGGCATAAAGCCGGGCGAGGTGCTTGCGTTCATCCTGCCCAACCTGCCGGAAACCCATTTCACTATTTGGGGCGGGGAGGCGGCAGGCATCGTCATGGCGATCAATCCTCTGCTCGAAGCCAAGCAGATGTCCGGTTTGCTGAACGCGGCGAAGGCCTCCGTGGTGGTGACACTCGCACCGACTCCAGGTAGCGATCTGTGGCCCAAACTGGCTTCGCAGCTGGATCAGTTGCCCGCGGTCAGGTCTGTGGTTTGGGTCAGCATGGAACCCTATG
Source organism: Pseudomonas sp. 05N36 (assembly GCF_056397385.1). Taxonomy (NCBI): domain Bacteria; kingdom Pseudomonadati; phylum Pseudomonadota; class Gammaproteobacteria; order Pseudomonadales; family Pseudomonadaceae; genus Pseudomonas; species Pseudomonas sp. 05N36. Next base: position 333,002 of record NZ_JBFTNH010000003.1, on the reverse strand, counting down.
TCGCCGAACCTGTGCGCGGGATTCTGAAATCCGTGGCACTGAAGGAACGAGCCGTGCACAGCGCAATCGCGATCCACGATTGGCAATCGCTGATGAATACGCAGCCGCACACACACCTGAAGAGCGGTCGGCAAATCCGCCAGGATGAGTGCTCGTCCTACATCTGTACCGGCGGCACCACAGGGCTCCCGAAAATCGCCGCGCGAACCCATGGCTCGGAAGTCTTCAATGCATGGGCCATGGCCGCTCACATGCAGCCACGCAGCAGTGGCCAGGTCATCTTTTGTGGCTTGCCGCTGTTTCATGTCAATGGACAGCTGGTGACGGGCCTGATGCCCTGGACTCAAGGCGACCAGGTTATCCTCGGGACGCCTCATGGGTATCGTGGCGAGGGGGTGATCCGACGATTCTGGGAGATGGTCGAGCACTTCGGTATCAACTTCTTTTCCGGCGTACCCACTGTCTATGCCGCACTTTTGCAAAATGAATGGCAGGGCCGCGACCTGTCCAGTCTTCGCTATGCCATGTGTGGCGCCGCCCCCATGCCGGCTGAGCTGTTCCGGGAGTTCGAGCGCCGGACCGGGGTAAAGATCCTTGAAGGTTATGGCCTGACCGAGGGCGCCTGCGTTTCCTCGATCAATCCGCCCCATGGCGAGCGCCGTATCGGTTCCATCGGGATGCGGATCGCCTATCAGAATATGCGCGCGGTTGTGCTCGATGATTCTGGAGAGTACCTGCGTGACGCCAATGTGGATGAGATCGGCCTCATCACCATCAGTGGCCCGAACCTCTTCGGAGGCTATCTGGAAGAAAGTCATAACCGCGGCCTCTGGATCGATATCGACGGTCAGCGCTGGCTGAATACGGGGGATTTGGGGCGCCAGGATGCGCAAGGTTACTTCTGGCTGACCGGACGCAAGAAGGAGTTGATCATCCGCGGTGGCCACAACATCGATCCCAAGCAAATCGAAGAGGCTCTGCAAACCCATCCCGCCGTCGCCCTGGCCGCCGCAATCGGGAGCCCCGACGTCTACTCGGGCGAGGTGCCGGTCGCCTACGTTCAACTGCGACCCGGGCAAGTCTGCAACGCCGAAGAGCTTGAGGCGTTCGCTCATCTCAACATCAGCGAGCGGGCAGCAGTTCCCAAGCGCATTGAAATCCTCGAAGCACTGCCACTGACTGCCGTGGGCAAGATATTCAAGCCTGCCTTGCAGCAGCGCGAGATTGCCAGGGTGATCCTTCAGGCAGTGGAGCGCCTGGGGCTTTCGGATATTGCAGTGGAGGTCATACAGGATAATCGCCGTGGGCCTGTCGCCTGCATCAGGGCCGGAACTGACCAGGAAGTCCTGGCTCCTCTCCTCGGACACTACAGCTTTCAAGTCGAGTGGCTTGAATGAGCCCGAATTCGCTTCCGTAAGTCCAGCAAACAGGTCCTGACACTCATCAGTCAGGGCCTTTTACACAACGTCGATCCACTCCAACTGGCACTGACAAGTGCACAGGAAGGCGAAGCCTTGCCTGCGTGCAATCAACAAAAACAATAAACAAGAGGTGGAATATGAAACTGAATAGCCGTGCGGTCCTGTGTCTCTCAGCTCAGCGCAAGTGTGCTGCGTGGATCAAGTTCACCAGCGCCATGGCACTGCTCAGCGCCTCTACACTGGCCAGCGCCAATGGCATTGCCCTTAACGAACAAAGCGCCAGCAGTGCGGGAACGGCTTATGCGGGAAGGTCGTCCTCCGCGCTGGACGCCAGCACTATCTTTGGAAATCCGGCAGGCTTGACCAAGTTGCAGCGCAGTGAAATTTCCGGCGGGGCTGCGGTCGTCTCGGTGAGCGACGACATTAGCGATGCGCAGAGCGGTGTCGCAGGAACGAGCAAGGGGAATTCGGTACCGCTGGGGGTCGTGCCCTTCTTCTATATATCGACGCCGCTTGATGATCGTTTTTCGGTGGGGCTGGGCCTCTATGCTCCAAGTGGTCTGATCAATGACTACGAAAGCAGTTTTCAGGGCCGCTACCATGGCTCCTATAGCTCGACCAAGGAGGTCACCCTGCAGCCCACGATTGCCTATCGGATCAATGATTACTTGTCCATTGGCGGCGGACCGACCCTGAACCGTTTCGATGCCAAACTTCAGAATTACCTGGCCACCGGCGCCTTGAACAACGGCCAGGACACACGGGTCACCATCAAAGGCGATGACACGGCAGTGGGCTACAACGTCGGCCTTTTGGTTGACTTGAGCGAGGCAACCCGTTGGGGGATTAACTATCACTCGAAGGTGAGCTATCAGCTCAAAGGGCATACGGAAGTTACCGGCTCCCCGAGTGTTCTCCCGCTGGACGGAAGTTATCCCGCCAAGATAGCTATCGATATGCCCGAATCAGTGGATACATCCATCACCCATCATTTCAATAGTCGCTGGACCGGATACCTGGGAACCACCTGGAAACGCTGGAGCCGACTCGACAAGTTCGAGGCGATCAACAGCGATGTTTCCGCCGCTGGCCAGAGTGTCGGCCTGGGGAGTGTGGGCGAAAAACTGAACTGGCACGACACGTGGTCCACCGCGGTGGGCGCATCCTATCAATTGACCCCGCAATGGCTGTTGCGCGCAGGCTACGCCTATGATCCATCGCCCGTTGGAAATGCCGATCGCAGCGTGCGCATTCCGGTTGGCAACCGCCAGGCCGTGACCTTGGGTGGCGCTTATCTGCCGACTCCCGATCTGACCATAGACTTTGCTTATGGTTATCTCTGGGATTCCAAGGCTTCGGTGAACCAGCCGAACACTTCCGGTCTTCAACCGGCCTACAGTGCCAATTATGAAAACAGTGCGAGTGGGGTTTCAGTGCAGGCAACCTATCGGTACTGATCGACGCGACGGCTCTTTTTAAGGGCGCCCATTTTCGCCTGCCAATCAGCACCCGCTGCCGCGAACACGTTTGCGGCAGTGGGTGGGGGGCCGGCAATTCCAGCTCTTTTCTCGATCCTGTGGGTTGCGGGCTTTTCAGCGGCGCCACGAACCATCCGGCAATTCAACCTGCCGCTGAGCCGCCGCCAAGGCAACCTTCAACCCCTGTTTATCCAGGGGGATGCAGTAGGCGGGTTTGGCCCGTTCGAATCGCCAGCTTTCATCAAGACTGCCAGCATCGACAGCGTCGAATCCAATCTCGTCCAGCAACGTGATCACCAGGGCTTTCGCGACCGGGTCATCCGCAGCGATCGGCAGTGCGCGTCGGTCGGGTGCCGCTTTCGGGCGCGAGTCCTGCACCAGGTCTTGAGCGAGGATCGCGTTAAAGACCTTGACCACCCTGGAGTGGGGCAGGTGTTCGGCGAGCAGGCGGCTGGTGGTGGTTTCGAATCGGTCCAGGACGGGAATGTGGCCGTCTCGTTCCGGGTAGTAGTTGTTGGCATCCAGGACGATTTTGCCCTCCAGCCACTTGGCTGGCACGCTTCGGTAATGCGCCAGGGGGATTGCCACGAGAACCACTTCGCCAAACTGCGCTGCCTCCTCGAGGGTCCCGACTTTACTGCCGGGAATGCCACTGAGCACGCTGCTCATGGTCTGTGGCCCACGTGAGTTGCTGAGCATTGCCTCGTGCCCTGCAGCTATAACCAATTGCGCCACTGCACGTCCGATGAACCCTGCGCCAACAATGCCTATCCGCATGTCCTTGCTCCGTTGTTTGTCAGGAAGAGGCTATGATGATTGGCAACCAATGGGGGATAAATTACCGTCGGGGACTTAGTCTTGTTACCAGGAGTGTTGAATGATGGATCGCCTGACGAGCATGGGCGCTTTTGTGATGGCGGCGGAATCAGGCTCCTATGCCCGTGCCGCAGAGCGCTTGGGCATGTCGCCGCAGATGGTGGCCAAACATGTTGCCGCTCTTGAGCACCGGCTGGGGGCGCGGTTACTGAACCGTACCACCCGGCGACAGAGCCTGACTGAACTCGGGAGTGCTTACTATGAGCGCTGCAAGCATATTGTGAGCGAAGCCCAGGCTGCCGACTCCCTTGCGCAGATCATGAATGACACGCCTCGTGGCAAACTGAAAATCAGTGCGCCCGTGACTTTCGGTTCCTATAGCCTCATGCCATTCGTGACGGATTTTTTGCGTCAGCACCCTGAAGTGGAAATCGATCTGCATTTGACGGATCGCTTCGTCGATCTGGTGGAGGAGGGGTATGAAGTGGCTTTCCGGATCGGTCCCTTGGCCAACTCCAGTTTGACCGCCAGACCGTTGGCGCCTTATCGGCTGGTGGCCTGCGCGGCACCGAGCTACCTGATTGAACGCGGAACGCCACAAACACCGGCTGATCTCGAGAACCATGAATGTTTGGGATATGCCTATTGGTCCCGCCCGGCCGACCGCGAATGGCTGTTCTGCAAAGGCTCCACCGTTCATAAGGTACAAGTCACCAGTCGTTTGCAGGTCAACGAGAGCAAAGCACTGCTGTCCGCCGCGCTTGACGGGTTTGGAATTGTCCTTGGCCCCGAAGACTTTCTTCAGCCGGCGCTGCAAAGCGGCGAGTTGGTACGGCTGCTGGCCGATTTCGAAGCGCCGAGCCGACACATGCATTTGCTCTACACGGCCAATCGTCAGAGAACCGCCAAACTCCGACGATTTATCGATGCGGCAATCGCCCGCTTTGGTGCGGTTTGAGCAGGCTTTTGAGTTGTCCAAGCCGCAGACTGGATGCTTTTTTCCATTCCCTATACGCCAGCGGCAAACATACCGCACACGGTCGATAACCCGCGGCGCGGGCTGTGGCTTCATCGGCGAAAAATACCCGGTGCGCGACATAGCCGCCACGGGCAATGGCTCGCAGTGCAGCAGGGCAGTCGAGTCGACCGTAGATTCGGGATCGTCGATGGCCGCCCATTTGTCCGGATTCGGTGCTGTCTAGCGGTTCGCCCTGAGCGTTGATCAGCACAAAGCGTTTCATGGGTTCGGCACTCGCCACAAATACCAGGCGGCCACGGTTCGATAGGGACTCCATGCCTGACCGATATCGATCATCTGCTTGCGGCTTGGCTGTTGCTCCAAACCTTTGAGGCGGCGGTAGCCGTCGCGCACGCCAAAGTCGTCGGCGGGCAGGATATCCATGCGTTCGAGGGTGTAGATCAGCAGCATCTCGACAGTCCAGCGGCCGACACCGCGTAACCGGGTCAGGCGTTCGATCAGTGCGTCGTCGCTCATCGCCAGCGCATTTGAACGATCCGGCACCAGCCCCTCCAGCGCGCCTTGGGCGATACCGTGAAGCGTGGCGATCTTGCTGCCGGAGAAACCGCAGCCGCGCAGCACCTCGAATTCGCAGGCCAGCAATTGCTCGGGTGTCGGGAACGGCGAATCGGGAAACAGCGCTATCAAACGCCCGAGAATGGCATCGCCGGCCTTGGCATGCAGTTGCTGATAAGCAATGGCCCGAACCAGCGCTTCGTAGGGATCACGAGCCGGTTTTGGCTGATGCAGGCACGGGCCGATGGCGGCGATGTGCCGCGCCCAGTCCGGGTCGATGGCGGACAGGTAGTGGCTGGCGGGGTGATAGGGCATGGTTTTTCCAGACAGAAGATCAGGTACTGCAGGCAGATTAACGGTCTGCCCGCAGGATCGCACCCGGTCTCTTGCGCTCAAAACTTCGTGACGCTCTCTAGCGCAGCAGATGCACTGCCAAACCAATGAGCGCACAGGCCATCAGTACTTGAATGACGCCACGCTTGAAGCGAAACAAGGCAATCGCTGCGGCAATGGCGATCAGCGCAGAGGGCCAGTCGAGGGTGCCGCTGAACCCTTTGGGCCACAGCACGTGATAGCCGAAGAACACTGCCAGATTAAGAATCACCCCAACCACAGCGGCAGTGATCCCGGTGAGCGGCGCGGTGAACTTGAGTTCGTTGTGCGTCGTCTCCACCAGCGGGCCGCCGGCGAGGATGAACAGGAACGAAGGCAGGAAGGTGAACCAGGTCACCAGTGTCGCGGCGACGGCGCCGCCGAGAAACACCTGGTCGGCGCCGAACACCTGCGAAACATAGGCCCCGACAAAGCCGACGAAAGCCACCACCATGATCAGCGGCCCCGGCGTGGTTTCCCCCAGCGCCAAGCCGTCGATCATTTGTGTAGGGGTCAGCCAGCCATAGTGTCCGACTGCGCCCTGGTAGACATACGGGAGCACCGCGTAGGCGCCGCCAAATGTCAGCAGTGCCGCCTTGGTGAAGAACCAGGCCATCTGGGTCAAGGTACCTTCCCAGCCAAAGAGCATGGTCAGGATCGCCATTGGCAACGCCCATAACACCGCGCCGATGAGTGTCAGCAACGCCAGTTTCAACCAACTGAACCGGGCATGGTCGGGGGAGGGGGTGTCGTCATCGATCAATGCCGGGCCATAGGATTTTTGGGCCGCGCTGTGGCCTCCGATCCTGAACTTCTCGGGAGCAAAACGGCCACCCAGATAGCCGATCAAGGCCGCACTGAGCACGATCAGCGGAAAGGGCACATCAAATGCGAATATCGCCGCGAACGACGCCGCCGCCATGGCCCACAGCCAATTGTTCTTCAGCGCTCGCGAACCGATTCGGTGTGCCGCCTGTACGACGATGGCGGTCACGGCGGGTTTGATGCCATAGAAAAGCCCGGCCACCATCGGCACGTCGCCGAAGGCGATATACATCCAGGACAAGGCAATCAGGATGAACAACGAGGGCAGCACAAACAGCCCACCTGCAATGACACCGCCCCAGGTTCGATGCATCAGCCAGCCGATGTAGGTTGCCAGCTGCTGGGCTTCCGGCCCTGGCAGCAACATGCAGTAGTTGAGGGCATGCAGGAATCGCCGCTCGGAAATCCAGCGCCGTCGCTCGACCAGCTCCTGGTGCATGATCGAGATCTGTCCTGCCGGCCCGCCAAAACTGATGAAACCCAGCTTGAGCCAGAACCAGAACGCCTCACGCAAACTGATCGCCTCAGGCCTTGGCAGTTGCGTTTCAACGAGCGATGGAGAAACCTTACTCATTGGGGTGTTCCTCTTTCACAAACGCTGCAGGTGGTGGTCATGGGCAAGGGGTTCGCGTTTACCGGCCAGTACCCGCTCAATGCTTGTGCCGGTGATGAATGTCGGGGTAGTGCGGGTGGCTATGCCGGATCGCCTGATGTTGGTGAACGTGACTGTGGGGTTCGCTGCCATCCCATTCAAAGTCATGCTCATGCTGGTGGTGTTCATCGTGAACATGCCGGTGACCATGGATGAGCGGTTCGTGCTGGTGGTCGTGCGCATGGCTTTCAGTGAGGTGAATCCAGACGCCAATGCCCATCAGCAGGGCCGCGATCCAGAATGTCAGTGAAGCCGGTTCGCCGAGGATCAGAATCGCAATCGCCGCCCCCAGAAACGGTGCGGTCGAAAAGTAAGCGCCGGTGCGTGCCGTGCCGAGGCCGCGAAGGGCGAGCACGAACAGCACCAGGCTAATGCCGTAACCGAGAAAACCGACCAGGAGTATCGGCGCGAGCGTGGCGATGTTCGGCAGTTTGGCCCCCAACGATAGCGCCAGCGTACAGTTGACCGCTCCCGCGACCAGCCCCTTGATACCGGCAATGAACAGGGCATCGGACGCCGAGATCTTGCGGGTCAGGTTGTTATCGATGGCCCAGCAGGCACAGGCCAGCGCGACGGCCAGCGGGCCGATCCAGCCTTGTGCGTGTGTCGAGTCTTGCGGCCAGGCCAGGAACACTCCGCCAGCGACGATGGCCAACATCCCCGCAACGATTCGCCGATCAGCGTTCTCCTTGAACACCAGCCAGGCCAGCAGCGCCGTCAGTACCGATTCCAGATTGAGCATCAGCGAGGCCGTTGCCCCTGAAGTCAGGGTCAAGCCGAACATCAATGCCACCGGCCCAAGCACACCGCCGAAGGCGATGGCACCGATCAGCCACGGCCACTCGCCGGCCGTCAGACCGGTTGCCTGCCAGCCGCGGTCACGGATAAACCTGACCAGGGTCAAGCCGAGGCCACTGCCCAGGTACAGCAGCCCCGCCAGTAAAATCGGTGAGACTTCAACACCCAGCAGTTTGGCCAGCGGGGTGCTTGCGCCAAACAGTGCGGCCGCGCTCAAGGCGTAGAAAATACTCAGGTTCATATGGGGGCTCAGTGCCTTAACGTTAAAGGGGATTCAGGCACGGCGAGCCATCAGCAGCACCGACGCTGCTGCTGACAACAACCCGGCGCAACAGCGATTGAAAATCCGCTTGCCACGTGGCTCGGCAAACCAGCGACGCATGTGCAAACCCATGTAGGCGTAGGCACTGATGGCGATCCATTCCAGACCCAGAAACAACGCACCCAGCACCGCAAACTGCGGCGTCACGGCTTTCGTCGGGTCGACGAACTGTGGGAGGAATGCGGTGAAAATCAAAATTGCTTTCGGGTTGCCAGCCGCGACAAGAAACTCCTGCCGGGCCAGCGCCATGATGCCAATCGGCGCACTCGCGACTGCGCTTTCAGCCTGCGGATTGGCTCGCCAGAGTTGAACCGCGAGGTAGAACAGATACGCCGCCCCCAGAATCTTGATTGCGTAAAACAGCAGTTCCGACGTTTGCAGGACTACCGCCAGCCCGGCTGAGGCCAGCGCAATCATGCCGGCGAACGCCAGCAAACGCCCAAGCCCGGCCACACAGGACGTGCGGTAGCCGTATCGGGTCGAGTTGCTGACCGAGAGCAGATTGTTCGGGCCTGGCGCCATGTTCAGGGCGAAACAGGCGGGAAGAAACAACGTAAGCGTGGCGAGATCCATGGCAGCCTCCAAAAGCGGGACCGGTATTTTTATCACAGGTGTCGGGCGGTTTAACGGATTTCGTGCTGATACCATTTTGATATCTCATCCATTAAAGTATGCGCCGCTCGAGAGATGGATCCCGGGCTTTTTCTCATGGAGTAATTCAGTGAAGCACCTCAGCAAAGTTGTTGCCGTTGTACTGTTCGGCCTGGTTCTGGCAGGTTGCACCGGCACCTCGATGAAGACCCAGCACTACGACAGCACCCAATACACTGTTCTGGGTCACAGTGAAGCGAGCGCCACAGGCCTCATGCTGTTTGGCTGCATCCCGATCCAGCAGAACAGCCGTTTTGTTCGTGCTCAGGACGCGGCGATCAAGGCCAAGGGCGGCGATGCAATGATCAACACCCAGGTGCAGGAAAAATGGTTCTGGGCTTGGGTCCTGACTGGTTACACCACCAAGATCTCCGGTGATGTGATCAAGTTGAAAAACGTTCAGTAAGCGCGGTACTCAGCCTACTGGCGAGTGCGCTCTGACGTAAAAAAAAGCCCGGGTTTCCGGGCTTTTTCGTTTGTGCTCGTTGCGCGAAATGGCGACGGCATTATTGTTGTGACAGGTCCATCGATAACCGTACGGCCGGGACCATCGAACGCAATACGCTTGCCCTGCGAGGAGGGCTTGAGGCCGTCGGCGACGCTACCGATTGGCTGCGCAAAGTTGCGGGCGACACGATCCCGGCCTATGGTCCAAGCGAGACATTTCCTGCGATGGACGCACGTTGACTCACCGTCGGTTGCAGTCCATCCACTGTGATAGTCCGCAAGGAGGTGAAGACATGCCGAACAACTCTCGCCCGGCTGTGCTCGGGCTGATCGGCAATACGCCGCTGGTGCGCGTCAGCCGCTTCGATACCGGCCCGTGCACGTTGTTCCTCAAGCTTGAATCGCAGAACCCCGGTGGGTCGATCAAGGACCGTATCGGCCTGGCGATGATCGACGCCGCCGAGCGCGATGGTCGCCTGCAACCTGGCGGCACCATCGTCGAGGCCACCGCCGGCAACACCGGACTCGGCCTGGCCCTGGTCGGTCGCGCCAAAGGATACCGGGTGGTGCTGGTGGTGCCGGACAAGATGTCCACCGAGAAAGTCCTTCACCTCAAGGCGATGGGCGCCGAGGTGCACATCACTCGCTCCGACGTCGGCAAGGGCCATCCCGAGTATTACCAGGACGTTGCCGCGCGGCTGGCGCAGGAGATTCCCGACGCGTTCTTCGCCGATCAGTTCAACAACCCGGCCAACCCGCTGGCCCACGAGTGCAGCACCGCTCCGGAGATCTGGGCGCAGGCCGAGCATGATCTGGATGCCATCGTCGTCGGCGTCGGTTCGGCCGGCACGCTGACCGGGCTGACCCGTTTCTTTCGCCGTGTGCAACCTGACCTGGAAATGGTGCTGGCCGACCCGGTCGGCTCGGTGATGGCCGAATACAGCCGCAGCGGCATCCTTGGCACACCCGGTTCGTGGGCGGTGGAAGGCATCGGCGAAGACTTCATTCCGTCGATTGCCGACCTGTCCAGCGTGCGCCAGGCCTACTCGATCAGCGACGAGGAAAGCTTTGATCATGCCCGCCAACTGCTGCGCGCCGAAGGCATTCTTGGCGGTTCTTCGACCGGTACATTACTGGCGGCCGCATTGCGCTATTGCCGAGAGCAAACCGAGCCGAAGCGGGTGGTCAGCTTCGTCTGCGACACCGGCACCCGTTACCTGTCGAAGATCTACAACGACCAGTGGATGACCGACCAGGGTCTGCTTGCGCGCAAGCGCTACGGCGACCTGCGCGACCTGATCGCGCGGCGCTTCGAGGATGGCCGGGTGATCAGCGTTGGCCCGGACGACACGTTGCTGACCGCCTTCCAGCGCATGCGTCTGGCGGATGTGTCGCAACTGCCGGTGCTGGTGGGCGGAAAGCGGCTGGTCGGGGTGATCGACGAATCGGATATTCTGCTGGACGTGCACGAAGACGCTTCGCACTTTCGTGCGACCGTGGCCAGTGCGATGACCGACAAGCTGGAAACGCTACCTCCCGACGCCAGTCTGGCCGAATTGCAGGCGGAACTCGACCGTGGGCTGGTGGCGATCATCGCCGACGCCTCGGGCTTCCACGGCCTGATCACTCGCGTCGACATGCTCAATCACTTGCGGAGATCCCTTACATGAGTCAACACGATGAAAACGCCACGCCACGGGCCTTCGCCACCCGTGTGATCCATGCCGGACAGACGCCGGACCCTACCACCGGGGCGCTGATGCCACCGATTTACGCGAACTCCACCTACTTGCAGCAGAGCCCCGGTGTACACAAGGGCTTCGACTATGGGCGCTCGCACAATCCGACGCGCTTTGCGCTGGAGCGCTGTGTGGCAGACCTCGAGGGTGGCACCCAGGCATTTGCCTTCGCCTCCGGGCTGGCGGCCATCTCCAACGTGCTCGAACTGCTCGATACCGGTTCGCACATCGTCTCTGGCAACGACCTGTATGGCGGTACTTTCCGACTGTTCGACAAGGTCCGTCGGCGCAGCGCCGGGCATCGTTTCAGCTTCGTCGATCTGACCGATCTGACGGCATTCGAAGCGGCGCTGCAGGACGACACGCGGATGGTCTGGGTCGAGACGCCGAGCAATCCCTTGCTGCGCATCACCGACCTTGCCGCGGTCGCGCGTACCTGCCGCGAGCGGGGCATCATCTGTGTGGCCGACAACACCTTCGCCAGCCCACGGATACAGCGGCCGCTGGAGCTGGGCTTCGATATCGTGCTGCACTCGACGACCAAGTACCTGAACGGCCACTCCGACGTGATCGGTGGCATTGCGGTGGTCGGGCAGAATGCGGAACTGCGCGAGCGCCTGGGTTTTCTGCAGAACGCGGTGGGGGCTATCGCCGGTCCGTTTGACGCTTTTCTCACCCTGCGCGGCGTGAAGACCCTGGCGCTGCGCATGGAGCGTCACTGCAGCAACGCGCTGGAACTGGCACGCTGGCTTTCGCATCAGCCGCAGGTGGCGCGCGTCTATTATCCGGGCCTGCCGTCGCACCCTCAGCACGAACTGGCGCAACGGCAAATGCACGGTTTCGGCGGGATGATTTCCCTCGACCTGGACACCGACCTGGCGGGTGCCAAGCGTTTCCTCGAGAGTGTGCAGATCTTCGCCCTCGCCGAGAGCCTGGGCGGGGTCGAAAGCCTGATCGAACACCCGGCGATCATGACGCACGCCAGCATCCCCGCCGAAACCCGTGCAGAGCTTGGCATCGGTGATGCGTTGATACGGTTGTCAGTGGGGATCGAAGATGTCGAAGACCTGCGCGCCGACCTGGCCCAGGCGCTGGCGCAAATCTGAGCAGCGCACCCCCTGTAGCAGCTGGCGGAGCCGGCGTTCGGCTGCGCAGCAGTCGTAAAATCAGACACCACGTTTTTTCAGGTTAACCGTGGAGGCAGGATTTACGACCGCTTCGCAGCCGAACGCAGGCTTCGCCAGCTGCTACAGGGGCAGGGCGCACATAGCTCGGAAAGGCCTCGTCGTGAAAACAAAAGCTTACGCATGACACAACCTGTCCCTACTGATAAGCATGACCGAACGCCGGCATCCGCTGATTACCTGCCAGGCGTCTAAACGGAGGCAAACGATGACACGGGTTCGCGTTGAGGGCTTCACCATCTCGCTCGATGGATATGGAGCAGGTCCGAATCAAGACATCAACAATCCGCTCGGTGTTGGCGGGACGGAACTGCACCAGTGGCTGGTACCAACACGCACGTTCCAGCGGGCCTTGTTCGGCAAGGACGGCGGTACGACCGGGGTTGACGATGATTTCGCCGCCCGTGGCTTTCAGAATGTTGGGGCCTGGATTCTTGGGCGGAACATGTTCGGACCCATTCGTGGGGACTGGCCGGACACAAACTGGAAAGGCTGGTGGGGAGATAATCCACCGTATCACGCTCCAGTCTTCGTTTTGACCCATCACGCTCGTCCCCCCATCGAGATGGAAGGCGATACGACGTTCCACTTCATAACAGGAGGCATTCGCGAGGCGCTAGACCGTGCACGCGAGGCTGCTGCCGGAATGGACGTGCGAATCGGCGGTGGGCCGGACACAATCCGGCAGTATCTTCGTGAGGGCCTCATTGATGAACTGCACATTGCTATCGCACCGGTCCTGCTCGGCCGGGGAGCATCGCTGTTCGAAGGGGTTGATTTGCGGGCTTTGGGATACGAATGCGTTGAATACGTAGCGTCGGAGAAGGCCACGCATGTCGTCCTACGGCGCCAAGGACACACGGACGACTAACCACTCGCTGAAGGCCGGTAGTCGTTGCATCTCGTTTGTCACCAGCGTTTGGCTAAACTTAAAAAGTCGGGAGTGAACTGAAACCAGAGTGATAGCGGCGATCATCGGATCTGGCTTGGCATCAAGACGGGACTCCCAAAGGAGACGACTATGTATGCGGTGATAAGAACCTACCTGGGTACGGGAGCACAGCAGCTTTTCAAACTCTTGGAAGAGCGCAAGGCCGATGTCGAAGCTGCCCTGCGGACAGTGCCTGGCCTCGTCAGCTACACGCTGCTGAATACGGGTGATGGTGTTACGGCGGTGACTGTTTGCACGGACAAGGCCGGCAGCGATGCGAGCCTGAAAGTCGCGCGCGAGTGGATTCAGAAAAATGCCTCGCATATCCACGCGAGCCCGCCGATTGTCACGGAAGGTCCGGTCATTGTGCAGATCAAATAGCGCGCTGTTCCGGTTGATGTCACGACACTATCGCTCCCCGGCACACAAAACGGGCGCCTTCAAGGCGCCCGTTTTCATTCACTTCGACGCCTGCTCCCGCAAGCGTCTGCCGATAACATCCATCACATCACACCCATCGCGCAACGGAATGGCCAGCAGCTTGGCGAAGTCGGCCAGCACAACGGTGTCGCTCTCGATGTCGGCACGAAAGGCGATATTTTCGAGGACTTGGGTGACGGTGCGGACGCGGTAGTCGGCGGTGGCTTGCAGTACGTCGAGCGGGGCTTGGGTGTCGATGAGCAGGGAGGCCGGGATCAGGTCGATTCCGGTGAGGGGCATGTATCTATCCATGGGTGGAACTCCGAATCAGATTTAAAGGGCTGATCCGATCGACAGGTCGCCAAACCTGGTCGCCATACGGGCGACGGGGGGACTATAAGCTTCATCCAATCAGGGGGAAAGGTGAGGGATTCTGAGGCTGCTGTAGGATCTGTATTGATGTGGCCCTGGACCAGAACAAAATCGCCTTCCTACGCAAATTTCCAGTCCGGCTGATCAACTTATTACTGGCAAATTTTACGTAGCGACGCAGACTTCAAGACACTGCCTGCGTTTTCACACAGCCTGAGCCCAAAGTAGCCAGACCTGACGGGCAGAAAACGGCCAAAAGCGGACGGTGGCGACGGGCAGCAATCGTCAAGGAAGAGTCCTTCACTTGTTTCAGCTCAAGTGCGAATCTGCGAGCAACCCCGATTGCTTCTCCACAGTGGCGCGCGATACCCTCGACACTTGCCGCTGAATTCAATCTTTAGGGCTAAAAAACCCATGGAACTGCAGAGCGCTATCGAGAAGTCTGAGCAATGGATGGTCCGGTCATCGTCCCTTGTCGATGGGCTCGAGATTGACCCATCTGTCCGTAGCCGCGTTGCAGCATCACTTTTCCATCTTTGCACCGAACATCAGCAGGCGGTACACACACTAATCAATCATGGGTTACTTGGATCTGCATTCGCTCTAATGCGTCCACAGTTCGAGGCATACGTTCGCGGCGTTTGGTACCATCGCTGCGCCCCAGACTCTAAGCTAAACTCATTTGTCAAAGGCGCGGAACCGCCAAAAATTTCCGCGCTGCTTCATGACATTGGAATTCTTCCGGACTTCGACAGTCAATCTCTTCTCGAAATCAAGCGGGCCGTATGGGGTGTGCTCAATGACTTCACACATGGCGGCTCATTTCAAGTTCGAGCACGAATTACGGCCAACGAGATCGACAAAAACTACAAGAGCGAACACATCGTCGGCATGTTGCGCTGGTCTTCGGTGTTGTCGTTTATGGGCTATGTGGGAATGGCAGCCATTGCAGATAACGACGTACTGGCAAACAATCTTCTCGACGGCTTTTATTCAATCTACGCTGGTGACCTAACTCCAATACAGCAAGCTTAATTGGTCATTCAAACTGGACGCCATGTGTTGCTGGTCATTAGCGAATACGCCCTTTCTAGACAGGAAATCCTAGAACACAATGAGTGTTATCTACCAGGTAAATAAATTGCTTATTTAAAAGCCGGCTATCAACCCTTTGAAAGTAAAGGTGTTCTGAGAGTTGTTAGGACGAAAATCGAATGGATCAGCGGCTCACCAGTGTGCTTTATGGTTAGACTCACAAGGAAATAACAATGAGAAAATTTGCTTTTGTTGGGGTTTTAGTCTGCATTACGTTATCCGGTTGTACGCGTAGTGCTCACTTGTACCCCGCAAATGATATTGCTACTGCTACAGGTGTCCTTACGGCAGATTTTAAGTCTTATGGCTCAGGTCATGGAGAGATTAAAATTATTATGCCTGATGGCGAATTGTTGAGCGGTGAGTATTCTTTAGTTCGTGGCGGCGCCATCGGGTTTGGTAATGTGTACGGTTCGGTTTATGGCTCGACGGGCTCATCTTCATTTTCCGGCAGTTCAAACTCATATGTAATGCCCGGCGGCAGCCCTGGTACTGCTTCACTGTTTGGCGATAAAGGCACAAGCATGTTGTGTGAGTTTTATAATGACAACTTCAGTGGTCATGGTAATGGCGGGTGCAAAAGCTCCAGAAACGCACTATATCGCCTGCAATTTTAAATATCACAAGTCGTTTACTGGGGGGGCGCAGATGCATCCCCTTTAGCTCAATAGCCCCAAATCAACCCTGACTTACGCGACATTTCTGGATGCGTCTAAGGCTTCCACCTGTCGTATATAATTGTTGCAGAGTTTGCACTTTTCGACAGGCACCACGGGCAGCTATGGGTCGTCACCTCCCATTCGTGACAGGCAGCTAACGACCCGCACTGTCGCTCGATACACTGTGTGCCGGCGAAGGGTTGAGCATTGGCACAAGGCAACATATGCAGGCTCCCGTGAATAGCGAGTCATCGACTCGGTCATTCACCGATTCCGAGTACATGATCGATCCCGATTATTTGTGTTCATTACTCATTCCACCCTCCGTAGAATCCCGTCACGGCATCCCCACCCGAGACGGAACCTCCATGCAAACCCCCTCCACCCAACGCCCCCTCTGGCAAACCTACCTTCTGTTCCTGGCCCCCATGGTCCTGTCCAACTTCCTGCAATCCATGTCAGGCACGATCAACAGCATCTACATCGGCCAAATGCTCGGCACTCAAGCCCTGGCGGCGGTGTCCGGGATGTTCCCGATCGTGTTTTTCTTCATCGCGCTGGTCATCGGCCTCGGTGCGGGGGCAGGGGTGTTGATTGGTCAGGCGTGGGGCGCGCGGGAGCCGCAGATGGTCAAGGCGATTGCCGGGACGACGTTGCTGTTGGGGGCGATGATCGGGTTGGTGGCGGCGGTGGTGGGGAGTGTGTTTGCGCGGCCGGCGTTGCAGGGGTTGGGGACGCCGGCGGATGTGCTGGACGATGCGGTGGCGTATGCGCATGTGATGATGTGGACCCTGCCGTCGCTGTTGGTTTATGTGCTGTTTACCCAGTTGTTGCGTGGGGTCAGCGATACGCTGTCGCCACTGGTGGCGTTGCTGGTGTCGACGTGTATCGGGCTGGCGCTGACGCCGGCGTTGATTCGCGGGTGGTTCGGCTTGCCGCCAATGGGCATTCAGAGTGCGGCGTTTGCCGGGTTGGCGGGTAACCTGTCGGCGATGGCCTGGCTGGCCTGGCGGTTGATTCGCAAGGGGCATCCGTTGGCGCCGGATCGGGCGTTTTTTGCGGCGATGCGGCTGGACCTGGGGATCCTCGGCAAAGTGCTGCGCATCGGCCTGCCCACGGGGTTGCAGATGGTGGTGCTGTCGCTGTCGGAGCTGGTGATTCTGGCGCTGGTCAACCAGCACGGTTCCCAGGCGACGGCGGCGTACGGGGCGGTGACGCAGATCGTCAATTACGTGCAATTCCCGGCGCTGTCGATTGCGATCACGGCGTCGATCCTCGGCGCCCAGGCCATCGGGGCAGGGCGCATCGAGCGGATCGGGCTGATCCTGCGCACCGGGCTGTTGATCAATGTGTGGCTGACGGGTGGCCTGGTGGTGTTGGGTTATTTGCTGTCGCACTGGTTGCTGGGGCTGTTCCTCACCGATCCGTCCACCCGGGCCATGGCCGAACACCTGTTGCACATCATGCTCTGGAGCCTGCTGGTGTTCGGCTTCCAGGCGGTCATTGGCGGCATCATGCGCGCCAGCGGCACGGTGATGGTGCCGGTGGCGATTGCGATCGTGTGCGTGGTCGGGGTGCAGTTGCCGATGGCGTATGTACTGGACGCGCGGTTCGGATTGCAAGGGGTGTGGATGGCGTTTCCGCTGGCTTATCTGGGGATGCTGATGTTGCAGACGGCGTATTACAAAATCGTCTGGCAGCATCAGAAGATCGAGCGGTTGGTGTAGGTGGCTGACACGCTCCATGCCCGGGCGAAGATCCCGGGCATGGAGCTAAAGGAAAACAACCCGCCTGGTGTCGATCAATGCCCGCCGACCACCAAATGGCTGAACGGCACCACATACGCCTGCAACGTGACCAGCCCGCCGACCAGTATCGCCAGCACGATGGAGTGGAAAAACACATAGCGCAGGATTTCCCCTTCATGCCCATACCAGCGGGTGGCGGTGGAGGCCACTACGATCGACTGGGCGTCGACCATCTTGCCCATGACTCCGCCGGAACTGTTGGCCGCGGCCATCAAGATCGGGCTGATGCCCAGTTGTTCCGAAGTTACTCGTTGCAAGCCGCCGAACAGCACGTTGGACGCCGTATCCGAGCCGGTCAGGGCAACGCCGAGCCAGCCGAGCAGGGTGCCGAACATCGGGTAGAAGATCCCGGTGGCGGCGAAGGCCAGGCCCATGGTTGCGTCCAAACCGGAATAGCGGGTGATGAAACCGAGGGCGAGCATCGCCGCGATGGTGGTCAGCGAATAGCGCACCACCCACAGCGTTCGCAGGTATTGGCTTATCAGTTGCGGGATCGAATAGCCCATCAGCAGCCCGCCGAAGATCGCCGCCAGCAGGATGCCGCTGCCGGTGCTGGTGAACCAGGTGAATTTATAGATAGCTTCCTCAGGTTTCGGTTGCGGCACCACGGGCGGGACTTTCTCGACCTGCAAGTGCAGGGTGGTGAAGGTCAGGGCCGGTGCGAAGATCGGGTTCGCCTCGCTCATCGGCTTACCCTGGGGATCGAGCTTGGCCGAGTGGGTTTGCGGGTCCATAGCCGGACGGGTGTCGAACATGTTCTTGAAGCCTTGAGTGCCCCAGGCAAAGACGAAAACCGTGAGGATGATCCAGGGCATCCACGCACGCATGACGGTGGGTCGGGCATCGCTGGCAAAGGTTGCGTTGGCCGCCGTTTTTTCGTCCGGCGATTCCTCAACTTTTGAGTCGTCGACTCGCCCCGACAAGGCCGCGGAGGTGTGCACGCGGGCGGGTTTCCAGACCTTGAGAAAACCGGTCAGGCAAGCCATGGAAATCAGTGCGGCAATTACGTCCACCAACATCGGCCCATGGTAGTTGGACACGAAGAACTGCGGCACCGCGAAGCTGACCCCGGCCACCAGAATCGCCGGCCAGATTTCCAGCATCTTGCGCCAACCGGCGAAGGCCCAGATCAACCAGAACGGCACGAGCACCGAGAAGAACGGCAACTGCCGGCCAACCATCATCGACAGTTGCATTTCGTCCAGCCCGGTGACCTTGGCCAGGGTGATGATAGGCGTGCCCAAGGCCCCGAACGCCACCGGCGCGGTGTTGGCGATCAACGCCAGGCCGGACGCGGCCAGGGGCGAGAAACCCAGCCCGATCAGAATGGCCCCGGTCACCGCCACCGGGGTGCCGAACCCGGCCGCGCCTTCGAAGAACGCGCCGAAGCAAAAGGCGATCAGCAGCAATTGCAGGCGGCGATCATCGGTAATGCGCGCCAGGGAATCCTGCAGGACTTTGAACGAGCCGTTCTCAGTGGTCAGCCGATGCAGATAAATGATGTTGAGCACGATCCAGCCAATCGGAACCAGACCCGTCGCGGCACCCAGGAGAGCGGCGGAACCGGCCATGTTCGCCGGCATGCCGAAGGCGAAGATGGCGATCAGCAAGGCGGTGCTCAGGGCCAGCAAGGCGGCGATATGCGCCTTGAGATGGAAAAACGCCAGGGACGTGAGCATCACCACCACCGGTAACGCCGCCATGAGAGTCGAGACCAGCGGGTTACCGAAGGGATCGTAGACTTGCTGCCAGACCATGTTCCACCTCTGCTACTTATTGTTGGCAGTGCAGGCCCCGAAGGGGGGAGGTGAAATTGAGTATAGGTGGCAATGCGCGGTGGGCGGGCCGGCCTGCGTTTGGCGGCATGCGCTCGAATGAGCGTCGTCACAGCCCGTTGATGCTAGACAGCGATACGGTGTGAAGCTTTCTCCAGCGTTTTCCACAGTTCCAGCATGGTCGGATTCTGATTGGCTTTCGAACAGTACGAGCGGATTTCGAGCTGAGCGCTCCACTCGTTGCCACCGGCCCTGACGAGTTGCCCGCGCTCCAGTGCTTCCGTCACAGCACTTTCGGGCAACCACGCCACGCCGTAGCCCTCGATTGCCATCCGCATGAGCAGCATCGCCATATCGGCTTCATAGCAACGGGAAAGCACGCAGGGAACAGGGGCGTTCTTGATGACGATATCGGCAACGCGCCCCAAAAAAGTCGTGGTGGTATAGGCCAGGTGCGGGACGGGTTTTCCGGTTTTCCCGGGCAGCCGGTGCAGCGGTTCACCCCGACGATTCGGAGCGCAGAGAGGGATGAACGAGTCGTGCCCCAAGGTCAGGCTGACGAATTTTTCGACATCCAGCAGGATAGGCGCTTGAGGGTGATGGTAAACGATCATCAGATCGCAGTTTCCCTCGGCCAGTGCGATGACCGCGTCATGGATATTGGCCGCCACCACACGTGCATTGAAATGCGCATTGTGCTGTTGAAAGCGGGTCAACCATTTGGGCAGGAAGGTCATTGAAAGGCTGTGCCCGGCAGTGACTTGAATGGAACGCCCAGGCATGCGTTCCTCTTGCCTGAGTGCTGAACGCAATTCAAGCAAGGCAGCCAGGGCTTCGCGTCCTTGTTCGCAAAAGGTTCGGCCTGCCAGCGTCAATTGAATCGGGTAGGTGCCCCGATCGACCAGCTCGACACCCACCCAATCCTCCAACGAGCGAATCCGTCTCGACAATGCCGATTGGGTGACGCATCGAATCTCGGCCGCCCGGGAGAAATTCTTGCACTCGGCGATTGCCAATAGATCGTCCAACCACTTGATTTGCATGACGCCGCCTCCAGCTGTGCTGCGCAAAATTCTACGCCCCTGATACCGGGTATTCGCGACATTTCACAAACTATTCCAAAACCGCATCGGGATATGGCGATTACTCATCATCTCCCTATCGCGCTCTTCATAGAATCGATCATGCCGCCCGCCGCAGCAAAGCACCCGGGCATTTCGATCCTTTCTCCTGCCAAGCAAAAAACCAATAACACGACTTGAGGACAACACCGTGAAGAACAACAGACTCCCTCGGCATATCGCCTACGCCATCGCATTGGGCGTGCTCGTTGGCTGGCTTTGCCACCATTTCGCAGCAGACGCCAAGTCTGCGAAAGAAATCGCTACCTACTTCTCGATGGTCACCGACATCTTTCTTCGCATGATCAAAATGATCATCGCGCCACTGGTGTTTGCGACGCTGGTTGGCGGTATCGCCAGCATGGGCAATTCGAGATCCGTGGGGCGCATCGGCACCCGGGCGATGGCCTGGTTCATCTCAGCGTCGGTGGTTTCACTGTTCATTGGCATGCTACTGGTGAACGTGTTCCAGCCGGGTGCCGGGCTTGATCTGCAAGTGAGTCAGGTGGGCGCCACGCCGTTGGCGGTGAACACCGGTGATTTCAGTCTCAAGGTGTTTATCAGTCACGTGTTCCCGCGCAGCATTGCCGAGGCGATGGCCAACAACGAGATTTTGCAGATTGTCGTGTTCTCGCTGTTTTTCGGTTTTGCCCTGGCCGCCGTGAAAAAAGCGGGTTTTACGCAGATCACCCAGGGTGTGGATGAGCTGGCCAAGGTGATGTTCAAGATCACCGACTATGTCATGGCCTTTGCGCCCATCGGCGTGTTCGCCGCTATTGCGTCCGCGATCACCACTGAAGGGCTTGGCTTGTTGCTGGACTACAGCAAGCTGATCGCCGAGTTCTACCTGGGTATCGCTATCCTCTGGGCGGTGCTGTTCGGCGCAGGTTATCTGTTTCTCGGTCGTTCGGTTTTTACTTTGGGGAAGCTGATCAAGGAACCGATCCTGTTGGCGTTTTCCACGGCGAGCAGCGAATCTGCCTACCCGAAAACCATGGAAGCCCTGGAGAAGTTCGGCGCTCCGAAACGGGTGTCCAGCTTTGTGCTGCCGTTGGGGTATTCGTTCAACCTCGACGGATCGATGATGTACCAGGCGTTTGCAATCATGTTCATCGCCCAGGCCTATAACGTTGAGCTGAGCTTTACCCAGCAACTGCTGATATTGCTGACCTTGATGGTGACGAGCAAAGGCATGGCCGGTGTCGCAAGAGCTTCGGTTGTGGTGGTGGCGGCAACGTTGCCGATGTTCAACCTTCCTGAAGCGGGCATTTTGTTGATTCTCGGTATCGACCAGTTCCTTGACATGGCCAGGACCGCGACCAATGTCGTCGGTAACAGTATCGCCACGGCTGTGGTCGCGAAATCGGAACCGGCCGAGGAGGTTGATGAAGCAGCGCCGGCCATCCAGGCGTCAACAGCACCAAGAGCTTCCTCGGTTGCCGTGTGAACATCATGATGAAAACCCAATCCCAACGAACAAACACGCCATCCCTGACCCGAAAACTGGGTATCGTCGGTGGCCTTGGCTCCCTGGCGGGAGGCGACCTTTTCTTCAAGCTGGTCAAGTCCAGAGCCGTGCTGGCTGATCAAGGTCGATACCACTTCCTCTTCGAGCAACATCCCTTCAAGGACATTCTGTTACCACTGGACAGGGTCGCGAGCATGACCTCCAGAAAGTTCTATGTCTTTCAAGTCTGCCAATCGTTTGAGGCGAGCGGGGTGGACGCGATCATGTTGCCTTGTTTCGCGAGCCACACCTTCCGGGAGGAGATCCAGGAGGAGTTGGGCATTCCCATCCTGGACATGATGGCGGCCCTGAGCGAGAACATCCGTCATGTTGCAGATCCGGGCAGCACGCTGGGGGTTCTGGCCTCGGACTACGTTCGTCACTCAGGGTTATTTGAGCGCTACCTTGGGGCTGACTTCCAATTGGTCTATCCGACTGAGCAGGATCAATCGGCGATGATGGAGGCGATGTACGGTGTCGACGGTATCAAGGACGGGCAGTTGGAGGGTGTCCCCTTGGAGCGTGTGCATCAGGCCTGCCTGTCGCTGCAACACCAGGGTGCGAGCCTGATCGTACCGGGGATGACGGAGCTCTCGCTGGTGTGTGCCGACCTGCAACGTCGCGGGGTGAAGCTGCTCGATGTGAATGAAATATACGCTGCGGTGGCGACCCTTCCAGAGAATCAAACCGCTCGTCCACCGTTCAAGCTTGGCATCGTGGGCGGCGTAGGCCCGGCGGCGACGGTGGACTTCATGGCCAAGGTGGTCAGGCATACGCCTGCTGGCCGGGACCAGGAACACATCAAGATGGTCGTCGAACAGAATCCGCAGATTCCGGACCGAACTGCGAACCTGTTGTTCAATCAAGCCGATCCAACCATGGCCATGTATGCCGCCTGCAAACGGCTTGAGAGTTATGGTGCAAACGCCATAGCGATCCCGTGCAATACCGCGCACGCGTTCGTCGAGCGTATCCAGGCTTACCTTCGGGTTCCCATTATCAATATGCTCAACGAAACCATAGGCGCTATCGCTGAGCGATATGGTTCAGGCAAGACAATTGGACTGCTGGCCACCTCCGGCACGATCCAGAGCCGGGTCTATCATGACGCTGCACGGCTCGCCGGTTTGCAACTGATCACTCCAGGCTTCGATTATCAGGGGCTGGTGATGGATGCGATCTATGGAGAGCGTGGGATCAAGGCAGGTTTTGTCGACGGGCATTGCAAGGATCAGCTACTGCTTGCAGCAGAGCATCTGTGCGAATTGGGGGCGGATGTACTGATTCTGGGATGCACGGAACTGCCGCTGGTCTTGAGCCATTGCGACGATTTCAAAATACGTGAGCACACTGTCGCGTTGGTGGATCCGACCACTATTCTGGCGATCAAATGTGTTCAATGGGCTTTGCAGTGATGATGTCGACCCGCTTGCGGGTGCAACGACGATGCCGACTCACGGTCGTGCCGTCGATCCCTCGCAGGAGGGATCGACTCGACACTTCACCGTATCTCTAGTGATCAGCAGGTGCCTCGGATTGAACGAGCAGCGCCTGGGCCAGCTCTTCGTCACTGGCCTTGAGGCCAGGATGATCGTGTCGAGCCTGCATCAACATCGACTCCAGATTGGCGTCGCGAATGGCGCCGCCGCTCGCGACGAAGCTGGAGAGGTCTTCGCGGGTTGGCGTGACGATTTTGTCGTCTCTGAGTGTCGAGTACAGCGACAAGGAAATCCCTGCCGACGTCGCCACATCGCGCGCATCAATGTCGGGCATATGGCGCCTGTGGGCCATGGCCGAACCAAAGGGCAGGCAAAGCAGCACCAGCAAAGGAATGAGGAATATACGTCGCATGGCGAGTCCTCCGTATGCATGAGGCCTGAGTGAACGGCCTTATGTTTTTTGATACGTGGCGTCGGACAGTAGTTCCTGGTCGGTGGTGCATGTCAGCACAGAGGCCGAGGACCGGGACGTTAGGCCAACGTCATCATCCCGGTGAACCCCGAAGCCTGTCACTGACGTGCGTATGCCTCTAGTGATCGGCAGGTGCCTCGGCTTGAATGAGGATCGCTTGGGCCAGGTCTTCGTCGCTGGCCTTGAGGCCTGGGTGTTCAAGTCGAATCCGTTTCAACTCCGACTCCAGATAGGCACCGCGAATCGCGCCTCCACTCGCCACGAAGCTGGAAGCGTCATCGCGGGCGGAAACGACCAGTTTGTGGTCCTTGAACGTTGAGTAAAGGGATGCGGAAACACCTGCCGAGGTGGCGACATCGCGTGCATCCACACGGGCAAAGGCCGAACCAAAGGGCAGACAAAGGATTAGCGAAGAGATGACAAGTGTGCGACGCATGACGGCGTCCTCCGAATGGATGAAGCAACGGATGTGCTACATGAATTTGGAGGTGTGACGGCAGTCAGGAGTTCCCCGTTATCAGCATCTGTGCACGCAAAGCAGAGGGAGAAGTGGACGGTCAGGTTGGTGCGTAGCCGCAATGGTTACCTGCTGTCAGTCTGTTGGAATGATTGGGCTGCCACGGTGTCGACCGCAATAAGCGGAGTCGCCAACATGACTCGGTCATAAGGTTTGTCATGCGCCTGATCTGGATAGCCACCTGCCTCGCAATAACCCTTCTCGGGGGGCAGGTGACCGCGGCTGACCAAGCGCAAAACAAGGCGGTGGCGGTGGACAAGGCCCAGGTCCTGGAGCAGAAGACTGCAGAGAAGGGCAGTGTGGCGCCCGTCCCCAAAGCCGAGGTGATTACGCCCTCTGAAGCGCAGGCAGTCGATCCGGCAGGCAAGGCACCTTTGAAGAATGCAATTACCTGCCTTTCACGCACCATTTTCTGGGAGGCCAAAGGCGGGGAATTGGCCGACATGGAAGCGGTTGCCAATGTGGTGTTGAACCGGCTAGGCCATGAAGGTTTTCCAGGTACGGTGTGCGAGGTGGTCAAGCAAGGTTCGAAAAAGCATGCCTGCCAGTTTTCGTGGTGGTGTGATCGACGTTCGGAACATGCCGACGAAGATGCTCCCTACGCGGTTGCCACGGAAATAGCGCGAAAAGCGCTCAATCATCAAATCCCCGACCGAACCCATGGCGCCATGTATTTCCACAGTAAACACGTGAAACCCGAATGGGCCAGGGAATACATCAAGACCGCCGAGACCCGAAAATTTCTCTTCTATAAGCCTCACGACGGTACCGCGCGATAGGGGCGTTCGCTCAGATTCCGTCAGGATGCAAACGTGGCGAAGCGCCCTGCGCAGTGCCAGTATGAGTGGGAGTTGTCGGCATTTTCCGGGTGCGCAACATGGACACCACCGAGCGCTTGTCATTACTGACTGCCAACCGCCTTCAAGCCTTGCACAAGGACGGTTTTGTGGTGCTGCCCGGCGTGCTGGGTAGCGCGCAAATCAGTGCGCTGCGCCATGCGATAGATGGCCTGAAACCCCAGCACTGGGACTACAGCGGCTTGCTTGATCATTACAAGTGCGTGTTCAACCGCGATCCGTTTTGGTTGCCGTTTCTCGATCTGGATGGGGTCATCGAACTGGCCGAAGCGGCCTTGGGAGAGGATTGTCACATCATTGGCCAGACCGCCTGGCGCAGCCATCCCGGCTTCATCGGTGCTCCATTGCACCTGGATTATCTGGTGATGGAACTGCCGCGAAGTCTGCTGGCCGCCCCGACCTTTGAATTGCCGATGCAGATCTGCACCGCGCAGCTCTACCTCGACGACATCGATGCCGACCTCAGTCCCACCCAGGTGATCCCCGGTAGCCACCGAGCCGGGCGCGCGCCTGCTCGCGGCGAAAACCAGTGGCATGGCAGTATGGCGAAACCAGTGCTGTGTCGGGCCGGGGACGCTCTGATGTTTCGCAGTGAGCTGTGGCACGCCGGTAGCGACAACCGAACCGCCGACCGCGTGCGCTACCTGTTGCAGGTACACTACGGCCGGCGAATGGTGGCGCAGAAGTTCTCGCCTTACCTGCACTGGCGCTTCAACCCAGCCGTGCTGGCCGCCGCGACGCCGCGTCAACGGCGCCTGTTGGGGGAGCATCGGGAAGCGGAATACGACTGACATTTCAAGGAAGAACAGACTGATGCCTAAAGCGGTTTTCGTCAGCAGAACCATTCTATTTGGAGATTGCGACCCGGCAGGTGTGGTTTACACTCCGCGATTTTCATATTTTGCAGTGGAAGCCATTTATACGGCGCTTGATAGATGGCTGGGAGCGCCCGGACTCAGAACGCTGATGGGGTTCGATATATTGCCCCCGGTGCGCGCCATGTCATTGGAGCTGCTAAGGCCTTTGACGTGGGACGACGAGTTGAGCATCAAGGTCAGTGTGGAGAAACTAGGGACTCGTTCCTTCACTTTTTTAGTCGAGGGTTTTCTCAACAGTGACACATTGTCTTTCACCGCCAATGTCACTCACGTGTGTATCTCACCCAAAACCAAGGAGGTTGTTGCCATGCCAGCAGCGCTGAGGGCGCTATTGTCTTGAACATCCTCGCTGCGGTTTTTTCTCGATCGCTCGTCCATCGAGGTGTTTGTCGACGACGGCGTCTATAGCTTGAGCAGTCGGATTTATCCGCGGCCCGATAGCCAGGTTGTCAGCGCTTTTGCAGTCAACGGGGCAGGGGTGTTCGGGGAGACTTCTGTCTGGAACCTGGCTGATCTCAAGCTCTGAGCACCCCCGGCAGACCATTCGTGCCGCCTGCTGCCGGGCATCGTGTTGTCATGCTTTTGCCAAGCATGACATGATGCCCGGCCAGACAGGCAATGGCACCCGCGAATGGCTTCAGTTAAAGATGTCGCACGGCTGGCGGGGGTTTCCCTCATGACCGTATCCAGGGCGCTCAACACCCCGGAAAAGCTGAACCAGGAAACGCTGGCGAAAGTTCGTCAAGCGGTCGAGTCCCTGGGATACGTCCCCAGTCTTTCTGCGCGCAAGATCCGTGGCGGTCATTCCAGTGGCAAGACTATTGGCGTCTTCGCGCTGGATACCGCGACAACCCCCTTCGCCGTAGAAATGCTGCTTTCAATGGAGCGCACGGCACGAGAAAACGGCTGGAACGTCTTTATTCTCAACGTGTTCGAGGCTCCGCCGAGTCAGCAAACCATCGACCTGATGCTGTCGCATCAGCCCGACGGGATCATCTTCAGCGCCATGCAGCTTCGTACCGTCGAGATTCCCCAAGTGCTCCGCAGCCTGCCGCTGGTGCTCAGCAATTGCATGAGTTCAGAGCCAGGCGTGGCCTGTTATGTCCCCGACGACGAAGACGGTCAGTACCAGGCCGTGCGGCAAGCGCTGAAGCGTGGTTACCGGCATCCGTTGTGCATCAACCTGCCGCAAAGCAGCCTCGCGTGGGAGCTGCGCCAGCAGGGATTGGTTCGCGCCCTGGCAGAGGGTGGTGTGTCCCTGAACAGTGTTCCCCAATACAACCTGTCGACCGATGACGCCTATGGGGAAACGGTTGTAGCGCTGGAGCAGCAATTGCGTGAGTCGGATGGAAAGCCGACCTTCGATCTGCTTATTTGTGGCAACGACCGCATTGCGTTGGTCGCTTATCAATACCTGCTCAGTCGTGGCCTGCGTATTCCCGCCGAGGTGGCCGTACTTGGCTACGACAATATGATCGGCGTTGCCGAGTTGTTCTATCCACCGCTGAGCACCGTGCAACTCCCGTATTACGAAATGGGCCGGCGTGCCGCTCAGCACTTGATCGAAAGCAGGAATGAGCCCTCTATTCATCGGGTTTCATGTCCCCTCGTGGAGCGTAAATCCTGGTGATCGCTGCCACAGGGCACGCTGTAGATCTTCAACGCGGTAAGTAACACCTGATGAGGAGCAGAACTTGAAGAAAGCCGCAGTACTAACCGTCGCCTTGATACTCAATGCAGGCATATTCAGTACACCCGCAGACGCGGCCGGCGATGCTGAAGCAGGCGGGAAACTCTTTAACCGAATTTGCGGTGGCTGCCATCAAGTGGGCGAATCAGCCCGGGGTTCTTTTGGTCCGCAGCTCAATGGCATTTTTGGGCGCCATGCCGGCAGCACGACGGACTACCAGTACTCCACCGCAATGAAATCATCAGGCGTGGTCTGGACCCGCGAAACGCTGGCCGCCTACATCGAAGCGCCAAAGAAAGTAGTCCCCGGGACCCGCATGATTTTCTGGGGTATCAGCGATCCGGAAAAAATCGAAAACCTGTTGGCCTACCTTCAGACATTTCAGCCGCAATAAACCGTAGTTCCGCAAAAATCATCCCCGTAAAGCCGGACAGAAGGCATTTTGCTGGCCCCGGAGCCTCAAAATCACCGCCAAAATCACTTTATTTTCAGGTGGTTAGGCGGAATGCAAATGCGCAATGTATTGATCATGCCGATCTCGCTGGTACTGGCGAGCATTGCGGTCTCTGTCCAGGCAAGAGAGTTGATGCCCAATGATCGGTTTATGTGCAGTTGGGGGGCGGGTACTGCGGCAAGGGCCCAGGAACTCAAGCTGTCCGGGGTCTCGCTGTATGCCGCTCGCCAGAAGATCCAGGCATACAAGTTCAGCAAGGGCTGGATGCGGATGATGGCCATGGGCATTACGGAGCAAACCTACGACAGTCAATCGAAGTTCAAGCCCGAGGCTGTCCGGCAGAGTTTCTATAATGAGTGCGTCAAGTATAAGTTGGCGCGTAAATGACCTTCGCCCTGTAGTTACAACCCGGTATCAGGCGGCGTTATCCGTGCCAGCATCACCGTATATTCTTCGGCCGCAATTTGCCGGAATTTCATTCGGGTGATGGCCTGGCGTTGCAGGTCATTGTCATCGGGGAAAAGGCGGTTGGCCGCGTTCTGGACGACCGCATCGGGTGCCTCGATCCGCGGAAACGGTCCGTCGTACTGGTTGGGGGAATCGCCTGTGGGCACGGCCGGGGTATCGAGTGCCCGCACCAGCAGGAAAACCGGGACGACATCTGCCAGCCCCACCGGAAGTAGCCTGGCCGCGTTTTCCCCCAGATGGCGCCGCACGATAGCCTGGGAGCCCAGGCGCAAAGTGAACCTGAAGGGGAATCCGGTGCGGATTGAAAGCAATACCGGATCCGCCGCGGCTACCTGCTCGATCGAGTTGATGCCCTCCGATTCCAGCGTCGCAACCACAGGCAGGGTCACGCCTTCAAGGACCAGCAACTTGTCTGAACTGCCGTCCCTCATGTCCTGGTCGGTGAGTTGGGGAAAGCCCAGTCTTCGCACGATCTTCATCAGCGGATCTATCGGCAAGGTACCCAAGGCAAAGGCAGTGACGATATGCGGGCCATCTCCAGCGCCGGCATTCATGATCACCATGGCCAGCGGAATGGCCAGGAACAGGCGCAGGGAGTACCAATACACATCGGAAATGTTCAGTGATTTGCGGCGGATACTGAGGACGGAGTCGCTCACGACAAACATGAAAGCCCCCGCCAGCGAGCTGACCAGCAGTGGAATTCCGAGCTTGTACACGCACGCCACTTGAAGCGTGTTGTCGCAGTTGGGGATGACATAGTTGGAGGCGACCAAGGCTGCCGCGGCGTAAGCCACCAACAAGAGAATGATGAAAGGCACGATAAACGGCACCAATCCATATTGCTCATGGTAGATCCGCGCAAACAAACGCTCGCACAGTTCCGGGTTCTTGTCGGAGCAGCTTCGCCAATCATCCGAGGAACCGGTCTGCCCCAGCTTTCCTTCGTCCTGGAGTGAATGGATCAGACTGGTTGACCAGAAGCGTTGCAGATAGGCCGCCAGGGCGCCGCCCTTCAGGCTGTTCTGGAATTCGTTGTAGCGGGTAAACCAGCCCAGGCTCAGAAACATGATGAGTGGGGCGCCACAGATCACCGTGGCGAAAGCAGTGAGGACCACCACGAGGTGGAGGATTGCGCCTTCAAGTCCGACCACGTCCACCATGAACAATCGACCGACACCGTTGATGAGCAACAGAATCAGTGCAAGAAGCAGGGCCCGTTGCCGAGGTCTCAGGTGCGATTCCTTGAACAGATAGGTTCTGCGCCTAGCGCCATAAGGCTCTTCCATGGGCTTGTTCACCGGACTGCTCCTGACGACCTGAGGTGTTTCTACGGATAACGCTAGCAATGGAAACGGGTTCGTCCAGAATGTCATCACCGCGTGTTAGGTTGTTTTTGAATAACGCCACTCTCGGACTGGAAACAGCGGCTCAAATCATCGAGGGTATGCGCTGGATTTGCGACAGGCCCGGACAGTGAGGTCAATGAATCGGCCCGCCACCGTGACGCTTCCGTTTTCCCAGCGTCTATGACTTTTATAGCCAGTATTGGCTCTCGGCATCTTGGAAGAGGGAGATATTTATGATCGTTAAACCGCGCGTTCGTGGTTTTGTTTGTGTGACTACCCACCCCACTGGCTGCAAAGCCAACGTCAAGAATCAGATCGACTACGTCCGTGCGCAAGGACAGATCACCGATGGGCCAAAGAATGTCCTGGTGCTGGGTGCATCGACCGGCTACGGACTGGCTGCGCGCATCACGGCGGCCTTTGGTTGCGGCGCCAAGACGCTGGGTGTGTTCTTCGAGCGTGAAAGTGTCGAGGGCAAACTCGGCACCGCCGGCTGGTACAACACCGCGGCCTTCCACACGTTCGCCGAATCGGAAGGTCTCTACGCCAAGAGCATCAACGGTGATGCGTTCTCCGATGAAGTCAAGCGCCTGACCATCGAGACCATCAAGCGCGACCTGGGCAAGATCGACCTGGTGGTCTACAGCCTCGCCGCACCGCGTCGTACCGATCCGAAAACCGGTGAAGTCTACAGCTCGACGCTCAAGCCGGTCGGCAAGTCGGTTACCCAGCGCGGCCTGAACACCGACAAGGAAGAGGTCAACGTGACCACCTTGGCCGAAGCGACCCAGGAAGAAATCGACGGTACCGTCAAGGTCATGGGTGGCGAAGACTGGCAGATGTGGATCGACGCCCTGCACGAAGCGGGCGTTCTGGCCGAAGGTGCGAAAACCACCGCGTTCACTTACCTGGGCGAAAAGCTGACCCACGACATTTACTGGAATGGCTCCATCGGCGCGGCGAAGAAAGACCTGGACCAGAAAGTCCTGAGCATTCGCGAGCGACTGGCGGACCTGGGCGGCGATGCACGGGTTTCGGTATTGAAAGCGGTAGTGACCCAGGCCAGTTCGGCGATCCCGATCATGCCGCTGTACCTGTCCTTGCTGTTCAAGGTCATGAAAGAGCAGGGCACACACGAAGGGTGCATTGAGCAGGTCTACGCGCTCTACAAGGACAGCTTGTTCGGCCATCCTCCGGTCATGGACGAAGAAGGGCGTCTGCGCGCGGATTACAAGGAGCTGGCACCTGAAGTCCAGGAGCGCGTCAAGCTGCTCTGGGATCAGGTCAGCAATGAAAACCTTTACGAACTCACCGACTTTGCCGGCTACAAGGCGGAGTTCCTGCGCCTGTTCGGCTTCGGGATCGAAGGGGTGGACTACGAGGCTGACGTCGATCCGGACGTCAAGATCTCCAACCTGGTCCAGGCTTAAGTCTCAAGGGTAAACAGCTGCCTCGACGTCGTGAACGCGAGGCAGCTGCTGTTTGCCGATCATCGAGCCGTTGCTGGATCGGGTGGTGCATCCTGTTCAGCCTCGGCTTGATGCTCGATTGGCCGAAGCTTGAATCGGCAGACATTGCCGCCCCGTACCATGCACTCCGTATGGTCGACTTCGGCCCCCCCCAGCGTCCCGATCAACGCCAGATCCAGCTCACACACCACCGGATAGGCCGCGGCCAAGCGGTGGAAGACGCAGTTGTGCGCGACGATTTCCTTGTCGTCGGATGAGCGAAAGAACACCTGCGCTTCGTATCCCGTCTGGTTCATGTGCTGCACGATTTTTGTTTCGTCAACCACCTGACGTTCAAGGTCCAGCGCCAGTTTGCGGCCCATACGGCGCATCAGCGAAGCCAGTTCGACGGGGCCGATGATGTCGGCGACTTCTTCAATCAGCGCACTGGCCAGC
Organism: Pseudomonas sp. 05N36; assembly: GCF_056397385.1. Lineage (NCBI taxonomy): Bacteria > Pseudomonadati > Pseudomonadota > Gammaproteobacteria > Pseudomonadales > Pseudomonadaceae > Pseudomonas > Pseudomonas sp. 05N36. The sequence continues at coordinate 301,047 of NZ_JBFTNH010000003.1, read as the reverse complement.
AATTGATAATGGCGAGGGAACTGCTCCCGCGCATGGTCTGTGAGCTGATACAGCTGCTCCGGTCGCCGGCCTGTCGGACGGGTTTCGCCGCGCAGCACCAGTCCGTCCCGCTCCAGAGCCGCCAGATGCTGGCGTATCGCGGTGCGTGTGACAGCCAGTTGCTCAGCCAACTCGTCAATGCTCATACCGCCCGCGTGGTGCAGCAGCGCATTGAGCAGGTCCTGCTGTGTACGGCCCAATCCTTCAAGCATGGTCTGCACTCGCTCGGTATCAGAACTTGTCCGGGAACTGTTTGACCAGTGCCGCCGTCAGTGTGTCAGCCAGCGCCAGTATATGGGCGCGCATCATGTGCCAGGTCTTCGCTTCACCGGCATAGTCGTGCGCGGCGAGTTGGTCGATCTGGGCGACGTGGTGGCCGCCGTGAGCTGCCAGCATCGTCACCAGCGTGCTTTCAGGCAGGTTGGGGTTGGCTTTGGCGAGAAATGCCGCAATGGCCTTGGCATTGCTCGTCAGTTCTGTGACAGCGGCCTGTTGGCCCTTCTTGTCTTTGGCGACAGTGGCGTCGCTGTAATGTTTCACCGCACCCCAGTGACCGGCAAGCAGCTTGAGCAGTTGATCGGCAGCGGGCTGGCCATACAGCGGAGCAAGGCTGTTGGCGATGCGGGTTGCGTTGTCTACCACCTGAGCGGCGGCGACCTGGGCTTGTTGATGGTTAGCGGCCTGGTTGGCTATCGCGTAATTTCTGGTCCAGAAAATATGCTCGACCCAAAGGTCACGTATTGACAGGCGCGTAGTGAGCGCAGCGCTTTCGGCTGGTGCAGGCGAGGCGGGGGGAGTTTGACTCCAGGCGGGCTGGGCGCAGAGCGCCAGCAGCAGTAAGGCCAAGGTTTTGATATTCATGACGACACCCTCTTGTTGTGGGATTGTCCAACAATATCAATTGAAGCATATAAATATGTTTTTATTGGGTGTGGGCCGAAATCGCAGATCAACGGTCGTCCTGTGCGTAGTTATCACTGCATTTACGGCCCAGCGAGGGGAGGTCAATCGACCACAAACAGTTTCGCCCCCGTCTCCGTCGACGACCGGTGAGACTCCGCATTATCTGCCACCTGATAGCTCATGCCGGGTTTCAGTACGAATTGGCGGCCATCTTCGAGTTCGGTGTGCAGTTCGCCTTCAAGGCACAGCAGGATGTGGCCCTTCGAGCACCAGTGGTCTGCCCGATAACCGGCGGTGTATTCGATCATTCGCACACGAATTGCGCCGAACTGCTGGGTGCGCCAATAGGCGCTGCCGATTTCGCCAGCGTGGACGGAGGGTTCGACGGTCGACCAGTCGGTGGTGCCGAACGGGATGGCTGCGATATCCATGGCGATCTCTTGAAGTCGGGAGAGAGAACCGATTTACGCAGCTGGCGGCAGGTTGTCAATTGACGGGATTTCTCCAGAAGCTGAACCCAGGCTGTCAGCCTGCAATGTTTCATTATGTTTCAGCTGATCTGGCGGCGTAGGATGCTTGACTCGGATCGTGCATCGCCTCGTTTCCAGCCAAGGGGAACTGAACAATGAAGTTGAACCTCGCCAAAGTCTTTTTGATCACCGGCACGTTGTTATTGAGCGCGTGCTCTGGGGTGACAACCAGCAGCTGTTTTTCAGAGGATTGCCATCAATTCGACGGCCGTAGTGCCAACAAGATGAGTTTTGGTGGTAGCCCGATCGGCAACAGCTTTAATCAATACAGTTCGGGGCTGTTGCAGCACGACTGATTGGGGCATTTGCAAACTGGATACGCCGATGGCAATCATCGGCGTATTGATCTCTGTGTTTCCACAATCCTAAACGTACGGCTGACCGCTGAATCCCCGTGGGAGTCGTTGCTGGCCCGGCATATCGCTGAGTCTTTTAATCCAGGACGCGCGCCAATCAATCGAGGCGTGGGCTACTTTGGCTCTACGCGCCGCTCGACGTGCAGCGTTGCGAGCGTCTTTTCGGGCGTCCTTGAACGCGTCGGTATTGCGGCAGCTGCGGCATTTGACCCGGGAAAATTCAGTCGTAGAGGCGAGGTTGCTGCCATGGCGGCCGCAGGCCAGGTGCCCGGCAGTCTTATAGTGAGTCACCATCAGTGGATCTCCTTTGCAAGGATTACGGCGTAGCGCACGGGTCACTTGCCACATCCCTGTCGGTGACTCTGCTCTTCTGTCTGGACTCGCTGCCCGTTCAACGGTGTGAGGGTGGTCAGAGGCCGCGATCCCATTACTATTAATGACACCTGGGTGACCGACGCGTTCGATGTGAAATGTCGAGGACTGCACGGGGGTGTTTTTCTTCAATACAGGCCTATCAGCGTTCTCCTACTTTGAGCGCCGGGATGTCCCGTAGTTATTGAAGAAGGTGTGCAATGAGTCTGATCATTTCCATGGCCGCGTTTGCGCTGGCGTCGTCGATCACCCCTGGGCCGGTGAACATCGTTGCACTGAGCTCTGGCGCGCAGTACGGCTTTCGCGCCAGCCAACGGCATGTAGCGGGTGCAACGCTGGGGTTTGTGCTGTTACTGGTGTTGATGGGGTTGGGCCTGCATGAACTGCTAAAACTCTGGCCATCGCTGACACGGGCGGTGCAGTTGTTCGGGGTGGCGTTCCTGTTGTTCATGGCCTGGAAGCTCGCCACTGACGATGGGCGGCTCAGTGCGGGTGATTCAGGGCAAGCGCCGACGATGTTCTACGGCGCGCTGATGCAATGGCTGAACCCGAAAGCCTGGCTGGCCTGTGTCGCGGGGATGGGGGCTTTTGTTGCCGATGGCGAGGCGCAACTGGTCTGGCAGTTTGCGGCGGTGTATCTGGTGGTCTGCTACCTGTCGGTGGCCTGCTGGGCTTATGCCGGGACCTTTCTGCGACAGTACCTGAGCAATGCCGACGGTATGCGGTTGTTTAACCGGTTCATGGCGTCGTTGCTGGCGGTGAGTGCGGGCTACTTGCTGTTGCCATAAATCTCGGGCTTCAACCGCGATACTGACCCGGCGTCGCGGCCAAATGCTGTTTGAACGCTCGCTGAAAATGCGCCTGATCAGAGAACCCGGCTTCCAGCGCCACGTCGGCAATCAACTTGCCCCGACGCAGTTGGCTGCGGGCGAACTGGATGCGATGGTTGACCAGAAACGCGTGGGGCGTCATGCCGTAATGCTGCTTGAAAGCACGGATCAGGTACGACGCCGACAGATCTGCCGCCTCGCAGATGTCTTCGAGTTTCAGCGACTGGGTGCAGTTGTCGCGGATGTACTCGGCCGCTCGCTCCAGCTTGAGGTTGGGTTCGCGAACGCTCAATTCAGCCGGATTGAGCGTTTGCTGCACTTCAGTAAAAAACGCTACGGCGGCACTGTGTTTTTGCAGCGTCTCCAGTTGTTCGTCGAGCAGTACGTCATATAGCTGATTGAGCCCGCTAAACAGCCCGGCGTCGTCGCAGTGGGTGGTTGAAAAGCGCCGAAAGTCCAGCTCTTTGCTGAACCCCAGTTGATGCTGAAGGTCGTTCAACCACGGCGTATCGACATACAGCATGCGATAAGACCAGGGCTGATTGTCGATCGGGTTACAGGCATGGACATCGCCGGGGTTCATCAGCACCACGGTGCCGCTGCCGACTTCAAACGCGGCGTGTTCATGGAGATAGGTGCTGCGCCCGGCGGTAATCGCACCGATGGAAAAAAACTCGTGGGAATGTCGGGCGTAACAGACTTCGCGGCCATCGGCGATGGAGCGCGCTTCGATGAAAGGCAGTGCGTCATCGCGCCAGAAGCGAGGGGCTTTGTCGGCATTTTTGGCGATGGCGTGTTTCATCCGCGAGCGTCCTTTGGCAGTTCAGTTGGGGAGTGTATTAGCTCTCGCCATTAAAGGCTCGCTCGAGTGTAGCGATGTCGAGTTTCTTCATCTGCAACATCGCCTGCATGACGCGCTGGGATTTGGCGGTGTCCCTGTCGGTCATCATGTCCATCATCACCACGGGCACGATTTGCCAGGACAGGCCGAACTTGTCCTTGAGCCAGCCGCATTGCTGGGCCTGTTTGTCACCGCCGGCAGACAGCGCATTCCAGAAGTGGTCGATTTCATATTGGGTATGGCAGTTGACCTGGAACGAGATGGCCTCGGTGAAGCGAAACACCGGGCCGCCATTGAGTGCGGTAAAAGTCTGGCCATCGAGCATGAAGCTGACGGTCATCACCGAACCCTCGGGCCGGCCATGGAGCTCGAAACCGGCTTTGCCATAGTGAGTGATGGCGGTAATGGTCGAGTGTTCGAACACCGAACAGTAGAACTGTGCAGCAGCTTCGGCCTGATCGTCGAACCACAGGCAGGGCGTGAGTTTCTGAATGCGCGACATGAAGGTTCTCCTCCAGGAATGATCCGGCTGGACTGTTAGCGTAGTCAGCCGATGGTCGTCAGGCGTAACCGTCAATCGACAAGCCGCGGGTGTAGGTCGGTTGATGGTTTGAAACACAGGGCTGCTTCCTGGGAAGTGGCGCTTTTTTGTGACCGGTGGTCGCGCAAACCAAGGCTTCGGGAAAATTGCGCTTAGCTCAATGGATAAACCGAGGCGCGCGTAGGCAGTCGTTGCCGCAGTGACGCCCTGAAAGGACATCAGTGATGTGACTGAGGAGACCGCCGTGCTGACGCTCAATATCAATGGCAAAGACCAATCCCTGGATGTGCCCGGCGACATGCCGCTGTTGTGGGTATTGCGCGATGTCGCGCACTTGACCGGCACCAAGTTCGGCTGCGGCATGGCCCAGTGCGGTGCCTGCACGGTGCATGTCGACGGCGCGCCGTTGCGCTCCTGCATCACTCCGGCGGCAGCTGTCGCCAACGGGCAAAAAATCCTTACCATCGAAGGTTTGTCGAGCGACGGTTCGCACCCGGTGCAACGCGCCTGGGCCGAGATCGACGTGGTGCAATGCGGTTATTGTCAGTCGGGGCAGATCATGTCGGCGGCGGCTTTATTGGCGAAAATCCCGTCGCCGAGCGACAGCGATATCGATCAGGCACTGTCGGGCAATATCTGTCGGTGCGGGACCTATCCGCGCATTCGGGCGGCGGTCAAACGTGCTGCGCAAATCGGGGAGGCATGACGATGAACGCAAAGATCGAGACTTCTCGACGGGACTTTTTGAAAAGCAGTGCCGTGCTCGGTGCTGGTTTGGTGGTGGCGTTTGTCATTCCGGGGAGCAATCGCTTCGCGCAGGCGGCATCGACGCCGGACGCGGTGTTCGCCCCCAACGCTTTTTTGCGCATCGCCCCCGATGGCAGCGTGACCATTCTGTTGGGGCACTCCGAAATGGGGCAGGGGATCTGGACCGGCCTGACCATGTTGATCGCCGAAGAACTGGACGCCGACTGGACGAAGATCCGCGTCGAGCATGCGCCGGCATCGGCGGTCGATTATGGTCTGCCGGCCTTCGGTAACATGCAGATTACCGGCGGCTCGACTTCGACCTGGATGGAGTTCGACCGCTACCGTCAGGCCGGCGCAGCTGCACGCTTGATGTTGATCGAGGCCGCCGCCAAGCGATTCAACGTCGCACCCTCGAAGGTACGGACCGAACCGGGCGTGGTGATCGCCGGTGATCAGCGCGCCACTTACGGTGAGTTGGCCAGTGACGCCGGCAAGCTGCCGGTGCCCGATCCGGCGTCGATCAAGCTCAAGGACGCCAAGGACTGGAAGATCATCGGCAAACCAACCAAACGCCTGGATACCCCGGAAAAAATCACCGGCCAGGCGAAATTTGGCATGGATGTGCAGTTCGATGGATTGCTGACGGCCATGGTTGCACGTCCGCCGGTATTTGGCGGCAGCGTCAAATCATTCGACGGTGCAGCGGCATTGGCGCTGCCGGGCGTGCATAAAGTCGTCCAGGTGCCGACGGGCGTCGCGGTGGTGGCCGACCATTATTGGGCCGCGAAATTAGGCCGTGATGCGCTGAAAATCGACTGGGACCTGGGCCCCAATGCCGATCTGGACAGCGACGTCTTGCTGCAAAACTTCCGCAAACTGGCTGCGATCCCCGGGACCCCGGCCAGCCAGGCGGGCGACATCAGCGCCGCGTTGAGCAAGGCAGTGAAGACGATTGATGTTGAATACAGCGTTCCCTACCTGGCGCATGCGCCGATGGAGCCGCTCAACTGCACGGTGAAAATCACCCCGGACAAATGCGAGATCTGGACCGGCACCCAATTCCAGACGCTGGACCAAATGATCGCGGCGAAAATCACCGGGCTCAAACCCGAACAGGTCGAGATTCATACCGAATTCCTCGGAGGCGGTTTTGGCCGTCGAGCCAATCCGACCTCGGACTTTGTCAGTGAAGCGGTGCAAGTCGCCAAGGCGGCCGGTGCGCCGGTGAAAACCGTCTGGTCGCGGGAAGATGACATACGTGGTGGTTACTACCGCTCGGCGTTCCTCCATAAGGCGCGCATTGGCCTGGACGCCAAGGGTATGCCCCAGGCCTGGCAGCACGTACTGGTCGGGCAGTCGATCATGGACGGTACGCCATTCGAAGCGACGATGGTCAAGAATGGCGTCGACGCCACCTCGGTCGAAGGCGTGGCCGACAGCCCCTACATCAAGGGCCTGGCCAACCATCTGGTCGATCTGCATTCGCCGAAAACCGGCATCAGCGTGCTGTGGATGCGTTCTGTGGGGCACACTCACTCGGCATTTGTCGTCGAGTCATTGATCGATGAGCTGGCCACGGCGGCCGGAAAGGATCCAGTGGAATACCGACGGACCTTGCTCAAGGAGCATCCGCGCCATCTGGGCGTGCTGAACCTGGCAGTAGAGAAGGCCAACTGGAAGGCGCCGCTGCCTGCGGGGCACGCGTTGGGCGTGGCGGTGCATGAGTCTTTTGGCAGTTACGTTGCGCAGGTGGCCGAGGTGTCCCAGGACAACCTGAAGATCCGCGTGCACCGAGTGGTCTGTGCGGTCGATTGCGGTGTTGTGGTGAACCCGGCGAGCATCGCCGCGCAGATGGAATCGGGCATCACCTTTGGCCTGGGGTTCACCTTGCACAGCAAGCTGACCTTCAAGGACGGGAAAGTGGTGCAGTCCAACTACCATGACTTTCAGGTGTTGCGCCTGAATGAAATGCCCGTGGTCGAGGTGCACATCGTCCCCAGTACTGAAAAACCGGGCGGCATAGGCGAGACCGGGGTGCCACCGACGGCGCCGGCAGTGGCCAATGCGGTGTTCGCCCTGACCGGGCAACGCTTGCGTGAACTGCCCTTGCAACTGGCAGGGGTGTGAGATGCGACGACGCTGAAAGCTACTTGGCGAACAACTGGCCGATGTCCTTGAACGCCTTGAACTCCAGCGCGTTGCCGCACGGGTCGAACAGAAACATCGTCGCCTGTTCGCCTACCAGTCCTTTGAAGCGAATACCGGGCTCGATCACGAAGCGCGTGCCCAGCGATGTGAGTCGTTCGGCCAGGGATTCCCATTCTTCCATCGACAGCACCACGCCGAAATGCGGGACCGGCACGTCGTGACCGTCCACCGCATTGGTGTGGGCGGACTCCTGGGTGGCGGTTTTCGGGTGTTCGTGGATGACCAATTGATGGCCGAAAAAGTTGAAGTCCACCCAGTGTTCGCTGGAGCGTCCTTCCTCCAGGCCGAACACCTGGCCATAGAAAATCCGCGCGGCAGCAAGGTCATACACCGGAATGGCCAGATGAAAAGGGGAGAGACGCATGGTGTTCAAGCCTCGATGACAGGGAAGTTGAGCTGATTCTAGTCTTGTGATTTTTGATTAAAAGACGATAATTTTTGCCTCCAGCTCAAATAAAATCGATCAATCGAGGCGCTCATGCTGCGTGAACTGAAAACCTTCATCGCAGTGACTCGCTATGGCACGTTCGCCGCAGCCGGCATGCACATTGGCCTCACGCAATCGGCCGTCAGCGCGCAAATGCGCAACCTGGAGCAGGCGCTGGGTATTCGCCTGTTTGACCGCACCGGGCGTCAAGCCATCCTCAACGCGGCCGGGCAGCGGGCGTTGCCGATGGCCCGGGAAATCCTCGAAACCTTTCAGCGCATGGCCGTCAGTGACGACGTCAGCGAGTTTCGCGGCGAATTGAGGGTCGGCGCTGTGGCGACTGCCCAAACCGGTCTGCTGCCTCAGGCGTTGTTACGTTTGCGGCAGCAGGCGCCGTTGCTCGAGCCAAAACTGGTGCCCGGCGTGTCACTCAACCTGTTGAGTCAGGTCGACGCTGGCGAACTTGATCTGGCAATCCTGATCAAGCCACCCTTTGAACTGCCCAAGGAACTGTCGGCCCAGGTGATCCGGCGGGAGCCTTTTGTGCTGATCGTGCCGCCGGACCTTGAAGGCGAGGATCCGTTGCAGATACTCAGCACGCATCCGCAGGTGCGTTATGACCGCAACTCGTTCGGTGGCCGTCTGGTGACAGGCTTTCTGCGCGAGCAGCAGATTGAAGTCAAAGTCGCGCTGGAGCTGGATGAGCTGGAAGCGATTGTAAAAATGGTCGAGTGCGGCCTGGGTGTGGCGCTGATTCCCCGGGCGGGGCTCTGGCTTGAGTATGGAGCGAAAGTCAGGATCATCGCGCTGGGCGAACTGACGTTCTATCGGGAGATCGTGCTGTTGCAGCGCTACAGCCAGCGTACACAACCGATCCAGCAGTTGTTTGCGCGATGTCTGACACAGATCGAAGATTGAACACAAATCCCTGTGGGAGCGAGCCTGCTCGCGATGAGGCCGTAACATTCAACATCAATGTCGCCTGTCAGTACGCTATCGCGAGCAGGCTCGCTCCCACAGTGGTTCGTGGTGGGGCTGAAATGACCGGCACAAAAAACCCGCCAATCGGCGGGTTTCTTGTTAACGCGCGAAGATCACTCTTCGATGTTGCCCATGGCGGTGGTGTTGAAGCCGCCGTCCACGTACATGATTTCGCCGCTGATGCCGGACGCCAGGTCCGAGCACAGGAAGGCGCCGGCGTTGCCGACTTCGTCGATGGTGACGTTGCGACGCAGCGGCGTTTGCGCTTCGTTGGCGGCCAGCATTTTACGGAAGTTCTTGATGCCGGAAGCGGCGAGGGTGCGGATCGGGCCAGCCGATACGGCGTTGACGCGGGTACCTTCCGGGCCCAGGGAGCCGGCCAGGTAACGTACGCCAGCTTCCAGGGAAGCCTTGGCCATGCCCATCACGTTGTAGTTCGGCATGGTGCGCTCGGCGCCCAGGTACGACAGGGTCAGCAGGCTGCCATTGCGGCCTTTCATCATCTCGCGGCCCGCTTTGGCCAGGGCCACGAAGCTGTAGGCGCTGATGTCGTGAGCGATGCGGAAACCTTCACGGGTGGTGGCTTCGGTGAAGTCGCCGTCCAGTTGGTCGCCCGGAGCGAAGCCAACGGAGTGCACGATGCAATCCAGGCCGTCCCATTTTTTGCTCAGTTCTTCGAAAACCTTGGCGATTTCTTCATCGCTGGCCACGTCGCACGGGAAGCACAGCTCAGGGCCCGAACCCCAGCCTTGTGCGAACTCTTCGACACGACCCTTGAGTTTGTCGTTCTGATAAGTGAAGGCAAGCTCAGCGCCCTCGCGATGCATGGCGGCAGCGATGCCGGATGCGATGGACAGCTTGCTGGCGACACCGACGATCAGTACGCGCTTACCGGCGAGAAAACCCATGTGTTGCTCCTCTTTCAGGTTATTGCGCAGTGGCTGGTGCCAGGAAAGCGGCCTCCAGCAACTGCTGTGTATAAGGATGTTGCGGTGCGGCAAAGATACCTTGCGCATCACCTTGTTCGACCACTTGGCCGTGCTTGATCACCATCAACTGGTGACTCAGCGCTTTAACCACCGCCAGGTCATGGCTGATGAACAGATACGTCAGGTTGTACTTGCTTTGCAGTGAGCGCAGCAGTTCAACCACTTGGCGTTGCACGGTGCGGTCGAGGGCCGAGGTCGGCTCGTCCAGCAAGATCAACGCCGGTTTCAGCACCAGGGCTCGGGCAATGGCGATTCTCTGCCGTTGTCCGCCGGAAAACTCGTGGGGATAGCGGTGCCGGGTTGCCGGGTCCAGACCGACCTCCTTGAGTACCGCGATAATCGCCAGCTCCTGCTCGGTCTCTGTACCGATCCGGTGTATCCGCAGGCCTTCGCCGACGATCTGGCTCACGCTCATCCGTGGGCTCAGGCTACCGAAGGGGTCCTGAAACACCACCTGCATTTCCCGCCGCAGCGGCCTTACCTGTTGCTGCGACAGGCAGTCTAACGACTGGCCTTCAAAACGGATCGCGCCTTTGCTGGCAATCAACCGCAAAATCGCCAGACCCAGCGTGGACTTGCCCGAACCGCTCTCGCCGACAATGCCCAGGGTCTGTCCCTGAGGCAGGCTGAAGTTGATTCCGTCCACGGCTTTGACGTAGTCGACGGTGTTGCGCAAAAAGCCTTTTTTGATCGGGAACCAGACTTTCAGGTCCTCGACTTGCAGCAAGGGCGGGCCAATGACATTGGTTGCCGGGTTGCCACGAGGCTCCGCTGCCAGCAGTTCCCGGGTGTAAGGATGCTGCGGCGCGCGGAACAACTCCTCGCACGACGCCTGTTCGACGATGCAACCCTTCTGCATGACACATACGCGATGCGCGACTCTCTGGACCAGGTTCAAATCGTGGCTGATCAGCAGCAGCGCCATGCCCAGACGGGCTTGCAGCTCCTTGAGCAGTTCGAGGATTTTCAGCTGAACCGTCACGTCCAGCGCGGTGGTTGGTTCGTCGGCGATCAGCAGTTCCGGTTCGTTGGCCAGGGCCATGGCGATCATCACGCGCTGACGCTGGCCACCGGACAATTCATGGGGCAGGGCCCTGAGCCGTTTGCGCGGTTCGGGAATCCCCACCAGTTCCAGCAGCTCCAGGGTGCGCTGGGTCGCGACCTTGCCGGTCAGGCCTTTGTGAATCCCCAGTACCTCGTTGATCTGTTTCTCGATCGAGTGCAGCGGGTTCAGCGAGGTCATCGGCTCCTGAAAGATCATCGCGATCCGGTTGCCACGAATGTGCCGGATGGTTTTCTCTTTCAGCGACAGCAGGTCATGCCCGGAGTAGCTGATGGTGCCGGTGGGGTGGCGCGCCAAGGGGTAGGGCAGCAGGCGCAGGATCGAGTGCGCCGTCACCGATTTGCCGGAGCCGCTTTCGCCGACCAGTGCCAGGGTTTCACCGCGCTTGATGTCGAAGCTGACGCCTTCCACCACCCGTTGCACGTGGTCACCGACCACAAACTCGACAGAGAGGTTGCGCACTTCGATCAGATTGTCCTGATTCATTTCACTTCCTCGGGTCGAAGGCATCGCGAGCGGACTCGCCGATAAACACCAGCAAACTCAACATCAGCGCCAGCACCGCAAAGGCGCTCATGCCCAGCCACGGCGCTTGCAGGTTGGATTTGCCCTGGGCCACCAGTTCACCCAGCGATGCACTGCCTGCCGGCAGGCCGAAGCCGAGGAAGTCCAGTGCGGTCAGGGTGCCGATGGCGCCCGTGAGGATGAACGGCATGAAGGTCATGGTCGAGACCATGGCGTTGGGCAGGATGTGCTGGAACATGATTGCGCCGTTCTGCATCCCCAGCGCGCGGGCGGCGCGTACGTATTCCAGGTTACGCCCACGCAGGAACTCGGCGCGGACCACATCAACCAGGCTCATCCAGGAAAACAGCAGCATGATCCCCAGCAGCCACCAGAAGTTTGGCTGCACGAAACTGGCGAGGATGATCAGCAGGTACAGCACCGGTAAACCCGACCAGATCTCCAAAAAGCGCTGCCCGGCCAGATCGACCCAGCCGCCATAGAACCCCTGCAAGGCACCGGCAATCACGCCGATGATCGAACTGAGAATGGTCAGCGTCAGCGCAAACAGCACCGACACCCGGAAGCCGTAAATCACCCGCGCCAGCACGTCGCGGCCCTGATCGTCGGTGCCCAGCAGATTGTCTGCCGAGGGCGGTGCCGGGGCCGGGACTTTCAGGTCGTAGTTGATGCTTTGGTAGCTGAACGGGATCGGCGCCCACAAGGTCCAGGCGTCCTTGGCCTTGAGCAGTTCGCGGATGTACGGGCTCTTGTAGTTGGCTTCCAGCGGGAATTCACCGCCGAAGGTGGTTTCCGGGTAACGCTTGAGCGCCGGGAAATACCATTGGCCGTCGTAATGCACCGCCAGCGGCTTGTCGTTGGCGATCAGCTCGGCACCGAGGCTCGCGCCAAACAGGATCAAAAACAGCCACAGCGACCACCAGCCGCGCTTGTTGGCCTTGAACCGTTCGAAACGTCGGCGATTGAGAGGGGACAGGTTCATCTCAATGCTCCCGGTGTTCGAAGTCGATCCGTGGATCGACCAGGGTGTAGGTGAGGTCGCCGATCAGTTTCACCACCAGCCCCAGCAGGGTGAAGATGAACAGGGTGCCGAACACCACCGGGTAGTCGCGGTTGATCGCCGCTTCGAAACTCATCAGGCCCATGCCGTCGAGCGAGAAGATCACTTCCACCAGCAACGAACCGGTGAAGAAAATCCCGATGAAGGCCGAAGGGAAGCCGGCGATCACCAGCAGCATGGCGTTGCGGAACACATGGCCGTAGAGCACGCGGTGCCGGGTCAGGCCCTTGGCCTTGGCGGTGACGACGTACTGTTTGTTGATCTCGTCAAGGAAGCTGTTTTTGGTCAGCAGGGTCATGGTCGCGAAGTTACCGATCACCAGTGCCGTCACCGGCAGCGCGATGTGCCAGAAGTAATCGCGGACCTTGCCCATCCAGCTCAATTCACTGAAGTTGTTCGAGGTCAGGCCGCGCAGGGGGAACCAGTCCAGGTAGCTGCCGCCGGCAAACACCACGATCAGCAGGATCGCAAACAGGAACGCCGGGATCGCGTAGCCGACGATGATCGCCGAACTGGTCCAGACATCGAAGTGGCTGCCGTGCCGGGTGGCCTTGGCGATCCCCAGCGGGATCGACACCAGGTACATGATCAGCGTGCTCCAGAGCCCGAGCGAAATCGACACTGGCATCTTTTCCTTGATCAGGTCGATGACCTTGGCGTCACGGAAGAAGCTGTCGCCGAAATCCAGGGTCGCGTAGTTCTTGATCATGATCCACAAGCGTTCCGGCGCCGACTTGTCGAAGCCGTACATGTGCTCGATTTCCTTGACCAGCGCCGGGTCCAGGCCCTGCGCGCCGCGATAGCTGGAACCGGCCACCGAGACTTCGGCACCGCCGCCGGCAATGCGGCTGGTGGCGCCTTCGAAGCCTTCGAGCTTGGCGATCATCTGTTCCACCGGGCCGCCGGGGGCGGCCTGGATGATCACGAAGTTGATCAGCAGAATGCCGAACAGGGTTGGAATGATCAGCAACAGTCGCCGAAAAATATACGCCAGCATCTTATTGCTCCATGCCCGCAGGATCGGCTTGTTCTTTGGTCAGCACTTCGATCGCAGGTTTTGCATCGGGTTTGACCCACCAGGTGGAAATGCCCACGTCATTGCTCGGTGGGACTTTCGGGTGGCCAATGTGATTCCAGTAGGCCACGCGCCAGGTCTTGATGTGCCAGTTGGGGATCACGTAATAGCCCCATTGCAACACCCTGTCGAGCGCCCGGGTATGGGCCACCAGGCTTTTGCGCGAGTCGGCGTTGATCAGCTCTTCGACCAGCTCATCGACTACCGGGTCTTTCAGGCCCATGTAGTTGCGGCTGCCGGGTTTGTCGGCGCTTTCGGACTTCCAGAATTCGCGCTGTTCGTTACCCGGTGAGCTGGACTGCGGGAAGCTGCCAACCACCATATCGAAGTCGCGCGAGCGCACGCGGTTGATGTATTGCGATACGTCGACTCGACGAATCACCAGGTCGATCCCCAGGTCGCTCATGTTGCGTTTGAACGGCAACAGCACTCGCTCGAACTCGGTCTGCGCCAGCAAAAACTCGATGCTCACCGGTTTGCCGGTGGTGTCGACCATCTTGTCGTCGACAATCCGCCAGCCGGCTTCCTGCAGCAGTTGATAGGCCTTGCGCTGTTGGGCACGGATCATTCCGCTGCCGTCGCAGACGGAGTTCTGGAACGCTTCGCTGAAGACCTGATCAGGGATCTTGCCCCGGAACGGATCGAGGATTGCCAGTTGATCCTGATCCGGCAGGCCGGTGGCGGCCATTTCCGAGTTTTCGAAGTAGCTTCGGGTGCGCGCGTAGGCACCGTTGAACAGCTGCTTGTTGGTCCATTCAAAATCCAGCAACAGGCTCAGGGCCTGACGCACGCGCACGTCCTGGAACACCGGGCGGCGCAGGTTGAAGACGAAGCCCTGCATGCCGGTGGGGTTGCCGTTCGGAATCTGCTCCTTGATCAGGCGACCCTCGGTGACGGACGGCGTGTTGTAGGCGTTGGCCCAGTTTTTCGCGCTCATCTCCTGCCAGTAATCGAACTGTCCGGCCTTCAGTGCTTCCAGCGCGACGGTGTTGTCGCGGTAGTAATCGATGGTCATGTTGTCGAAGTTGTAAAAGCCCTGGTTGACCGGCAGGTCCTTGCCCCAGTAGTCCTTGACCCGCTCATAGCGGATCGAGCGCCCGGCCTTGACCTCACTGACCTTGTACGGGCCGCTGCCCAGCGGAATCTCCAGGTTGCCCTTGCTGAAGTCGCGGTGTTCCCACCAGTGCTTGGGCAATATCGAGAGCTGTCCAAGGATCAGCGGCAGCTCGCGGTTGCTGGTGTGCTTGAAGGTGAACAGCACCCGCAACGGGTCCTCGGCGATCACGTTGTCGACGTCGCTGTAGTAACCGCGAAAGAGCGGCGAACCGCTTTTCATCAGGGTCTGGAAGCTGAACACCACGTCTTCGGCACGCACCGGGTGACCATCATGAAAACGTGCTTCGGGGCGCAGGTAGAAACGCACCCAGCTGTTGTCCGGAGCCTTTTCGATTTTGCCGGCGATCAAGCCGTATTCGGTAAACGGCTCATCGAGCCCCTGTTTGGCCAGGGTGTCGTAGATCAGGCCAATGTCATCGGCCGGTACACCCTTGCTGATGAACGGGTTGAGGCTGTCGAAGCCACCGAAGCCGGCCTGGCGGAAGGTCCCGCCCTTGGGCGCGTCCGGGTTCACGTAGTCGAAATGCTTGAAATCGGCCGGGTATTTCGGCGGCTCGTTGTACAGGGTCAAGGCGTGCTGCGGGGCAGCGTGGGCCGTGCAGGCAAGCCCTGCAAAGACCAGACCCAGCAGGGTACGCAAACGCATCATTGGGCTTTCTCCGAAGTCTTCAGCCACCACGCATTCAGCCCCAGGGTGTAGGGCGGCGTGGTGACGAAGGCGAACCGGTTGCGGTACGCCAGGCGATGATAATTGATATACCAGTTGGGGATGCAGTAGTGCTGCCACAGCAGCACCCGGTCCAGCGCTTTGCCGGCCGCCAGTTGCTCGTCACGGGATTTTGCCGCGAGCAGCTGTTCCAGCAAATGATCGACCACCGGGTTGGCAACACCCGCGTAATTCTTGCTGCCCTTGACCGAGGCCTGGCTCGAGTGGAAGTACTGCCACTGCTCAAGTCCGGGGCTGAGGGTCTGGTCGAGGGTCATCAGGATCATGTCGAAATCGAACTGGTCCAGACGCTGCTTGTATTGGGCACGGTCAACGGTGCGCAAGTGCGCGTCAATACCGATACTGGCGAGGTTCTCGGCGTAGGGCTGGAGAATGCGCTCCAGGTTCGGATTGACCAGCAGGATCTCGAAACGCAGTGGCCGCCCGGCCGCATTCTGCAGGCGCTGGCCATTGAGCTTCCAGCCAGCCTCGGCGAGCAAACCCAGCGCCCGGCGCAGGGTTTCCCGGGGGATGCCGCGGCCGTCGGTCTGCGGCAGGCTGAAGGGCTCGGTAAACAGCTTGGCGGGGAGCTGATCGCGGTAGGGCGAGAGCATCAGCCATTCATGGCCGACCGGAACGCCTGTGGCTGTGAACTCGCTGTTGGGGTAATAGCTCATGGCCCGTTTGTAGGCACCGCTGAACAGGGCGCGGTTGGTCCATTCGAAGTCGAACATCAAGCCCAGGGCTTCACGCACCTTGTCCTCGGCGAACGTGCTGCGCCGGGTGTTCATGAACAGGCCCTGGGTCTGGGTCGGAATCTGGTGGTCGATCTGCGCCTTGATCACCTCGCCACGCCGCACGGCCGGGAAACTGTAGCCATTGGCCCAGTTCTTGGCCTGGTGCTCGATGTAGATGTCGAACTCGCCGGCCTTGAAGGCCTCGAACGCCACGTCGCTGTCGCGGTAAAACTCGACTTCGACGCGATCATAGTTGTACTTGCCGCGATTGACCGGCAGGTCCTTGCCCCAGTAATCCTTGACCCGCTCGAACACCAGCTGCCGACCCGGCTGAACCTCGGTGATGCGGTAAGGGCCACTGCCCAGCGGCGGTTCGAAGGTGGTGGCCTTGAAGTCGCGACCTTCCCAGTAATGCTGCGGCAACACCGGCAACTCGCCCAGGCGCTGGATCAGCAACGGATTGCCGGCACGCTTGAACACGAAACGGATGCGCTGTGGGGTGAGGATGTCGACGCGCTGCACTTCCTGAAGGTTGGTGCGGTATTGCGGATGACCTTCCTTGAGCAGCAAGCGATAGGAGAACGCGACGTCGTAGGCGGTGATCGGCGTGCCGTCGTGAAAGCGTGCTTGCGGGCGCAGGTTGAACACTACCCAGCTGCGGTCTTCGCTGTATTCGACCGACTGGGCGATCAGCCCGTAACTGGAGGCGGGTTCATCGCCGGACGGCGCGTACTGGCCGGTACCGACCATCAACGGTTCGTTCAGTTCGTTGATGCCGTACTGCAGGAAATTCGGGGTCGCAACCGGGCTGGTGCCCTTGAAGGTGTAGGGGTTGAGCGTATCGAAGGTGCCAAACGCCATGACCCGCAATGTACCGCCCTTGGGCGCTTGCGGATTGACCCAGTCGAAGTGGGTGAATTTGGCCGGGTACTTGAGTGTGCCGAACTGCGCATAACCATGGCTTTCGCTGATCGTTGCGCTTGCGGGGAAGCTCAAGGCCAGACTGATTAGGAGCAGGAGGGGACGTATCAAGGCAGAGATCCGGTCCAGGCGGCTTGGGCTTTGTGGACCGTACAGTAACAGCTTGTATCGACAGGAAAAAGGTAGGGAATTTGTAGGAGCCAGGCTTGCCTGCGATGGCAATCTTGAGAGCGCCATCGCAGGTAAGCCTGGCTCCTACAGAAAAAGCTACAAACTCCCGATTAACGCGGGGAAGAAACCGTCAGCACCTGCCCAGGCTTGAGGGCCTGGCCAACACGTGGGTTCCAGCGCTTGAGGTGTTGCATCTCAACGTTGAAGCGCTTGGCGACGATGTACAGCGAGTCGCCTTGCTTGACCTTGTATTGGGTCTGCTTCTTGTTGTTGGCCGCAACCACTGTGCTGATGCGTCCACCGCTGCGCTTGCTGGTGTCTCGCATTACCAGGGTCTGGCCAACCTTGAGGTCCTTGCCGTTCAGCTTGTTCCAGTGTTGCAGGTCCTTGACCTCGACCTTGTTCGCCTTGGCGATTTGCGTCAGATTGTCGCCGCGTTTGACCCGGTAGCTGCGCTTGAGTGTTGCCAGTTCGCGGTCGTCTGCACCTTCGAAAACCGGTTTGAGCGGACGCTTGCTGATCAGCTCTTCGGGTTTCATGGTCGACAGGCTGGCGGTCAGCAACTGCGCCTTGGACGTCGGTACCAGCAGGTGCTGGGGACCGTCGATGGTGGTGCGTTGCTTGAAGGCCGGGTTGAGCTGGAACAGTTCGTCTTCGTCGATGTTGGCCACCGCGGCAACCTTGGACAGATCCATGCGCTGGTTGATTTYGACGACTTCGAAGTAGGGCTGGTTGGCGATCGGATTGAGGTTCACGCCATAGGCTTCTGGCGACAGCACCACTTGTGACAAGGCCAGCAGCTTGGGCACATACGCCTGGGTTTCCGCCGGCAGCGGCAGGTTCCAGTAGTCGGTTGGCAAGCCGAGCTTTTCGTTACGCTCGATGGCCCGGCTGACCGTGCCTTCACCGGCGTTGTAGGCTGCCAGGGCCAGCAGCCAGTCACCGTTGAACATATCGTGCAGACGGGTCAGGTAGTCCATCGCCGCGATGGTCGAGGCGGTAATGTCGCGGCGACCGTCATAGAAGCGGGTTTGACGCAGGTTGAAGTAACGCCCGGTGGACGGGATGAACTGCCACAGGCCGACCGCATCGGCGCGCGAGTAGGCCATCGGGTTGTAGGCGCTTTCAATCACCGGCAACAGCGCCAGTTCCAGCGGCATGTTGCGTTCTTCAAGGCGTTCGACGATGTAGTGAATGTACAGGCTGCCACGTTCGCTGGCGCCTTGCAGAAACGACGGATTGCTGGCGAACCACAGGCGCTGTTGCTCGATGCGCGGGTTGACGCCTAGCCCGTCCTGCAACTGGAAGCCCTGGCGCATGCGCTCCCAGACGTCCTGCGCGGCTTGTGGGCTTGGCTTCTCGTTGAGCCAGATAGGTTTTTGCTTGGTCCGGGTGGAAAGTGTATGTGCCACGTCGGTTTGTGGCACATGACTGGTGCTTTGGCAGCCCGCCAGGGTGGCGGACACAGCCACCGCAATGGCTTGAGCCAAGCGGGTCAATGCGTCTGAATTGATGGATTTACGAATAGATGACGACATTGGCTGGAAGTTAGTTCCGGGCAAAAATGTCGGGCGATTCTAGAAAGCGCAGGGGGTGCGGTCAACCATTCAGAATTTTTGGACCAATAGTGGCCCTCTCTAGAACGTATCTTTCCAAGCCCGAAGAGCCGCAAAAACCTCACTCGGAGCCCGGTTATCCGGGCCATTCCGTTCGTCTACTTTTTCTTTAACGGATGTTTCGCCGGTACGCAGGAAAGGGTTGGTGAGCTTCTCCAGCGCCAGGGTCGACGGCAGCGACATGCCACCGGATTCGCGTAATTGGGAGACTTTCTCGAGACGTTCGGCAATCTCGGGGTTACTCGGCTCGACAGCGGCGGCGAAGCGCAGATTGCTCAGGGTGTACTCGTGGGTGCAGTACACCAGTGTGTCTTCGGGCAGTGCGGCCAGGCGGCTGAGGGAGTGGTGCATTTGTGCCGGCGTGCCTTCGAACAGGCGCCCGCACCCGGCGGCGAACAGGGTGTCGCCACAGAACAGCAGCCCCTGATGGTAGTAAGCGATATGACCCAGTGTGTGGCCCGGCACCGCATACACGTCGAACTCCAGGCCGAGTACGCTGACGCGATCATTATCGTTCAGGGCGATGTCACGTCCGGGGATGTTTTCGCTGGCCGGGCCGTAGACCGTGGCGCCCGTCGCTTTTTTGAGTCGCTCGACGCCGCCCACGTGATCATGGTGGTGATGGGTGACCAGGATGTCGCTGAGCTGCCATCCCGGATGCATGGCCAACCAGGCCTGCACGGGGGCGGCATCACCCGGATCGACCACGGCGCAGCGCTGGCTGCGGTGATCCTGTAACAACCAGATGTAGTTGTCGGTGAAGGCGGGAAGGGCACTGATCTGTATCATCGCAGGATTCGCCAAGCGGAAAACAATGGTGCATCTTAGAGCTTCTTGGCGAGTTGGAGAATGCAATGACCGATAAAGCGTTCGCTCAGGCTGATCCTGACTGGCTGGCATTGATCAGTGCCGCTCGCGAGTGGCTGTCAGGTCCCATCGGCCAATTTTTGTTGAACGAAGAACGCCGGATGCTCGAAGACGAACTGGGGCGTTTCTTTGGCGGCTACCTGGTGCATTACGGCCCTTCGGCCGAAGCACCACCGGCGGCGAAGCAGGTGCAGCGTAATGTCCGTCTGGGCGCGCCGCTGCCGGGGGTGGAAATTGTCTGTGAAGAACAGGCCTGGCCGATCAGTGAGCACGCCGCCGACGTGGTGGTGATGCAACACGGTCTGGATTTCTGCCTGTCGCCGCATGGCCTGCTGCGTGAAGCCGCCAGCGCGGTGCGGCCCGGCGGGCACCTGTTGATTGTCGGGATCAACCCCTGGAGCAGCTGGGGGCTGCGCCACGTGTTTGCGAGCGACGCCATGCGCAAGGCGCGCTGCATTTCGCCGTCGCGGGTCGCCGACTGGCTCAACCTGCTGGGGTTTGCGCTGGAGAAACGCCGCTTCGGGTGCTATCGTCCGCCGCTTGCGTCCCCGGCATGGCAAGCCCGCTTGGCCGGCTGGGAACGCAAGGCCGGTGACTGGCAGCTGTCCGGCGGCGGTTTCTATTTATTGGTGGCGCGCAAGATCGTCGTCGGCTTGCGACCGGTCCGCCAGGTGCGCCGCGAGCCTATGGGCAAGTTGATCCCGCTGCCGATGGCCAAGGTCAATCGTCGCCACAGCGAGCCGTAATAAACATTTTAATTTCCCGGTCGGGCTTGCCCGGCCTTGGGCGTTGTCGATCATTGATCGGCAAGCCGCAGACATTTTCTGGATAGATTGGCATGAGTGATAGCGTAGAACTCTTCACCGACGGCGCCTGCAAGGGCAACCCTGGCCCTGGCGGCTGGGGCGCACTGCTGGTGTGCAAAGGCGTTGAAAAGGAACTCTGGGGCGGCGAAGCCAATACCACCAACAACCGCATGGAACTGATGGGCGCGATTCGTGGCCTTGAAGAACTCAAGCGTTCCTGTGACGTATTGCTGGTCACCGACTCGCAATACGTGATGAAAGGCATCAACGAATGGATGGCCAACTGGAAGAAGCGCGGTTGGAAAACCGCAGCGAAAGAGCCAGTAAAAAACGCTGACCTGTGGAAGCTGCTCGACGAGCAGGTCAATCGCCACAACGTCACCTGGAAATGGGTGCGTGGCCACGTCGGGCATCCGGGTAACGAACGCGCCGACCAGTTGGCCAACCGTGGTGTCGACGACGTCCGGGGTTACAAGCAGGACTGACGCGCCGGGTCACCACGAACGCACAGGGCGATCATTTTGGATCGCGCGTACGCAAGGCTTCGATCATTTTCAGGCAATGATTCAATCCCGGTGAGACATCGCCGACGCGTCGACTCAGGATGATCGGCGAAGTGGCATTGGTTTCCAGTACCGGCGTGAAACCAATGTCGTCGCGATGCAGCAATTGCACCGAGGCCGGCACCAGCGTGACGCCGATACCGGCGCCCACCAGGCCAATGGCGGTTTGCAGCTCGTTGGTCCATTGCGCGACCTTGATGCTCACCCCGTAGGACTCGAACAGCGCGATCACATGGTCGGCATAGCTGGGGCGGGGGTTGCCGGGATACAGCACAAACGGTTCATTGGCCAACTCGGTGAGGCTGATGGGCCTGTCCAGCAACGGGTGCCCGGCGGGCAGGGCCGCGACCAGTCGGTCTTCGTTCAAAACGGTCTGGATAATCGCCGGATCATCGATACGGATCCGCCCGAAGCCAACGTCGATGCGTCCAGCCTTGAGCGCTTGCACCTGTTGCAGCGTGGTCATTTCCGACAGGCCGAGTTCCAGTTCCAGCGACTCGTTGCTGCGCAGTCGGCGAATCAGTTCGGGCAACACGCCATACAGGGTCGAAGGGGCAAAACCGATACCCAACCAGGTTTTTTCGCCCAGGCCGATACGTCGGGTGTTGTCGCAGACCTTGCTCAGTTGTTCAAGCAGGGCGCCGGAGTGCTCAAGGAAAAACCGCCCGGCTTCGGTCAAACGCAATGGCCTGCCACGTTCCAGCAACACCACCCCGAGTTCATCTTCCAGTTGCTGGATTTGCCGGCTCAACGGTGGCTGGGCGATGTGCAGGCGTTCGGCGGCGCGGGTGAAATTCAGGGTTTGACCCAGCACCTGGAAGTAACGCAGATGACGCAGCTCCATGAGCCCTCCACAGTTGACGATGGTGAATACCTTTAAGGTATCGATCCAGACCAATTCTATATTGGAACCTTGAAAAAAGCCGTACGAGAATCCGTCACAGAACTTCAAGAACCTGACGGGTATCGACATGCTTTCTTCTGCCATTGAATCGATCGAGACGATCATCGTCGATCTGCCGACTATCCGCCCGCACAAGCTGGCGATGCACACCATGCAGAACCAGACGCTGGTGATTATCCGCATACGCAGCAAAGACGGCATCGAAGGCATCGGCGAATCGACCACCATCGGTGGCCTGGCCTACGGCAATGAAAGCCCGGACAGCATCAAGACCAACATCGACAAGCACTTTGCGCCGCTGCTGCTGGGGCAGGATGCCTGCAACATCAACGCGGCGATGCTGCGCCTGGAGCGCAGTATTCGCGGCAATACCTTCGCCAAATCCGGTATCGAAACCGCTTTGCTCGATGCTCATGGCAAACGCCTTGGCCTGCCGGTCAGCGAGCTGCTCGGCGGCCGTGTACGCGACTCGCTGCCAGTGGCCTGGACGCTGGCCAGCGGTGATACCGCCAAGGACATTGCCGAAGCGGAACAAATGCTCGACCTGCGCCGTCACCGGATCTTCAAGTTGAAGATCGGTGCCGGCGAAGTCGACCGCGACCTGGCTCATGTCATTGCGATCAAAAAAGCCTTGGGCGACCGTGCCAGCGTGCGCGTCGACGTTAATCAGGCGTGGGACGAAGCCGTCGCACTGCGGGCTTGCAGGATTCTCGGTGGCAACGGCATTGACCTGATCGAACAGCCGATCTCGCGCAACAACCGTTCCGGCATGGTGCGCCTGAACGCCATGAGCCCGGCGCCGATCATGGCGGACGAGTCGATCGAGTGCGTCGAAGATGCGTTCAACCTGGCACGCGAAGGCGCCGCCTCGGTGTTCGCCCTGAAAATCGCCAAGAACGGCGGCCCCCGTGCAGTGCTGCGTACCGCGGCAATTGCCGAAGCGGCAGGTATCGGCCTGTACGGCGGCACCATGCTTGAGGGCGGGATCGGCACGTTGGCCTCGGCCCATGCCTTCCTCACGTTGAACGAGCTGAGTTGGGACACCGAGCTGTTCGGCCCGCTGTTGCTGACCGAAGACATCCTCAGCGAGCCGCCGGTTTACCGCGATTTCCATTTGCATGTTTCGCAGGCCCCCGGCCTTGGCCTGAGCCTGGACGAAGAGCGGCTGGCGTTTTTCCGCCGCGACAAAACCTCCACTGCCATTCATTCCGTATGAGGAGAACAGCATGTTGTTCCACGTAAAAATGACCGTGAACCTGCCGGTCGATATGGACCCGGAGCGCGCCGCTCGGCTCAAGTCCGACGAAAAGGCCCTGGCCCAGCGCCTGCAACAACAGGGCAAGTGGCGCCACCTGTGGCGCATTGCCGGGCTTTACGCCAATTACAGCGTATTCGACGTCGACAGCGTGCAGGAACTGCACGACCTGCTGATGCAACTGCCGCTTTACCCCTACATGGCTATCGAAGTGAACGCGATGTGCAGGCATCCTTCCTCTATTCATGAGGATGATCGCTGAGCCGTTGTCTGCCAGTTCTGTACTCTAATAAATACAAGATGAGGATTAATCATGAACGCAAAAATTTCCCACACTGCCAGCACACAGAAGTTTCTCGAAGAAGCCAGTGGCCTGCTCAACGACGCTGGCAACCCACGCGCCAAAGCGCTGATCTACCGCATCCTGCGTGATTCGGTGAACATCATCGAAGACCTCGAAGTGACCCCGGAAGAGTTCTGGAAGGCCGTCAACTACCTGAACGAACTGGGCGCGCGCCAAGAGGCGGGCCTGTTGGTTGCAGGCTTGGGCCTGGAACACTACCTGGACCTGTTGATGGATGCCGAAGACGAGCTGGCCGGTAAAACCGGTGGCACCCCGCGCACCATCGAAGGCCCGCTGTATGTCGCCGGCGCACCACTGTCCAACGGCGAAGCACGGCTGGACGACGGCGTTGACCCGGGCGTGGTGCTGTTCATGCAGGGCCAGGTCAAGAACACCGATGGCAAGCCGCTGGCCGGCGCCGTGGTGGATGTCTGGCACGCCAATACCGGCGGCACCTATTCGTACTTCGATGGCAGCCAGTCCGAGTTCAACTTGCGTCGGCGGATCGTCACCGATGCCGAAGGTCGCTATCGCTTCCGCAGCATCGTGCCGTCGGGCTACGGTTGCCCACCGGACGGTCCGACCCAGCAGTTGCTTGATCAACTGGGTCGCCATGGCCAACGCCCGGCGCACATCCACTTCTTCATCTCGGCGGATGACCATCGCCATCTGACCACCCAGATCAACCTGGACGGTGACAAGTACCTGCACGACGATTTCGCCTACGCCACTCGCGATGAACTGATCGCCAAAATCACCTTCAGTGACGATCAGCAGCGTGCACGCGAGCACGGCGTCAGCGGCCGCTTTGCCGAGATCGAATTCGATTTCACCCTGCAGTCGTCGGCGCAACCGCAAGAGCAACACCGTCACGAGCGAGTGCGCGCGCTGGAAGACTGATCAGCGCTGGCCCAGGCCACGGGATAACAGACCGTTTATCTCGTGGCCTTCCGCTTTGCGGCGGCTCGCATAGAATGGCCAGACCCGGTTTTTCTGAGGTGCGAGCCCTATAGCACCCGCACCGCAGCCGATAATCACAACCAGAGTGAACGGTTATGCAAGCGCATCTATTGAGTGAGCGCAGCAGAGTGTTTGAGCAGGCCGACCCCTATGCGGTGTCGGGCTACGTCAATCAGCACGTGGGCAACCATTGCATCCGCTTGCCCGGAAGTGGCATCCCTCAGGCCAGTCTCAATCACCGTAAATTCGCCAGCCTCGACCTGTGCCGTATCAGCTATGGCGGCAGCGTGCGGGTGACTTCGCCGGCGCTCGAAACCATCTATCACCTGCAAGTGCTGCTACGCGGAAACTGCCTGTGGCGTGGTCATCGGCAGGAACACTACTTTGCGCCCGGCGAGTTGCTGCTGATCAACCCGGACGACCCGGTGGACCTGACGTACTCTGAAGATTGCGAAAAATTCATCGTGAAAATGCCCGCCAGCCTGCTGGAGTCGGTGTGCCAGGAGCAACGCTGGTTGCACCCGGGGCAGGGCGTGCGGTTTCTGGAGAACCGCTACCAACTGGATGAGCTTGAAGGCTTCGTCAATCTGCTGGGCATGGTTTGCCAGGAAGCTGAAGCGACCGAGCGCATGCCCCGTGTTCAGGAACATTACGCACACATTGTCGTGAGCAAGATGCTCAGCCTGATGAAAACCAACGTCAGGCGCCTCGGTCTCGGTTCGCAGTCAGCGAACTTCGAGTTGATCGCCGACTACATCGAACGCAACCTCAAGCAGGACATTTGCAGCGAAGAACTGGCGCGTCAGGCACAGATGAGCCTGCGGTCGTTGTATGGCTTGTTCGAGCGTAATGCGGCCACTACCCCGAAAAACTACATCCGGCAGAAGAAGCTCGAGCGGGTCAACGCCTGTCTCAGCGACCCGACCTGCACGGTACGCAACGTGACCGAACTGGCCATGGATTACGGCTTCCTACACCTGGGACGATTCTCCGAAAGCTACCGCAAGCAGTTCGGCGAATTGCCATCGGACACCCTCAAGCGCCGGCATTGACCCTGGACCCTACTGATACCAGACCCTGTGGGAGCGAGCCTGCTCGCGATGACGGCAGTACATTCAACATCAATGTCGATTGACCCACCGCAATCGCGAGCAGGCTCGCTCCCACATGGATTGATCGCTCCCTTTGCACAAAACGGATAAAGGTCTGCACCCAGCGGATATTGCCCAATAGTCGCCCGCCCTAGCATGAGCCTGCCTGAATAAAAACAATGGAGGCGGCGGCCATGTCCCTGCGACCCGAATACCTTCACTCCCTGCTTGAAGAAGACAAAGACCAGGGCATCTACCGCTGCAAGCGGGAGATGTTTACCGACCCACGCTTGTTCGATCTCGAGATGCAACACATCTTCGAAGGCAACTGGCTTTACCTCGCCCACGAGAGCCAGATTCCGAACAAGAATGACTTCTACACCACCACCATGGGCCGTCAGTCGATCTTCATTGCGCGCAACAAGGACGGCGAGCTCAACGCGTTCATCAACGCCTGTAGCCACCGTGGCGCGATGCTCTGCCGACACAAGACCGGCAACAAGTCTTCCTACACTTGCCCGTTCCACGGCTGGACCTTCAACAACTCCGGCAAGCTGCTCAAGGTCAAGGATCCGGCGGCGGCCGGCTACCCGGCGAGCTTCAACTGCGAAGGCTCCCACGACCTGACCAAAGTCGCGCGCTTCGAATCCTATCGTGGCTTCCTGTTCGGCAGCCTCAAGGCCGATGTGGTGCCGCTGGTCGAGCACCTGGGCGAGTCGGCGAAGATCATCGACATGATCGTCGATCAATCCGCCGATGGCCTTGAAGTACTGCGTGGTTCATCCAGCTACATCTACGAAGGCAACTGGAAGCTCACCGCTGAAAATGGCGCCGACGGCTATCACGTCAGCTCCGTGCACTGGAACTATGCCGCCACCCAGAACCAGCGCAAGCAGCGCGAATGCGGCGACGAGAACCCCACCATGAGCGCCGGCACCTGGGCCAAGCAGGGCGGCGGTTTCTACTCCTTCGACAAGGGCCACATGCTGCTCTGGACTCGTTGGTCGAACCCGGAAGACCGGCCGCTGTACGAGCGCCGCGACGAGCTCGCCAAGGACTTTGGCCAGGCCCGTGCCGACTGGATGATCGAGAACTCGCGCAACCTGTGCCTGTACCCCAACGTGTACCTGATGGACCAGTTCAGTTCACAGATCCGCATCGCCCGGCCGATCTCGGTCAACCGCACCGAAATCACCATTTACTGCATTGCCCCCAAAGGCGAAAGCGACAGCGCGCGTTCGAGCCGGATTCGTCAGTACGAAGACTTTTTCAACGTCAGCGGCATGGCGACGCCGGACGACCTCGAAGAGTTCCGCTCCTGCCAGACCGGCTACCAGGGCAGCGTCACCACCTGGAACGACATGTCCCGTGGCGCCGAACACTGGGTTGAAGGTGCCGATGAGGCGGCCAGGGAAATCGACTTGCACCCGTTGCTCAGCGGTGTGCGTACCGAAGACGAAGGCCTGTTCGTGCTGCAACACAAGTACTGGCAGGAAACCATGCTCAAGGCCTTGAGCGAAGAACAGTCGGAACTGATCAAGGTGGAGGCGCTGTCATGAGCATCACCTACGACACCGTACGCGATTTTCTCTACCGCGAAGCGCGCTACCTCGATGACAAGGAATGGGACAACTGGCTGGAGCTGTATGCCGCCGATGCGTCCTTCTGGATGCCGTCCTGGGACGACAACGACGAACTGACCGAGGACCCGCAACGGGAAATCTCGCTGATCTGGTACGGCAACCGCACGGGCCTGGAAGACCGCATCTTCCGGATCAAGACCGAGCGTTCCAGTGCCAGCGTGCCGGACACCCGGACCTCGCACAACATCAGCAACATCGAGCTGCTCGAACAGGCCGACGGGCTGTGCAAGGTGCGCTTCAACTGGCACACCCTGAGTTTTCGCTACAAGACCGTCGACAGCTATTTCGGCAGCAGCTTCTACACCCTCGACGTGCGTGGCGACAGCCCGCTGATCAAGGCCAAGAAAGTGATCCTGAAGAACGATTACGTTCGTCAGGTCATCGATGTCTACCACCTGTGAGGCAGCCGTCATGACTCATTCCATTGCATTCAATTTTGAAGACGGCGTCACCCGTTTCGTTGACGCCAATCCCGGCGAAACCGTGGCTGACGCCGCGTATCGCCAGGGCATCAACATCCCGCTGGACTGCCGCGACGGCGCCTGCGGCACCTGCAAATGCTTTGCCGAGGCCGGGCGTTACGATCTGGGCGAGGAATACATCGAAGACGCCCTGAGCAGTGACGAGGCCGAAAAAGGCTTTGTACTGACCTGCCAGATGCGCGCCCTCAGCGACTGCGTGGTGCGCGTGCCGGTGTCCTCGGACGTCTGCCGCACGCAAAAGGCCCACTACAGCGCGGCCATCAGCCAGGTGCGTCAGCTGTCGGACAGCACGATTGCGCTGTCAATCAAGGGCGATGCCCTGAGCAAACTGGCGTTCCTGCCGGGGCAATACGTCAACCTTGGCGTTCCCGGCAGCGAACAGACCCGCGCCTACTCGTTCAGCTCGTTGCAACGCGACGGTGAAGTCAGCTTCCTGATCCGCAACGTGCCGGGCGGGTTGATGAGCAGCTTTCTCACCGGTATCGCCAAGGCCGGCGACAGCATGAGCCTGGCTGGGCCGTTGGGCAGCTTTTACCTGCGCGATATCCAGCGTCCGTTGCTGTTGCTGGCCGGCGGTACGGGGCTGGCGCCGTTCACCGCCATGCTGGAAAAAATTGCCGAGCAGGGCAGTGAGTATCCGTTGCACTTGATCTACGGCGTGACCAACGATTTTGACCTGGTGGAACTGGACCGGCTGCAAGCCTTGGCCGCGCGGATCCCGAACTTCAGTTTCAGCTGCTGCGTGGCCAACCCGCAAAGCGCGCACCCGCTCAAGGGCTATGTGACCCAGCACATCGAACCCAAGCACTTGAACGACGGCGATGTCGACGTCTACCTCTGCGGCCCGCCGCCAATGGTTGAGGCCGTGAGCCAGTTCATTCGCGAGCAGGGCGTCTCGCCGAAAAATTTCTACTACGAAAAATTCGCGGCCAGTGCGGCTTGAAATGCGTAAACCCTGTGGGAGCGAGCCTGCTCGCGATAGCGATGGGTCAGTCAACATTGATGTTGAATTTACTGCCGTCATCGCGAGCAGGCTCGCTCCCACAAGGATTGCTGTGCTCTTACGCAAACTTGAGGGGTTGAAATGAACAGATTCCATGAAAAAGTCGCGCTGATTACCGGTGCGGCCCAAGGGATTGGCCGCCGTGTCGCCGAGCGTATGGCCGCCGAAGGTGCGCGGCTGATTCTGGTCGACCGTTCCGAACTGGTGTTTGAGCTGCAAGAGCAACTGGGACAATCCAGCGACGTGCTGACCCTCACCGCCGACCTCGAACAGTACACCGAATGCCAGCGCGTGATGACGGCGGCCATCGAGCGTTTCGGTCGTCTGGACATACTGGTCAACAATGTCGGCGGGACCATCTGGGCCAAGCCTTTCGAGCATTACGAAGAGCATCAGATCGAAGCGGAAGTCCGCCGTTCGCTGTTTCCGACGCTGTGGTGCTGCCACGCGGCGTTGCCGTTCATGCTGGAGCAGGGCAGTGGGGCCATCGTCAACGTGTCATCCGTTGCCACGCGCGGGGTCAATCGCGTGCCTTACGGTGCGGCCAAGGGCGGGGTCAATGCGCTCACCGCGTGCCTGGCGTTTGAAACTGCCGAGCGCGGTGTGCGGGTCAATGCCACGGCCCCTGGCGGCACTGAGGCACCACCACGGCGGATTCCGCGCAACAGCGCTGAGCAAAGCCCGCAGGAGAAGGTCTGGTATCAGCAGATTGTCGATCAAACCGTCGACAGCAGCCTGATGAAGCGCTACGGCACGATTGACGAGCAAGTCGGGGCGATCCTGTTTCTGGCCTCGGACGACGCAGCCTACATCACCGGGCTGGTGATGCCGGTCGGCGGCGGTGATCAGGGCTGAGATATCCCTTGTGGGAGCCAGCTCGCTCCCCCAGGGGTGGGCTGAGCGCATTCAAGCTCTGTGTTAACATCGCGCCCTTATGTAAACGCGACACAGAAGGGGTGAACAACGATGGCTCAGAGGATGGTGGTGCTCGACACCGAAACCACCGGCATGCCGGTGACCGACGGCCACCGGATTATCGAGATCGGTTGCGTCGAGTTGATCGGTCGACGCCTGACGGGCCGGCATTTCCACGTTTATTTGCAACCGGACCGGGAAAGTGACGAGGGCGCGATTGGCGTCCACGGCATCACCAACGAGTTCCTGGTGGGCAAGCCGCGTTTTGCTGAAGTGGCCGATGAGTTCTTCGAATTCATCAAGGGCGCGCAACTGATCATCCATAACGCGGCGTTCGACGTTGGCTTCATCAACAACGAATTCGCGCTGATGGGCCAGCAGGATCGGGCGGATATCACCCAGCATTGCTCGATCCTCGACACCCTGATGATGGCGCGGGAGCGTCACCCCGGCCAGCGCAATAGCCTCGATGCCTTGTGCAAACGCTATGGCGTCGACAACTCCGGCCGTGAACTGCACGGCGCCTTGCTCGACTCCGAGATTCTCGCTGACGTTTACCTGACCATGACCGGCGGCCAGACCAGTCTGTCGCTGGCTGGTAACGCATCCGACGGTAATGGTTCGGGCGAAGGTTCGGGCAATCAGGCGAGCGAGATCCGTCGCCTGCCGGCCGATCGCACGCCGGCACGGATTATCCGCGCCAGTGAAGCGGAGCTTGCCGAGCACGCCTCACGCCTTGAAGTGATCGCCAAGTCTGCCGGTGCCCCGGCGCTCTGGACCCAACTGGCCGAAGCCGAGGCACAAGCTTAACCACCGAACGTGAATAGTCCGGGCTCCTGTGGCGAGGGAGCTTGCTCCCGCTCGGCCGCGAAGCGGTCGTAATCCGGCAATCGCATTTCATCTGAATACTCGCGGTGCCTGATTTTAGGGTCGCTTCGCGACCCAACGGGAGCAAGCTCCCTCGCCACAGTATCGGGTGGGGCGTGACCTGTTTTGGGGCATCCTCTCGCCACACGGGCCGCAACCCTCTACCCTGAGTGTATTGGCAGACCACGGTCTGCTGCCTCAGGACGCCGAGCCCCATGTATAAAGACTTGAAGTTCCCGGTCCTAATTGTCCACCGCGACATCAAGGCCGACACAGTCGCCGGTGATCGCGTGCGCGGCATCGCCACGGAGCTTGCACAGGAAGGTTTCAGTGTCCTTTCGGCGGTGGATTACGCCGAAGGACGGTTGGTCGCTTCGACTCACCACGGCCTCGCGTGCATGTTGATTGCCGCCGAAGGCGCCGGGGAAAACACCCATCTTTTACAGAACATGGCCGAATTGATTCGTGTGGCCCGCGCCCGTGCGCCGAATTTGCCGATCTTCGCCCTGGGCGAGCAAGTCACCCTGGAAAACGCCCCGGCCGATGCCATGAGCGAACTGAACCAGTTGCGCGGCATCCTTTATTTGTTCGAAGACACCGTGCCGTTTCTGGCGCGCCAGGTTGCCCGGGCGGCGCGTAGCTACCTCGATGGCTTGCTGCCACCGTTTTTCAAGGCCTTGGTACAACACACCGCCGATTCCAACTATTCCTGGCACACCCCGGGGCATGGCGGGGGAGTGGCTTATCACAAGAGCCCGGTAGGGCAAGCGTTCCACCAGTTTTTTGGGGAAAATACCCTGCGTTCGGACCTGTCGGTCTCGGTGCCGGAACTCGGCTCGTTGCTGGACCACACCGGCCCGCTGGCGGAAGCCGAAGCCCGCGCGGCGCGTAATTTCGGCGCCGATCACACGTTTTTCGTGATCAATGGCACCTCGACGGCCAACAAGATCGTCTGGCAAGCCATGGTCGCGCGTGACGACCTGGTGCTGGTGGACCGCAACTGCCACAAATCGGTGTTGCACTCGATCATCATGACCGGGGCGATCCCGTTGTACCTGTGTCCGGAGCGCAATGAACTGGGGATCATCGGGACGATTCCGCTGAGCGAGTTCAGCCGTGAATCGATCCAGGCCAAGATTGATGCGAGCCCGTTGACCAAGGGTCGAGAGCCAAAGGTCAAGCTGGCGGTGCTGACCAACTCGACGTACGACGGCCTTTGCTACAACGCCGAGCTGATCAAGCAAACATTGGGCAACAGCGTCGAAGTATTGCACTTCGACGAAGCCTGGTACGCCTATGCAGCGTTTCACGAGTTCTTCGCCGGGCGCTACGGCATGGGCACTTTGCGCACTGAAGACAGCCCGCTGGTGTTCACCACCCATTCCACCCATAAACTGCTGGCGGCTTTCAGCCAGGCGTCGATGATTCACGTGCAGGATGGCGGCGCTCGGCAACTGGACCGCGACCGTTTCAATGAAGCGTTCATGATGCACATCTCCACCTCGCCGCAATACAGCATCATCGCCTCGCTGGACGTGGCGTCGGCGATGATGGAAGGCCCGGCCGGCCGTTCGCTGCTGCAGGAAATGTTCGATGAAGCGCTGAGTTTCCGCCGGGCGCTGGCCAACCTGCGCCAGCACATCGCCACCGACGACTGGTGGTTCTCGATCTGGCAGCCGCCGCTGGTGGAGGGGATCGACAGGGTCACGACCTCCGACTGGCTGTTGCAGCCCGAAGCCGACTGGCACGGCTTTGGCGACATTGCCGAAGATTACGTGCTGCTGGACCCGATCAAAGTGACGCTGGTGATGCCGGGGCTGACGGCCGGTGGCGCGCTGAGCGAGCGGGGGATTCCGGCGGCAGTGGTCAGCAAGTTCCTCTGGGAGCGCGGGTTGGTGGTTGAGAAAACCGGTCTATATTCATTCCTGGTGCTGTTTTCCATGGGCATTACCAAGGGCAAGTGGAGCACCTTGCTTACCGAGTTGCTCGAATTCAAACGCAGCTACGACGCCAACGTCAGCCTGGCGGCGTGCCTGCCGTGTGTCGCGCAACGAGACGTGGCGCGTTACCAGGGCATGGGGCTGCGCGACCTGTGTGATCAATTGCATGCCTGCTACCGCAGCAATGCCACCGCCAAGCACCTTAAACGGATGTACACGGTACTCCCGGAAATCGTCATGAAGCCGGCCGACGCCTATGATCAATTGGTCCGTGGCGAGGTCGAGGCAGTGTCGATCGACAATTTGCAGGGGCGAATCGCTGCGGTGATGCTGGTGCCGTACCCGCCGGGGATTCCGCTGATCATGCCCGGCGAACGCTTTACCGAGTCGACGCGCTCGATCATCGATTACCTGGCGTTTGCCCGCACATTCAACAGCAGCTTCCCGGGCTTCGTCGCCGATGTGCACGGCCTGCAGCATGAAGACGAGGGTAATGGGCGGTGTTACACCGTCGATTGCATAAAAACTTGAGGACTTTTCCGAGTATGCAGCCGGTCATCAACCCCAAGTATCCGGGTTTGGCGGTACGTGTCGCCGATCAGGGATTCGCGGCGTATATCTGGGGCAGTGACTTCAGTTTCGAGGTCTGGGCGTACGCGGCCGCCGAGCTCAATCAGCCGGTGGATCAGTGGCCGCTGGAAACCATCACGCCCTACCGCAAGTGTTATGGCATTGACCCGGAGGAGTTCGCCAGTTACCGGAACGCGGTCGACAGTGCGATTTTCATGGCGTTTCTCGACGATCACCCGGTGGGGCACATCGTGATCAGCACTAACTGGAACGGCTTTGCCCATATCGACGAGCTGGCAGTGCACGCCCCGGCGCGCCGCCACGGAGTGGCGAAGGCGTTGCTGGATGTCGCGCAGTTCTGGAGTTGCAAGAAGAAACTGCCGGGCATCATGCTGGAAACCCAGAATAACAACCTGGGTGCCTGTCGGCTGTACGAGCGTTGCGGCTATGTCATGGGGGGCATCGATCACCTGCGTTATCGCGGCATCGACCCGCACACTGCTGAGGTGGCGTTGTTCTGGTATCGATTGTTCGATAACCCGTTGGACGGTCCGGTCAGCCCGCCAGCATCGCCTCGGCTTGTTCCTTGATGATATCCAGTAAGGCCTGGGTTGCAGGCGCTATCGCGGTATTGTTCAGGGTCAAGGCGTAAAGGCTGATCGGAACGGCCGGCGAGAGCGGGCAAACGTCCAGTCCGCTGGTCTTGGCGCCGATCGCGGTAAACGGATCGACAATGGCCAGGCCTTCACCGGCCTCGACCATGCTGCGCATCATCTGATGGGTCTGAACCCGGGTTTGCACCACCGGTGCCGGGCGCAAAGCCTGCAGTTTGCTCTCGAACATCACGCTGAGCGGGTCGTGCCCTTCGAGCCCGACCATCGACTGGCCGGCCAGGTCCTGCACGGAAATGTATTTTTGCTTGGGTTGCAGCCAGCCATGAGGCGCCAGGAGCTGGAGCTTGCCTTGGGCAATGATCTGACACTGAATGTCGGGGTGGTCAGGGTCGTGCAGGCTCAAGCCGAGATCGCTTTCACGCAGCAGCAGGCTTCTGACGATGTCACGCGTGGGCTGGCTGAGCAGCGAGCAGGGCGCATCCGGGAAGCGTCGACGCAAGGTGGCAATGCCCTGTGGCAACAATTGCTGCGCCAAGGGGGGCGTGCAAATGATTCGCAACGGCGGCGCCAGGTATTGTTTGAGGCTGTTGGCCAGCCGCTGCACCGGTTCGAGCGCGTCAAAGACATGGGCAATCTCGACCTGCAACTCCCGTGCCTCACGGGTAGCCTGCAAACGCCCGCGTACGCTGGCAAACAGCATGAAGCCGAGCTGTTCCTCGGCTTCGCGCAGAATCCCCTCGACCTCGGCCACCTGCAATTGCAGCATCTCGGCAGCGGTGCCCAGATGACCGGTTTGCAAGAGCGCCTGGATCACTTCGATATGACGTAAACGCATGCGTGAAGTCCATGTTCAGCAGGTGAGGGGGTCAGTGACTGAATCCTAACCCAAGTCCGTGCCTATGACTTCAGCTCATAACGGAGGCTTATGAGGCGACGTTTGGTTCAGGCTCGCGGGTGATGGTGACACCCGATTGCACCAATACAAATTCGTTGTCATCAAGTTTGTTGATGCGATCGCCAATCGCCAGTTTATAGGTGGTGACAGGCGCAAGGCCGGCGATACCGTCCTGTGACGGGGTGGATTCCTGGAACTCATGCACTGAATAAACACGGCCTTCCGCATCTCTTGCATGGAATTGTCCGACGAGTACTGCTGCCATCTGCTTAGAACCTCTGGAGATAAGTCACTCAATTTGCGGTTCTGTAGACCGTCGATAAGCTTGGTAAGTTTTCCTACAGGAAAAAAATAGTATTTAACTGCCATTCCGCGACACGGAGCACGTTAAGTGCTACCGAATCATCTATAACTACAGGCTCCTTTAGCCAGATAGTCGGGGATTCCCAATGAGCAAGGTCTATACGATTGCTGTCCTGGTTGGCAGCTTGAGAAAACAGTCGATCAACCGCAAAGTCGCGCTGGCGCTGGCTGAACTGGCTCCGGCAAACCTCAGGCTGAACATCGTCGAGATTGGCGACCTACCGCTCTACAACGAAGACATCGACGTAACACCGCCGGCAGCCTACAGCACTTTCCGTGAACAGGTGAGGTCATCCGACGCGGTGTTGTTTGTGACGCCGGAATATAACCGCTCGGTGCCTGCTCCCCTGAAGAACGCCATTGACGTCGGTTCCCGGCCTTATGGCAAGAGTGCCTGGGGCGGTAAACCGGGGGCGGTGATCAGCGCTTCGCCCGGCGCTATCGGTGGTTTTGGCGCTAATCACCATTTGCGTCAATCCATGGTGTTTCTCAATGTGCCTTGCATGCAGCAACCGGAAGCCTACCTGAGCAACGCCGGTACGGCGTTCGACGAGTCTGGCAAGGTGTCCGAGTCGGTCCGGCCGTTTTTGCAGAGTTTCATCAATGCCTACGCCGAGTGGGTCGAGCAATTCAAAAAGGATTGATCGATCGGGAGCCAGCGCTTGCGCTCAGGAAGCGCTGGCCAGTCGACTGATGATCGAACCATTGAAACGTGGGCAGCCACATGACAGGGAGTCTGAACAATGCAAAGCCTGGACACAGTCACACGGCTGATCACCCGTAAAAACGCCATCGACCAGAGTCGTGTCGAGTGTGAGCGGCGCAGCCTGATTCCTGCGGCTGGCGACGTGATCCTGAAGATCGATCGCTGCGCGCTGACCACCAATAACGTCACCTACGCAGCCTATGGCGACTCGATGCATTACTGGGAGTTTTTCCCGACGGGACAGGCACAATGGGGCCACATCCCGGTCTGGGGGTTTGCCGATGTGCTTGCCTCTACAGTTGAAGGCATTACGCTCGGAGAGCGCTTTTACGGGTACTTTCCACTGGCCAGCCATCTTTGGGTGCATCCAGAGCGGGTGACCGAACGCGGTTTTTATGACGCCGCCCCGCACCGTCAAACACTGAACTCGGTTTACAACCAGTACACCCGTTGCAGTTGGGATCGGTACTACAGCCCAGCGAATGAAAACCTGCAAATGCTGCTTAATCCGCTGTTTTTGACGTCATTGATGTTGGCGGACTTCCTTCAGAACAATCAACTCTTCGGTGCGACGCGCGTGGTGTTCTCCAGCGCTTCGAGCAAAACTGCTTTCGGCACCGCTATTTGCCTGGAGGACCAGTCGAATCTGGAGCGCGTGGCACTGACATCGGACGGGAACAAGGCGTTTGTTGAGCATCTAGGGTGTTACGAACGCACGCTCGGGTACGCCGAGTTGGCGTCGCTGTCCGCTGACCGTCCGACCTTGTACGTGGATTTCTCTGGCCGTCCGGATTTACGCGATCAGGTGCATCAGCATTTCGCCGGGCAATTGGTATACAGCTGCGCTGTAGGTTCTATCCAGAACATGGATGAGGCGCAGTTGGGCGCTATAACAGGGCCGCAGCCGGCGTTTTTCTTCGCGCCGATCCAGATTCGCAAACGCAATGCCGAATGGGGCGCGCAGCGGCTTGTCGAGTACATCGGTGAGGGCGGGCAGAAGTTTCATCGGCGAGTGACGGCACCGGCCAATCCATTGCTCAGGGTGGTGGAAAGTGATGGGCTTGAAGCGGCGAAAACGGTGATTTCGCGGCTGTCTCACGGGCAGATCGCGCCGATCGAGGGGCATGTGATCCGTTTGTAATTCCAGAACCTCACAACTGACCGTAGCAGCTGGCGCAGCCTGCGCCAGCTGCTACGGATGCGTGCGATGTGGTTTATTCGCTTTACCCTATATTCGAAGTTCCATATATTCGCGCTTCGTTTGTTCAGGCGCATTCACTTCCATGTCCGATTCCTGCAATCCCGTCGATGTGTTCAAGGCATTGGCCGATGACACCCGCAGTCGTATCGCGTTGCTCATCGCCAAAGAGGGTGAGCTGTGTGTGTGCGAGCTGACGGCGGCGCTGGACCTGAGCCAACCCAAAATCTCCCGTCACCTGGCGCAATTGCGCAGTCATGGTTTGCTGGCGGACCGCCGTCAGGGGCAATGGGTTTTCTATCGCCTGCACCCGCAATTATCCCCGTGGGTCGTGACGTTGTTGCACGGCGCGCTGGCAGCCAACGGTGTATGGCTTGGCGCTGATGTCGCGCGACTACAGGCGATGGATGACCGTCCGGTCCGTTGTTGCTGATTTTCCCTGCATCTTTTTAACCTTTGCTCAAGGCTGTTTCGCATGCTGATCGCATCGTTGATTTTCCTCCAGACCATTACCCTGGTGATCTGGCAACCCAAAGGCCTCGGCGTCGGCTGGAGTGCGGTGCTGGGGGCCGTGTTGGCGCTGCTCTGCGGGGTGGTGCAGGTCAGCGACATTCCGCTGGTATGGGAGATCATCTGGAACGCCACCGGAACGTTTGTGGCGCTGATCATCATCAGCCTGCTGCTGGATGAAGCAGGTTTCTTTGCCTGGGCGGCGTTGCATGTGGCTCGCTGGGGGCACGGCAACGGGCGCAAGCTATTCGCTTACATGATTTTGCTCGGGGCGCTGGTCTCGGCCTTGTTCGCCAATGATGGCGCGGCGTTGATCCTCACGCCCATCGTGATTTCGATGCTGCTGGCCTTGCGGTTTTCTCCGGCGGCGACGCTGGCGTTCGTGATGGGCGCCGGGTTCATCGCCGATACCGCGAGCCTGCCGCTGGTGGTATCGAACCTGGTGAACATCGTCTCCGCGGACTTCTTCCACATTGGGTTCAACCGTTATGCAGCGGTCATGGTGCCGGTCAACCTGGTGGCGGTCGCGGCGACGCTTGCGGTGTTGCTGTGGTTCTTCCGACGGGACGTTCCTGCCGATTACGACCTGGATCAACTGGAAGACCCGAAGACCGCGATTCACGACAAGGCAACCTTCGTTGCCGGTTGGTGTGTGCTGGTGATTTTGCTGCTGGGCTGTTTTGCGCTGGAGCCGTTGGGGATTCCCATCAGCGCGATCTCTGCGGTATGCGCGGCATTGCTGTTGGCCATTGCCGCCCGAGGGCACAGGATTTCCACGCGCAAGGTGATGAAAGAGGCCCCGTGGCACATCGTGATTTTCTCCCTGGGCATGTACCTGGTGGTTTACGGCTTGCGTAATGCCGGGTTGACCACGTACCTGGCCGGTTGGCTGGACGTGTTCGCAGACTACGGCGTGTGGGGCGCGGCCATGGGCACCGGGCTGCTGACCGCGCTGTTGTCGTCGATGATGAACAACCTGCCGACGGTGTTGATCGGTGCGTTGTCGATCGATGCCAGCCAGGCCACCGGGGTGGTGAAAGAGGCAATGATCTACGCCAACGTGATCGGCAGCGACCTGGGACCGAAGATCACCCCGATCGGTAGCCTCGCGACCTTGCTTTGGCTGCACGTGCTGGCGCGCAAGAATATTCAAATTGGCTGGGGGTATTACTTCAAGGTCGGGATCGTGCTGACGGTGCCGGTGTTGCTGGTGACCCTGGCGGCGTTGGCGTTGCGCCTGTCTATCTAGACCGTGTCGGCCTCATCGCGAGCAGGCTCGCTCCCACAGGGGTACGCGTTCCAAATGTGGGAGCGAGCCTGCTCGCGATAGGGCCGGTCAGACGCCACAAGGCTCAACCCTGGCCCGGCACGTTCGGCCACAAATCCGCCACCAGAAACAACCGCTCGGCTTCTTCCCAGTCACCGTCGTTGTTTTCAGTCAGGCGTACCAGCAACTGCGCAGGCGCCTGCGGGTCGAGTCCGCTCAGCCAGGTCTCCAGTTGGGTGCGGTCCCAGGTGTGCTCGGCAAGATAATGGGCGGGCGCGAGCCAGGCGTGCCGTGGCAAGGGTTGCCAGCGACCGGGTGGGCTCTGGGCGATGAAGTGTGCCCAGTCTCGCTGATGCAGCCAGCGTCCCTTGAGGTGTTGCGGATGGGCGCAGTCGGGTGACTGGGTTTGGCCCGGCCATGGGTACAGCAGATAACCGCCCAGCCACAAGTGTGCGCTGAACCGCAGGATATCCAGCGCGGCCAACGCATCACGGCTTTCGGAACGCGCGGAGATCGGCAGTTGATGGTGGGTCAGGTGCGCCAGCTTGCGGTCCAGTCGGTCATGGCAGCCCGGTCCGAGCCACTGGGCCGTGTCGTGGCCTTCGCCGTTCTGGGGGCCCAGATACAATTTGATCGCCAGTTCCAGGTGATGCACGCCGTCGCGGTCTCGCAGCAGCATGTCCAGCTCGCCCAGCGTGTGGCCGTCGCGGCGAATCGGCAGGTTGGCGGCAATCAGCTCGACCCCCGGCGCATGCTGCACGGCAAACTGCCAGAGGCGTTCGTAATACAGGCCCAGGCGACGAGTCGGGCCGAGCGCCAGCCAACGCTGCAGCTCACGGCTGTCCTGATCGAGCTGAAGCAGCCAGTGTTGCAGTCGTTCGGGGGCTTGTACCCAATCGCTGCCGGCCAGTGGATGACGTTGTGGCCAGGGTGTTTCGCTGAGCATCGGTGGCGCGAGGATGACCCAGGCCAGGTCGCGCACTTCGGGATGGCGCAACTGACGAGGTAAAGTCAGCAACTCGGGAAATAAGGTCATCTTGCGAGCATAGCGCTTTGGCTCGCGGCTGAAAGGATTTTGTCTACGGCGCGCTTTCGCCCATAATCGTGTTTTTCGCCGTCGCAGACCAAGCGTCAACAGATCCTGACTAGGAGCCCCATGGAGCAATTTCGCAATATCGGCATCATCGGTCGCCTGGGCAGTTCACAGGTGCTGGATACCGTTCGCCGACTGAAAAGATTCCTGCTTGACCGGCACTTGCACGTGATACTCGAGGACACCATCGCCGAAGTCCTGCCTGGCCATGGCCTGCAAACCTCATCGCGCAAGATGCTCGGCGAAGTCTGTGACATGGTGATTGTGGTGGGCGGTGACGGCAGCCTGCTGGGCGCCGCTCGGGCATTGGCGCGGCACAACATTCCGGTGCTGGGGATCAACCGTGGCAACCTGGGCTTTCTGACCGACATCCGCCCGGATGAACTGGAAGTCAAGGTCGCCGAAGTGCTCGACGGGCACTATCTGGTCGAAAACCGCTTCCTGTTGCAGGCCGAGGTTCGCCGTCATGCCGAGGCCATCGGCCAGGGCGATGCACTGAACGACGTGGTGCTGCACCCCGGCAAGTCGACGCGGATGATCGAGTTCGAGCTGTACATCGACGGCCAGTTCGTCTGCAGCCAAAAAGCCGACGGCCTGATCGTCGCCACACCCACCGGTTCCACGGCCTATGCGCTG
Organism: Pseudomonas sp. 05N36; assembly: GCF_056397385.1. Classification (NCBI taxonomy): domain Bacteria; kingdom Pseudomonadati; phylum Pseudomonadota; class Gammaproteobacteria; order Pseudomonadales; family Pseudomonadaceae; genus Pseudomonas; species Pseudomonas sp. 05N36. The sequence continues at coordinate 260,799 of NZ_JBFTNH010000003.1, read as the reverse complement.
TCGGCAGGTGGCCCGATCATGCATCCCAAGCTCGATGCCATTGTGATTGTGCCGATGTACCCCCATACCTTGTCAGGAAGGCCGATTGTGGTCGATGGCAACAGCGAGCTGAAAATCGTCGTGTCGAAGGATATGCAGATTTACCCGCAAGTCTCCTGTGATGGGCAAAACCACTTCACCTGCGCCCCCGGCGATACCATCACGGTGAGCAAGAAAGCCCAGAAACTGCGGTTGATTCATCCGCTGGACCACAACTACTACGAAGTCTGCCGGACGAAGCTGGGCTGGGGCAGCCGGTTGGGCGGTGGAGGCGACTGATGCTCGATCCCGCGCGTAGCTACGACCTGATCGGTGACGTGCACGGTTGCGCTCATACCCTTGAGCATTTGCTGGACCGACTCGGGTATCACAAGCAAGCTGGCGTCTGGCGCCATCCGTCACGCATGGCCGTGTTTCTCGGTGACATCATCGACCGCGGCCCGCGGATTCGCGAAGCGCTGCACATCGTTCACGATATGGTCGAGGCCGGTCAGGCGCTGTGCATCATGGGCAACCATGAATTCAACGCGCTCGGCTGGAGCACGCCGGCACCGCCCGGCAGCGGTAAACAGTATGTGCGTGAACACACGCCTCGGCATGCGCGCCTGCTACAAGAAACCCTGACTCAATTTGCCGATCACCCGGAGGACTGGCACGACTTTCTTGCCTGGTTCTACGAGATGCCACTGTTCGTTGACGCCGGACGCTTCCGGGTCGTCCACGCCTGCTGGGACGGTGGCCTGATCGACGTGCTGCGTGCGCAGTATTCCGATGGCTGCATCGATGAGCACTTCGTCCAGGCAGCGGCGGTTTCCGGCAGTTTCGCCTGCATGGCCTTCGACCGCTTGCTGCGCGGCACTGACATGCGCCTGCCGCACGGCTTGACCATGACCAGCGGCGACGGTCTGACGCGTTCGTTCTTCCGCACCAAATTCTGGGAAGACAACCCGCAAACCTACGGCGACATTGTGTTCCAGCCAGATGCCTTGCCCGAGTCCGTGGCGCGCACGCCGCTGTCGCCGGTTGAAAAAGATAACCTGTTGCGCTACGGCATCGACGAACCGATGTTGTTCGTCGGGCACTACTGGCGCAGCGGCAAACCGGCGCCGATCCGCCCGAACCTGGCCTGCCTGGATTACAGCGCGGTGTTGTACGGCAAGCTGGTTGCCTATCGGCTGGATCAGGAAACCCGTCTCGATCCACACAAGTTTGTCTGGGTCGATGTTGAACGGCCAGAGGTATTGAGATGAGTGTTGTGGCTGTTTTACGTCTGCCGCTGGCGGTGGACCTCAGTGGGTTCGTCAAATTGCTGCAACGCATGCACGTGCCGCATCGGGTCAGCGAAGAAGCCGGTGAACAGGTGCTGTGGGTGCCGGACGCGATCAGCGAAGACGTTCGCTCGCTGTACGAACGGTTTCCCGCGGGCGATCCCGAGCATCAACTGGATATCCCGGCTGCACAAGCGCATATCCAGCGTCCGGGGTTCGTCGAGCAACTGCGCCACAGCCCGGTGACGGCGCTGATTCTGCTGCTGAGCATGATCGTCGGCGCGGTGACATTGCTCGGCGAGAATCTCGACACGATGCGCTGGCTGACGTTCCTCGATTTTCGTGTGGTGGGCGAGTACATCCACTTCACGCCGTTGGCCGACAGTCTGGCAGCGGGGCAGTGGTGGCGTCTGGTGACGCCGATGCTGATCCACTTCGGCGTTCTGCACCTGGCCATGAACGGCATGTGGTACTGGGAACTGGGGCGGCGCATCGAGTCGCGTCAGGGCAGTATCAACCTGCTGGGGCTGACGTTGCTGTTCAGCCTGGTGTCGAACTACGCCCAATACTATTACGGCGGCGCGACCTTGTTCGGCGGCCTGTCCGGGGTGCTTTACGGCCTGCTCGGGCATTGCTGGATCTACCAGTTGCTGTCGCCGAACCCGGCGTATCGCCTGCCTCGCGGGGTGTTGGTGATGATGCTGGTGTGGCTGCTGCTGTGTATGTCGGGGCTGATCTCGATGATCGGCTTCGGCGAAATTGCCAATGCGGCGCATGTCGGCGGGTTACTCGTCGGATGCCTCACCGGTTTGTTGGGCGGCTTGTACAGTCGCCGTAGACTCTCTGTCCAATAAACTGCCGTCTAAATTGTGCTGTGAATAACGAGCGCGGAGACCTGATGTCCTCTTTTAACGAAATGATCAAAAACATCACGCCGGAAATCTACCAGAGCCTGAAACTGGCGGTAGAGATCGGCAAGTGGTCCGACGGCGGCAAACTGACTGCCGAGCAGCGCGAACTGTCGTTGCAGGCGATGATCGCCTGGGAAGTGCAGAACCTGCCCGAGGAACAACGCACCGGCTACATGGGCCCGCAGGAATGCAGTTCGAAGTCGATCACTGTGCCGAATATCCTGTTCAAGTCGGATGCCATCCATTGATCGAGATTGGCCGCGGTGCAATCAGCAAGATGTCGGCGCGCCTCGAAGCGTCGACCGTGCAATACGCTTTTCGCCTGGGCGATACCGAGGTGCCGGTCAATCCCATGATCGGCAGCACGGTTCGCCTGGAATACCTGGGTGCGATCCATTGCATCCATTGCGGACGCAAAACCAAAACCAGCTTCAGCCAGGGTTACTGCTACCCGTGCATGACCAAACTGGCGCAGTGCGACGTCTGCATCATGAGCCCGGAGCGTTGCCACTATGACGCCGGGACCTGCCGTGAGCCGGCCTGGGGCGAGCAGTTCTGCATGACCGACCACGTGGTGTACCTGGCCAACTCGTCGGGCGTCAAGGTCGGGATCACCCGCGCCACCCAGCTGCCGACCCGCTGGCTCGATCAGGGCGCCAGCCAGGCATTGTCGATCATGCGCGTGTCGACCCGTCAGCAATCGGGTTTCGTCGAAGACCTGTTCCGCAGTCAGGTGGCCGACAAGACCAACTGGCGCGCCTTGCTCAAGGGTGATGCCGCACCGGTTGACCTGAAACAGATTCGTGATCAACTGTTCGAAAGCTGTGCCGAGGGCGTGCAAGGACTGCAGGAGCGCTTCGGCCTGCAAGCGATTCAGCCGGTATTTGATGTCGAGCCGATTGAAATCCGTTACCCGGTCGAGCAGTACCCGGCCAAGATTGTCAGCTTCAATCTGGACAAGAACCCGATTGCCGAAGGCACGCTGTTGGGGATCAAGGGTCAATACCTGATCTTCGATACCGGCGTTATCAATATTCGTAAATACACGGCCTACCAGCTCGCCGTGCATCAGTAAAAGGACTCCAGCATGCGCACCGAACAACCGAAGATGATCTACCTGAAAGACTATCAGGCGCCCGAGTACCTGATCGACGAGACGCACCTGACCTTCGAGTTGTACGAGGACCACAGCCTGGTTCATGCGCAACTGGTGATGCGCCGCAATCCGGCCCGTGGCCCGGGCCTGCCGCCGCTTGTACTGGATGGCCAGCAACTCGAGCTGCTGTCGGTCAGCCTGGGCGACACCGAGCTGAGTGCCAGTGACTATCAACTGACAGAAAACCACCTGACCCTGCACCCGACCAGCGCCAGCTTCACGGTCGACACCAGCGTGCGGATTCACCCGGAAACCAACACCGCGCTGGAAGGCCTGTACAAGTCCAGCGGGATGTTCTGCACCCAGTGCGAGGCCGAGGGCTTTCGCAAGATCACCTATTACCTCGACCGCCCGGATGTGATGAGCAAGTTCACCACCACGGTGGTCGCCGAGCAGCACAGCTATCCGGTGCTGCTGTCCAACGGCAACCCGATTGCCTCCGGTCCCGGTGAAGATGGCCGGCACTGGGCGACCTGGGAAGACCCGTTCATGAAACCGGCCTACCTGTTCGCGCTGGTGGCCGGTGACTTGTGGTGCGTCGAAGACACCTTCACCACCATGACCCAGCGCAGTGTGGCGTTGCGCATTTACGTCGAGCCGGAAAACATCGACAAGTGTCAGCACGCCATGAACAGCCTGAAGAAGTCCATGCGCTGGGACGAAGAAGTCTATGGTCGCGAGTATGACCTGGACATCTTCATGATCGTGGCGGTCAACGACTTCAACATGGGCGCCATGGAGAACAAGGGCCTCAATATCTTCAACTCCAGCTGCGTGCTGGCCCGTGCCGAAACCGCGACCGACGCCGCGCACCAGCGGGTTGAAGCGGTGGTGGCCCACGAATACTTCCACAACTGGTCGGGCAACCGCGTGACCTGCCGCGACTGGTTCCAGCTGTCGCTGAAGGAAGGGTTCACGGTGTTCCGTGACGCCGAGTTCTCTGCCGACATGCACTCGCGCACCGTCAAGCGCATCGAGGACGTGGCCTACCTGCGCACGCACCAGTTCGCCGAAGATGCCGGCCCGATGGCCCATGCCGTGCGCCCGGATGCGTTCATCGAGATTTCCAACTTCTACACCTTGACCGTCTACGAGAAAGGTTCGGAAGTGGTGCGCATGATCCGCACCTTGCTCGGCGCCGAAGGTTTCCGCAAAGGCAGCGACCTGTATTTCGAGCGTCACGATGGCCAGGCGGTCACCTGCGACGATTTCATCAAGGCCATGGAAGATGCCAACGGCGTCGACCTGACCCAGTTCAAACGCTGGTACAGCCAGGCCGGTACTCCGCGTCTGGCGGTGAGCGAGTCTTACGATGCGGCGGCGAAAACCTACAGCCTGACCTTCCGCCAGAGCTGCCCGGCGACCCCGGACAAGGTTGAAAAGCTGCCGTTCGTGATTCCGGTAGAACTGGGCCTGCTGGACAGCAAAGGTGCGGCGATCGCATTGCGTCTGGCCGGTGAAGCGGCCGCTGACGGGACATCCCGCGTGCTGTCGGTAACCGAGGCCGAGCAGACTTTTACCTTCGTCGACATCGCTGAACAGCCGTTGCCCTCACTGCTGCGTGGTTTCTCGGCGCCGGTGAAACTGAGCTTCCCGTACAACCGCGATCAGCTGATGTTCCTGATGCAGCACGACAGCGACGGCTTCAACCGTTGGGAAGCCGGCCAGCAATTGTCGGTGCAGGTGTTGCAGGAACTGATCGCTCAGCATCAAGCGGGTCAGGCATTGGTGCTCGATCAGCGACTGATCAGCGCGTTGCGCACTGTGTTGGCCGACGAAAGCCTGGATCAGGCCATGGTCGCCGAAATGCTCTCGCTGCCAAGCGAGGCTTACCTGACCGAAATCAGCGAAGTGGCGGACGTCGATGCGATTCACGCCGCCCGTGAGTTCGCCCGCAAGCAACTGGCGGACAGCCTGTTCGATGCGTTGTGGCTGCGTTATCAGGCCAATCGCGAGCTGTCGAAGCAAACCGCTTATGTTGCCGAAGCCGAGCACTTCGCCCGTCGTAGCCTGCAAAATATCGCGTTGTCCTACCTGATGCTCAGTGGCAAGCCCGAAGTGCTGGCAGCGGCCCTTGAGCAGTTCGATGCCTGCGACAACATGACCGAGCGCCTGACCTCGTTGGCGGTGCTGGTGAACTCACCGTTCGACGCCGAGAAGGCCAAGGCACTGGCCAGTTTTGCCGAGCACTTCAAGGACAACCCGTTGGTCATGGACCAATGGTTCAGCGTTCAGGCAGGCAGCACGTTGCCGGGTGGCTTGCAGCGGGTTCAGCAGTTGATGAAGCACCCGGCGTTCAACATCAAGAACCCGAACAAGGTGCGGGCGCTGGTCGGTGCGTTTGCCGGGCAGAACCTGATCAACTTCCATGCGGCCGATGGTTCGGGTTATCGCTTCCTCGCGGATCTGGTGATCGAGCTGAACGGCTTCAACCCGCAGATCGCTTCGCGCCAATTGGCGCCGCTGACGCGCTGGCGTAAATACGACAGCGCCCGTCAGGCGTTGATGAAGGCGGAGCTGGAGCGCATTCGCGGCTCGGGCCAGCTGTCCAGCGATGTGTTTGAAGTGGTCAGCAAAAGCCTGGCGTGACGCAATCATCGCTCCCTCAGGCGTTCACTCGAACCCTGTGGGAGCGAGCCTGCTCGCGAAGGCGGCCTGACAGCCGACCTATCTCTTGCGGATGTACACCAATCAAAAGTGTGGGAGCTGGCTTGCCTGCGATGGCGGCCGGACAGTCGACCTATCTTCCGCAGATATACCCCAATCAAACCTGTGGGAGCTGGCCTGCCCGCGAAGGCGGCCTGACAGCCGACCTATCTCTTGCGGATGTACACCAATCCATACTGTGGGAGCTGGCTTGCCTGCGAAGGCGGCCTGACAGCCGACCAATCTCTTGCAGGTGTACATATCCATTCCTGCGGTAACGGCCACTTAGGGTTCCGCTCTTACAGCGTGTCACTTTTGGCAAACGCCCCAAAAGGTCTCGCCCAAGCGTACGGCACCTCGCCTAGGCTCGGCGTCCCCTCGCTCCGGTGTCCATCAGAGGGCATCGCCTACGGTCTGCTTCGCGACGACCTCCTCTCGATGTGTCCGGCTGCGCCGTACGGCGCTGCGCGCCCACCCCCTGATGAACACCTGCGTTCGGCCTTCCGAAGGGGCGGGTGGATCAAAAGCCGGATCAAGATCAAGATCAAAGTCCAAAACCAAAACCAAAACCAAAGCCAAAGCTCAAACCTTTTCTGTCGGAAAATTCTGCTCAATCGCTGGTTTCAGATCACCCCTGCGAATGCCTGGTAATTCAGCGACAGTCCGTAACTCCCCCCAGTTAACAAAAGATAACGTGGTGTTGATTGTCAGACCTTTCGAAAGCTGGATAGGATAGGCCAGCTTCCGAAGGGGCTCTAGATTGCGCGTTTCAGGACTATGCTCCAAAAACCGTCAATCGCTACGAGCAACCCTGCGGCGCCCTGAAAGGTTGAACGACCTAACAATAATAATGGGGGAAAGGTCTATGAGTGAGCCTGTCATGGGTGTGGGTTTTTGCCGCCCGCCGGCGTTACGCAAATTCGCGTTGCTGGCTACAGCGCTCTCGCTGTTGGGTTCTGCCGTGCTGTCGGCACCCGTCCTGGCAGCAGATGCACAGGCGTCCGATACGGTCTATTCGATTGAGTCCGCAAAGTCCGCCAAGGGCCTGATGCTTGATGTTGCGCATGCAGGCAAACGCCTGGTGGCGGTCGGCGATCGTGGCCATATTCTGTATTCCGATGACCAGGGCCAGACCTGGACCCAGGCCAAAGTGCCCAGTCGGCAACTGCTGACCGCGGTCTATTTCGTCGATGACAAGCATGGCTGGGCTGTCGGTCATGACGCGCAAATTCTCGCCAGTGAAGATGGCGGCGTTACCTGGATCAAACAATTCGAAGACTTGAAGCGCGAAGCGCCGTTGCTGGCTGTCTGGTTCAAGGACCTCAGCAGCGGGTTTGCCGTGGGCGCTTACGGCGCTCTGCTGGAAACCACTGACGGTGGAAAGAACTGGGCAGACGTCGGCGATCGCCTCGATAACCCGGATCAGTACCACCTCAACGCTATCGCCGCGGTAAAGGATTCCGGGCTCTTCATTGTGGGCGAGCAGGGCAGCATGTTCCGTTCCCCAGACTGGGGGCAAACCTGGGAACGCCTTCAAGGTCCGTACCAGGGTTCGCTGTTCGGGGTGATTGGCACCGCCAAACCGGCGACTTTGCTGGCTTACGGTCTGCGCGGCAATCTGTTCCGCTCCACTGATTTTGGCACTACCTGGGAGCAGGTCGAGCTCAAGGCTGCGCGCGGCGCGCTGGAATTCGGTCTGTCCGGGGCGACCCTGCTTGACGATGGCAGCATCGTGATCGTCGGCAACGGCGGCAGCGTGGTGCGCAGCAGTGACGACGGCGTGACCTTCAGCGTATTCAACCGTCCCGACCGCATATCCGTTTCGGCGGTCACCGCGGCAGGCAATGGCAACCTGATTCTGGTAGGACAGGGCGGCGTTCGCGCTACTTCGCCAATCGGCGCCGAGCTGGGCAATTAATGAGAGGCGCAGATATGACATCCATGAGCAGTCATCATCAGGACAAGGCGACGTTTCTCGAGCGCCTGATTTTCAACAACCGCCCGGCAGTGATTGTTATCTGCCTGCTGGTCAGCATGTTCCTGTTCTGGCAGGCGACACTGATCCGGCCGTCCACCAGCTTCGAAAAAATGATTCCGCTCAAGCATCCTTTCATTGAAAAGATGATGGAGCACCGCAACGACCTGGCCAACCTCGGCAATACCGTGCGTATTTCCGTGGAAGCCACCGATGGCGACATCTTCTCCAGGGAGTACATGGAGACCCTGCGCCAGATCAACGACGAGGTGTTCTACATCTCCGGTGTCGACCGTTCCGGCCTCAAGTCGCTGTGGAGTCCGAGCGTGCGCTGGACCGAAGTGACCGAGGAGGGTTTTGCCGGCGGTGAAGTCATCCCGCAGAGCTACAACGGCTCAGCCGACAGCCTCGATCTGCTGCGCAACAACGTGCTCAAATCCGGTCAGGTCGGTCGGTTGGTGGCCAACGACTTCAAGTCGAGCATCGTCGATATTCCGCTGCTGGAGTCCTACCCGGACCCGCAGGACCAGGGCAAGCTGCTGGCACTGGACTACCAGAAGTTCTCCCACGAACTTGAAGACAAGATCCGCGACAAGTTCGAAAAGCAGAACCCCAACGTACAGATCCACATCGTCGGTTTTGCCAAGAAGGTCGGCGACCTGATCGACGGTCTGATCATGGTGGTCATGTTCTTCGGCGTGGCGTTCGTCATTACCCTGATTCTGTTGCTGTGGTTCACCAACTGCCTGCGCAGCACCGTGGCGGTGTTGAGCACCACCCTGGTGGCGGTGGTCTGGCAGCTCGGGTTGATGCACGCCTTCGGCTTTGGCCTGGACCCGTATTCGATGCTGGTGCCGTTCCTGATCTTCGCCATCGGTATTTCCCATGGCGTGCAGAAGATCAACGGGATTGCCTTGCAGTCCAGCGATGCGGACAACGCCTTGACTGCTGCCCGGCGCACGTTCCGTCAGCTGTTTCTGCCGGGGATGATTGCGATCCTCGCGGATGCGGTGGGCTTCATAACCTTGCTGATCATCGATATCGGGGTGATCCGTGAGCTGGCCATCGGCGCGTCCATTGGCGTGGCGGTGATCGTGTTCACCAACCTGATCCTGCTGCCGGTAGCGATTTMCTACGTCGGCATCAGCAAGCGTGCGGTCGAACGCAGCAAGAAAGACGCAATCCGCGAGCATGGTTTCTGGCGTCTGCTGTCGAATTTTGCCAGCTCGAAAGTCGCCCCGGTCTCGATMCTCCTGGCGCTGATCGCCTTTGGTGGCGGCCTCTGGTACAGCCAGAACCTGAAAATCGGCGACCTCGACCAAGGTGCGCCGGAGTTGCGTCCGGACTCGCGCTATAACCAGGACAACAATTTCATCATCAAGAACTACTCCACCAGCTCCGATGTGCTGGTAGTGATGGTCAAGACCAAGGCGGAAGGCTGTTCGCGTTACGAAGCCATGGCGCCAATCGATGAACTGATGTGGAAGATGCAGAACACCGAGGGCGTGCAGTCGGCGATTTCCCTGGTGACCGTCTCCAAGCAGATGATCAAGGGCATGAACGAGGGCAACCTGAAGTGGGAAACCCTGTCGCGTAACCCGGACGTGCTGAACAACTCCATCGCCCGTGCCGATGGCCTGTACAACAACAGCTGCTCGCTGGCACCGGTGCTGGTGTTCCTCAACGACCACAAGGCCGAAACCCTCGACCGCGCGGTGCATGCGGTGCAGGACTTCGCCAAGGAAAACAACAAGGACGGCCTGGAGTTCATCCTGGCTGCCGGGAACGCCGGGATCGAAGCGGCCACCAACGAGGTGATCAAGGAGTCGGAACTGACCATCCTGGTGCTGGTGTACATCTGCGTGGCCACCATGTGCATGATCACCTTCCGTTCCTGGGCGGCGACCTTGTGCATCGTGTTGCCGCTGGTGCTGACCTCGGTGCTGGGCAACGCGCTGATGGCGTTCATGGGGATCGGCGTTAAAGTCGCGACCTTGCCGGTGGTGGCGCTCGGGGTAGGGATTGGCGTGGATTACGGCATCTACATTTACAGCCGCCTCGAAAGCTTCCTGCGTGCCGGCCTGCCGTTGCAAGAGGCTTACTACCAGACCCTGAAGTCCACCGGTAAAGCGGTGCTGTTCACCGGTCTGTGCCTGGCCATCGGCGTCTGCACCTGGATCTTCTCGGCGATCAAGTTCCAGGCCGACATGGGCCTGATGCTGACCTTCATGCTGCTCTGGAACATGTTTGGTGCGCTGTGGCTGTTGCCGGCGCTGGCACGTTTCCTGATCAAACCTTCGAGCCTCGCTGGGCAGAAGGGCAACTCACTGTTCGCTCACTGATTCCGGGTGGGAACAGAAAAGCCGCAACCTCAGGTTGCGGCTTTTTTTATTGGCATGTCGCTCACGGCTTTAGCGTGATTCAACGCGGTTCAAGTGGCAAGAAATCGCTGTCGGCCAGCGCCTTGCTGATGAAGCCGCGATGAATGTCGATTTTCTGTTTCGGATCTTTAGCCTTGGCCAGTGCCGATTCGTACGTTTCGAAACGCTGCTCTTTGGTTTTCAGATGTGCCTGGGTGTAGTCGGTCTTGGCATCAGCGAAATTTGCATAGTGAAAGTGCCCATACCACCAGGCTTGACTATCACGGTTCAGCAGGACGTACTCCTGCATGAAGTCCCTGCGTCCGGTTTTCAGCTGAACCCGGTTGCCGCTGACATGTACGAATATTTCGTTACATCGCAACAAATGCTCCACGCCCTCGCTGGTAGGCGCCTGGGCCAAGGTCATGCGGGTACGCAGTTCCGTTGCCTTGTTGTCGAGGGCTCGCGCCTTGTCTCGTAGCTCGCTGACAAGTGCTGCATCCTGTTCCCGGTTTGACGGGGCGTTTTCATGTCGTTCCAGGTTATCGGCATACCCAACCAGTTTTTGCGCTTCGCGTTGCAGTTGCTCTTCGATTTCCTTGGGCGAGCTTGCACGTTGTGCATAGCCATCGATCTTTTTCACCTGTTTATCGACATTGACCATTGCCTTGCGGGCATCGCCTTTGAGCTGCGGGTAGGGGCGCAAGGAAGCTTTGGGGGCGGGTGGTCTGACATCGACGATTTCTACCCAGACATTCGGCTCATGTTCGTGGAAAGACGCCAGAGGCTCGTCTTCAAGAGGGCCGTTGATGTCGACAATGTCCCCGCCCTGGTTGGAAATTCGCGGGCGTATATCGCCGATCAGTGTGCCTTTTGCGGTCTTGATGACCTTCTTGCGGCTGGTCGATGAGGTAGGGGATGGTTCCTCGGGTTGCGGCAGGCTTTGAAGTTCCTCGGCCAGACGGCGCTCGGCATCGACGCGCAGTTGGTCGATGATTTCCCGCAGACGATTGAAGGCTGGCGACTGTAAATCATCGGTATTGAAGATGCCGATACTCTCGAGGCCGTCCTGCGCTTTGTTGTAGTGATCCACCAGGTTGTCCAGCACTTCAATACGGTCGCCGCGTTCATAGATGTGCAAGCCTTGCAGTTCGGCATGGGATCGGGACAACAGCAGTACAGGATCAACGACACTCTCCAGCGCCGCCGAGGTTTCAGTTCCCAGCGCCTTGACGCTGAGGATACGCAGGATAACCAGTTGGTAGGACTTGACCCTCAGGGCCGTCATTTCATTTTCCGGTCTGTTCTGGCTCAATCGAGTCCAGGGTTCGGCACCCAGGCGAGGGATCTGTTTAAGCTCCTGAAGACGGCGGTCTACCTCTTCATAGAACTTGATCATGGTCTCGTTGATCTCGCAAGTTTTGCGCACGAAGTCGAAATACCGATCCATCACCACCAGGCCCTCGGCATTCAGCGCTTCATAGAGCTGCCGGACGCCGCCGCTTAAGTCTGCGTAGTGTCGGCTGTTTGCGGCGCGATCCAGATCTGCAATAACTACCTGTTTGCGAGCATTGTTGATGATGTTTTCCAATAAGTTGCACAGTAGCTGATTGTCGGGATCGATCTTTTTCAGGGTGCTTATCTCTTTGATCTCGGCAATCTGCGTGACGTAGCTTTCGCTCTGCCTGTCGAGCTCAATGGCGAACCGTTGCCTGAATGTCGCACGCTCTGTCTCGGTACTGGCGGGGTGGTTTCTTTTCAGCTGCATCAGGTTTTCCGCGATATCGACACGCTTTTGCACTCGCTCCTGTTGCTCGAAAAACTCCCGGCGATTGAGCTCCAGCAAGTCGATGCGCTGTTGGTCTTGTTCTCGCTTGGCGGCAATTCGGCTCTTGGGTCCACCCCCGAGCAGTTTCAGCCCCTGGTCCAGCGTCCATTTGCCATCGCCATTGGATTTGAGCCTGATCCCCGGATGATCCGGGTGCTCGGGATGCACCAGATAAACCTCGCCGAATCCGGGCACGATACTGACGCGAAACAGCAGGCCGGCGAGGGTGGCATGCCATAGGTCCCTGATCCGGTACAAACCCTTGAAAGGACCGACTGCAATGGGCTCTGGTAGAGATTCCGGCCATGGAACCTTGACTTCGAGCAGCTTGTTGAACAGCCGGGCCGAGGCGGAGTCGCGAGCGGTCGACAGGTTGAAGTCCAGCAGGGTATCGCCGCTGCCCGGTGGCTCGGAAGGCAGTCCAGGCGGTTCCTGGGTAATGGCTGTCTCGGTGTTCAGTGAGGATTGCCATAGTGGGCGGCGCAGTGGGTCGAGGGCTACCGGAACCTCTTTGCCCTTTCTGTCTGATAACGGCGTATCAACGGCACCTTGTTCACGGGCCACATGCAAAAGCACCAGGCCAATGTTCAACAGTACGTCGATCCAGGCCTGGTTCCGGGCGTTGGCATCATCACTGTCCAGGGCCGGAAGATCGTTGATCAGGCTGTGGGAGATTTGCAGCATCCAGCCCACCAGCATGGCCGGGCCGCGTAACAGGGGCAGAATCAGGTTGTTGAATACCAGCCAGCCGCCCTCCAGGATGATCGCCCAGCGACTTTCGGCATTGGACACCGATTGCCGGTCGGCCAGATCGACCAGTGCACGGCCATTGCTGGCGAACAGGCTGGCCAGCAACTGACCGTTTTCCATTGCCGAGAGCCAGTCGCTGGCGGCCTCGTCGCCCACCAGAATCGCCGGCTTCGGCTTTTCAGGACGTATGAACTCATCGCCTGGATGAAAATGAACAATGTGCGGCTCGTTGAAGCCGTTGTTGTCATAGACCGGTCGTGCTCGATCGGACAGCCAGGTCAGCACGCTGGTTTGCAACGGACCGGGCTGCGCAATGGCGCTCAGCAACTCTTGGCGGCTGGGGTATTCATGCAGGGCCGGTGAGTACAACGGCCGATAGAGAATATGCGGGCCATCGGCATTCAGGTCTTTGGGCTCAATGATGAACATGTTGCTCACCACATCGCAGTCGGCCTCGGCTTTGCGTTGAAAAGCCAAAGGTCTGATGACGATCGCTTGGTCATCGACGAATCGCTCGGCAGCGAGTGGATTCATCACCGCGTCGACATACCGGTATCCCCGGTGGGTGAAGCCGTGCTCACCCTTGATCGAATGCTCAAGGGCCAGCATCGGCAAATGGATGCTCAGCTCCAGGCCGAACAGGCGCCCACGCTCCTTAGCCTCGGGGCTCTCTGCGAACAGCAGGTTTTCGATCAGTTCGGGATAGTGTTTACCCACATCGACCCGGCTCACCAGATCCAGCAAGTAGGCCTCGGTGGTCCAGTCCTGGATCAATTGATCCGCTGTGTGGCGAATGGTCATCCGGCCTTTGGGTTTACCTGCCAGATTTTTGATCGCCAACTCGGTCAGGGACATTTTGACCGGTTCGATGTAGCCGCTGCCAAGGTCACCGACGGGGACATGAAAGGTCAGTTCCAGCTCATCGGCATTGTATGCCGGGGCTTGGGGTTGATCCTTCAGCATCTGTGTGTGCAACGCCTTTTTGGCGAAAGTGTGAATGTCATCGATGTCGTCCCGGAACGAGCGCCCTTGGGTCTGTTGCTTGACGCTGGCCATCATCAGCACGTGCTTGCGGTAGGCCATGCGCTCAGCGGTTGCAGCCGTTTGCAGCCATTCGGGGATCGTTGCCTGTACCGGTTGAAGGTGCATCGAGCGGGCTGGGTGACCGATGAACAACGTGGCGACATCGGTGATCGAATCAACGCGTTGTTCAAGGTCATCCAGGCTTTGGCCGGCCGGTAGTTGCAGTGAAGCCAGGTCCTCCAGTTGCTGGTTCAAGAGCAAGGCGGCCTGGGTGTCAAATATGTTCCCGTCGGGCTCAAAGCGTTTCCACGTGATGGTCTCGGTCATGAAATCCCGTTCAAACCGAGCCCCCCAGGCCAGGCCGAAAGCCTGCAGGGAAGGGAAGGACTCGATGCTCCCGGTCACGCTGCACAACAGCAGGATCTCACCGCATTCGACGAGGATGTCGGGGCTCTGCAGGCTGACTGCCGACTGACCTTTACTCAGGGTCGTTTGAAGGGTGTAGGCATGAATAGAGCCTTTGGACCAGGGCCTTTGAAGGCGTTGCTGTTGGTCAGGATGATTGGCCAGTTCCGTGAGGACGTCGGCCTGCACTGCGTTACTCGCCGACAAACGTGTGGCGGACGTCTTCAGGACTCCGGCAAACAGATCTCCCAGCCATTGCCAGCGGCTGGACCCGGTGTCGACGCTCTCGTTCCAATAGCTCGTCAGTGACTCCTGAAAAGCAATGAATAGAATCGTCGGTAGTTCACGGATGACGTCTGCAATCACCTGCATGTCGGGTACGCGGGAGGTGGTTTTGCCGACGGTCAACCGGGCAGGGGCCTTGTTGGTCAGAAAACAATCGCGACCGTATTGCTCGCTCAAGTCGGGAGGTATGTCGCTGGCCAGATACTCCAGCACCACGTCCAGAAGTAGTGTGAGACGCCATGCGCCATCCGGGATCGGTTGTGCAACCTTGGTCCGCTCAGGGTCAAAATCAAGGTGAGGGTATTTTTCCTGCAAACCGTCCTTGAGCAAGCGAGAGGTTACCGAGCGCAACGTCGGCCGGGTGCTGAACCGGGCGTTGATCGCGCGCGCGACGATGTGGGTATAGCCCGCCGTAACGGGCGGCGATGCAGGTGTCGACATGATGCAATCCTTTGCATGGGGTTGAGTCTGTAACATACGACGAGGCCGGGTGATGTGTGCGGTAGCCGGCTACCACATTGAGCTATGATGGCGTCTTTCCCATTCAAAGATTGACTGCCATGACTGCCGTAACCCTTCTCAACGCCCTCGAACACTGCGCCATGGTCGAAATCGACGGCTTGCACGCCTTCGAATTCGCTCTCGACGAAGACGACAATCTGCACATTGAATGCATGGACGGCCGAGCGGCCAAGCACTGGGAGTTCAGCCCGGCCCAGGTGCAGGCGGCGGTATTCGATCAAACCCTGCAGAGCTGGACCATCACCGGTGATTCCGGCGAGCACCGACTGGTGTGCATGGACGCGTTCGGTGGTGACGAAGGGGACGACGAGCATGAAGATGCGTAATGTCTGGCCACTGTTGATGGCCGGCAGTTTCGGCGCGATGGGGGTGCAGGCAGCCCCCGCCGACATCCATGAACTGCTGGTCGGCACCTACACCCAAGGCCAGAGCCGGGGGATCTACCGACTCAAATTCGACAGCCAGAGCGGTCAACTCGACGCGACGCCGTTGCAGGTGGTCAAGAGTGCCAATCCGTCGTGGCTGACCTTGTCCAGCGATCAGCGTCGACTGTTTGTGGTCAACGAGAATGGTCCGGGGCAAGCCGACCCGGTAGGGCGCGTCAGCAGCTTCGCTGTCGAGCCGAACACCCACGCGCTGAGCCTGATCAGTCAGGCACAGAGCCTGGGCAACGAGCCGACCCATTCCAGCCTGAGCGCTGACGGCAAGTACCTGTTTGTCAGTAATTACTCTGTGGCCGAAGACCCGGGTGGCAGCCTGGCGGCATTGCCGGTGAGCGCCGATGGCAAGCTGGCGTCGCCGGTGCAACTGAGCAGCCATCAGCCGAGCCGGGTCAATCCCGAGCGGCAGCTGTCGGCGCACGTGCATTCGACAGTGTCCTCGCCGGACGGTCAGTACGTGTTTGCCAATGACCTGGGTGCCGACAAGGTCTTTGTCTATCGCTATGACCCCAAGGCCAATCCGGAACGGCCGCTGAGCGCTGCCACGCCGGCCTCGGTTCAGTTGCCACCCGGCAGCGGGCCGCGGCATTTGCTGTTCAGTGCCGACGGCAAGCACGCGTACCTGACCCTGGAAATGAGCGCGCAAGTCGCCGTCTTCGATTATCAGGCGGGCAAGTTGACCCAACGGCAAATGGTCGACCTGGCAGCCGGCAAACCCCCGGCACAGAAAGCCGCCGCTGCGTTGCATGCCTCGTCGGATGGCAAGTTCCTCTACGTCAGCAACCGTGGCACCGCTAATGAGTTGCTGGTGTTCGCCATCGATCCGGCCACTGGTGAGCTCAAGGAGCTTCAACGGCGCCCGGTGGAAGGGGATCACCCGCGTGAGTTCAGCCTCGACCCAAGCGGCAAGTTCATGCTGGTCGCCAACCAGAAGAGCAATCAGATCGTCATCATCGCGCGTGATGTGAAGACTGGCCTGCTGGGCAAAACCGTGCAAAAACTGCCGTTCGACTCACCCAGCGATATCAAGTTCTTCCTGCGTCAATAAGCCGCAGGCCCCGTACGCCGGGGCCTGCACGGTTCTATTAATCTGAGTGATATCCGCTACTGCTGCAAAAGATTTCAAGAGCGCCAACCCTCGGGCGTAAGTTTGCTTCACGGCCTGAACAGGCAAGCAAGCCAACTGAATCTACGAGGGTTACCGCCATGAACTTCAATCTCTTCTCCGTGATTGCCGCATCCGCCATCTCCGCCAGCGTTGCTCTGCCAGCCAGTGCCAACACCGAGATCAGCTCGAAAAAATCCGGCACCCACAGCTACACCCAGAAATACCTGCAACAAAGCGCCAACTTCTATGCCGCGCTGGATCACAAGATCCAACACTGAGATTCAAACCCTGCCGACTTTATGCAGGAGCGAAGTCACTTGATCCGATCGGCGATCCTTTCGCTGGAAAGACCCGAGTGATGTCGCTTCTGCATAAAGCATTTGCGACTCCGCACCCCAATCAGCACAAATATCGCGTGTAATATCACATAGCCATGTGTTTAAATTTGACGCTAATTTATTGACTCAATCTTTCCCAAGGATCGATGGCATGGCAATGCGTCTGGCTGTGGTGCTGCTGTTTCTCTATTCCACCCCGATTCTCTCGGCTGCCCGTCCGGTTGACGGCGAGCCTGAAGCCGCGCACGAGCGTTTGATGAGCGTGTTGCAGGACTGAACGTCGTCGGATTTTCGATCAATTAAACTGATAGCTACTATGCATAAAGGTCGCTATTCATAGCAGGCTATTTAATTGATTCTGTGGGCACTGAAACATGCCCACGGAGAATCCCATGGCCAGCGCAATCCTTTCTTCTGCCAAACACGGCGCGTATGTAGCCATTGGTTTATACGTGGCGATGGTTCTGGTGGTCAGCCTCTCGGCCCAGTCGCAGCGCGTCATGCAAGCGCCGATTCAGGTCGCTTATCCCGCCATCCAGTTTGAACACGCGCAGCGCGTCAGCGCTGAGCATTCCGACATCGCGGGAGCCGTGGGGGTATGAAAGGGCGCAAACTGATGGTCGTGGCCTTCCTGGCATTCCTGACCAATGGATCTTCACTGCTCGGCATCGGCCAAGGCTCGGCGGGCTCGCTGGCACGGGCCATCGAGTGCAATCACAACATCGCCCACAACATCCAGACTGCCAAGGCGCTGGGGTTGCTGGCGGGTAACCCGCCAGCCAAACCCAAAGCGGTGGTTCTGGGGCCGTTTGAGGTTGATTGCTCGGCGCTGCAAATGTGCAGCGCGTTGGCGTAATCAAATGTGGGAGCGAGCCTGCTCGCGATAGCGGTGTGACAGTCGATATCAATGTTGAATGTCAGTCATCGCGAGCAGGCTCGCACACACTAGGTTTTTGCCATGACAGCGGTAAAAAGATCTGACTCAAGAATCCCTTGAAGCCACGCCTGCAAATGCCGGTACGGCGTCTGCGCAAACCACTCGCGGTCGACATGCGCGAACTGGCGTATGAACGGTGCCAGCGCGATGTCCGCCAGGCTCAGATGATCGGCCACCAGATAAGCTCGCTGTTGCAGCAACTCATCCAGTTCGCGCAAAAACCCTTCGCCTTCCGCGCGGTAATGCTCCATGGGGTGTTCCGGGTAGCGTTCAGCGTATTTGTAGCGATTGAGGTGCAGCTTGAACGTCTGGTCGTTTGCTTCGATCAGCGCAGTGCCCAGTTGCTGCGCCGCAGGATCGTCCTTGAGCAACCAATCCTGCGGGTCGTTCTGTTCCAGCGCCCACTGCATGATCTCCAGGCTTTGCTCGATCACCCGACCGTCAAGGCTGAGTACCGGCACGGTGCCCTTGCTCGACAGCGCGAGCATTTCCGGTGGCTTGGCCTTGAGGCTGACTTCGACGATGTTCAGCTCCACAGCGCTGTAACGCAATGCCATGCGAGCGCGCATGGCGTAGGGGCAGCGGCGGAAGGAGTAGAGCGTCGGCGTGCTCATTTGACCTCCAGCGTGCTCAGGCCATTGCCTTGGCGATGAACCTGGATCTGCACCGGGATTCGCTCGTGCATTTCCTGTACGTGGGAGATCACCCCGACCTTGCGCCCCTGCGCCTGCAAGCCGTCGAGGGCGTCCATCGCCAATTGCAGTGATTCGGGATCGAGGCTGCCGAAGCCTTCATCGATGAACAGCGATTCGATTTTCAGCGTGCTCGACGCCATCGAGGCCAGGCCCAGCGCCAGTGCCAGCGACACCAGGAAGGTTTCGCCGCCCGACAGCGAGTGCACCGAGCGCAGTTCATCGCCCATCTCCGTGTCCATCACCAGCAAGCCGAGCATGCTGCCGCCGCGCTTGAGCCGGTAGCGGCGCACCAGTTGGCGCAACTGGGCGTTGGCGTGGTGCACCAGCAAATCGAGGTTGTAGGCCTGGGCGATCTTGCGGAAGGTGTCGCCGGTGGCCGAGCCGATCAGGGCATTCAGCCGTGCCCAGCGCTGCCACTCGTTGTAGGCCTCGCTAATGCGTTGTGCCAGCGCCTGATTGGCGTCCTGACGGCGTTGATCTTCGGCTTGTTGCGCACGCAGTTCGGCACAGAGCTGCTCGCTGATCCCGAACTGGTTTTGCAGCTCGCCGAGGGCGGTGGCCAGTTGTTCGGCATCGAGGTTGCCGTTGTGCTGCGCCTGATGGCTGTGCAGGCGCTGTTCGCGTTCATGCACTAGCACCTTGGCTTGCTCGATGGCTTTTTCGCCGAGTTGAAGCTGTTGGCGCAACTGCGTGACCTGCTCGTCGCTGAACGCCAGTAACTGCTCCAGACCGCCATCGTCCAGTTCTGGATGATGGGCACGCCATTCGGCGATCCTGCCGCTCAGCTCATGACTTTCGGCTTCCAGCGCGTGCAGGCGTTGTTGCTCGGCTTTGAGTTCGGCGGCCAGTTGAATCTGCTGGCTGCGGACTTCCTGCAAGTGCTGATTGGCCAGCGCTTCAGCCTGTCGAGCCCGTTCGACGGCCTGATCCAGTTGCTGTTGCCACTGCTCGGCGCTCGGCTGGTCGCCCAGCAGTTCGGCGAGTTTCTGTTGGGCGGCGTGTTGCTGCTCGGCGAGTGCGCTGAATTGTTGCTGTGCGGCTTCCAATTGCTGCACGCGTGTCAGCTGCCGGTCCTGTTCTTTCTCCAGGTTTTGCTGACGCTGTTGTTGTTCGCTGAGTTCTTCGCGTTGCAATTCCAGCTGTTCCAGCCGCTGGGCAACCTGCTGATCGAGTTGCATGAAGGTCGTAGCGGGCTCGTTGCGCAAACCGTCAAGGGTCGCCGCAGGGAGCAGGGTGCCGAACGCTGCCAGTTCTTCTTCAAGGCGCTGGCTGTCGTTGTTCAACTCGCGTTGTTGGATCGCCAGTTGCTGGGCAGCCTGTTGGCTGGCCTGGTCGGCGGCTTGCAGTTGTTGCTGAAGGCGTGC
This sequence comes from Pseudomonas sp. 05N36, assembly GCF_056397385.1. NCBI lineage: Bacteria > Pseudomonadati > Pseudomonadota > Gammaproteobacteria > Pseudomonadales > Pseudomonadaceae > Pseudomonas > Pseudomonas sp. 05N36. The sequence goes on along the minus strand of NZ_JBFTNH010000003.1, from coordinate 240,749 downwards.
GGCGTCTTGCTGCAAGGTGAGCAGGGCGCTTTGTCGTTGTTCATCCTGGGCAATGCTCTGATTCAACTGAGCGCTTTGCTGATTCAGCCAGGCGTCGCGTTTGGCGGTTTCCTGGGTCAGCAACTGGGCGGCCAGTGGATGCGCTTCAAGGCTCGGTGTCAGGCTCTGCTGCTGGGTTGCCAGCAGTTCCTGTTGTTGCAGCAGTTCTTTTTGCTGGGCAATCAGCCCGCCGACATCGGTGCGCAGGTCCGCGAGTTTTTCCTTGAGCAGGTCAACGGCTTTTTGCGCGTTGGCCTGTTCGTTTTCATCGTGCCGGCCGAGGCTTTGCAGCAACGCTTCTGGCTGATGATAAGGATGCTCGACGCTGCCGCAGACCGGGCACGGTTGATCGTCCTGTAACTGCCCGCGCAACTCTTCGACACTGGCACTGCGCGCCAGGCGCTGACGCTCCAGCAGTTCCCGGGTGACTGTCAGGGTTTGCTCGGCGACCGTCAGTTCGGCCTTGGCCTGGACGCCTTCGCGGGTCAGGCGTTCGCGTTCTGTCTGGACGGTCTGAAGGCGCTGTTGCAGTTCCAGCGTGCGCGTGTCCAGCTCCTGCTGACGGGCCCACAGCCGCGCGAGCTCTTCGATGGCGCGTTGCTGCTTGCGGTTGTCTTGCAGCAGGCTGCCGAGGATCTGAATCTGTTCGGCTACGGCTGCAGGTTCAGCGCCGGCTTCGTTGTAGAGCAGCTCCAGGCTTTGGCGTTGTGCGCTGAGTTGGCTCGCGGTGTCGGCCGCTCGTTGCTCCAGTTCGAGCAGTTCGGCCTGGCCTTTTTTCAGGCGATTGCCCACCAGCATCAGTTGCTGCAAACGCTCGCGATAGGCGTTCCAGGCGTCACTGACGGGAGCCAGATGGAGGCTCTGTTCCAGTTGCGTTGCAATCGTCGCCAGGCGTTCGGCAACCCGTTGTTGCTGTTCGAGCATTTGCGCGATGGCTTGCTGGCCTTCGGTGCTGGCCTGTTCGGCGTTGTGCTTGAGTTCGGCTGAGGCGTTGATGGCCTGGGTCAGGCGCGCGAGGTTGCTTTGCTCTTCGAAAGCCTGACGCAGCAGCGGGGCGTTGTTGCTGTGCTGACTTTGGGCCTGGATCAGCGCGGCTTTTGCGGATTCCAGGCTGGTTTCGAGTTGCACCTGACGGGTTTGCAGCTCGCTTTGCTGTTGGCTGTGTTGCTGAATCAGCGCGGCCAGCGGGCTTAGTTGCGCGCGCAGCTCGGTTTGCCGGGCAAACTGATGCCGCTGCGGTGCCAGTTGTTCCAGGCGCGCCAGGTTCAGCCGTTCGCCCGCCTGGGCGTCCCACGACTGTTGAGCCTGTTGCAGTTGTTCAGCAGCGGCCTGTTGCTGGTCCTGCAACTGCTGCAACTCCTTTAGCCAGGTGTTCTGCAGTTCAAGTTGCTTGAGCTGTGCTTGCTGGTTTTTCAGTTGTTGTTGGGCGTCGTTGAAACGCTGATCGAGTTCGGCGCGGGCCTCGGGTTCAAGCGGTGTGACGCCTGTGGCCTGATCTTGCAGCAACTTGTGGACTTCGCGGGTTTCCTTGCTTTTGTCGAAAGCACGCTTGCCCAGGCGCGTGTAGAGCGCGGTGTCGGTGAGTTTTTCCAGCAGTTCGCTGCGGTCGTTGTCATCGGCCTTGAGAAACGCGCTGAACTCGCTTTGAGCGAGCATCACCGCGCGGGTGAACTGTTCGAAGTTCAGGCCCAGCACGGCTTCAAGCTGAGTCTTGTATTCGCCTTTCTGGCTCGCCAACAGTTGATCGGTGTCGAGGTCGCGCAGGCTTTGACGGCTGGTTTGCAGTTTGCCGTTGGCTTTTTCACGGGCGCGATTGGCCTCCCAGCGCGCGCGGTAGCGACGGCCGTCGATGCCGACAAAGTCGACTTCGGCATAGCCGTCACCGGTGCCACGGCGCAGCAAGGTGCGCGGGTCGCCCGTGGCGATCTCGCCGTCTGCATCCGGCACCTTGGCGTCGCGTCCGGTGTTGTTGAGGCGCGGCACTGCACCAAACAGCGCCAGGCACAGGGCATCGAGCAAGGTGCTTTTGCCGGCGCCGGTCGGCCCGGTAATCGCAAACAGGCCGGAACTGGCCAAGGGTTCGGCGGTGAAGTCGATTTCAAAGGGGCCTGCCAGCGAGGCGAGGTTTTTCAGGCGGATCGCGAGGATTTTCATGGCTGTTCGCTCTCCTGCTGAACGTCTTGCAGCAGCACCGCAAAGTCCTTGAGTGTCTGTTCGTCGACCGCGCTGCCGTAGTTATCGAGCCAGGCACGGCTGAATAATTCCTGTGGCGTGAGCTGGTCCAGTTCGACCAACTGGCCTGTGTCATCAGCGCCATCTCGACCGCCATTGCCGGCGTATTCGGCAGCGATCCGCACCAGCCGCACGGCTTTGCCTTGCAACGCGGTTTCGATCTGTTGGCGCAAGTCCGGCTGCGGTTCATCGAGGCGTACGCGGACTTCAAGCCATGGTTGGCGCTGGAGATCGGCCAACAAGTCGATATTCGGCAAATCCGCGAGCTGCGTCAGGATTTCACTGAGCGGAGCAGGGCCCAGGCGTTGCAGGTTGACCGCACGGGGGATCAACCGGGGTTCGACGCTGAGCAGCGTCTCGCCGTCGAGCGTGATGTCGAGAATCTGATGCTGATAGCCGATTTCGGAAAACGACAACGGAATCGGTGAGCCGCTGTAGCGAATGCGCTCCTCACCGTTGACCTTCTGCGGTTTGTGCAAATGGCCAAGGGCAACGTAGCTGATGCTCGGCCCGAACAGGCTGGCGGGCAGGGCTTCGGCGTTGCCGATGATCAGGCTGCGCTCGGAGTCCTCGGACACCGAACCACCGGCCATGTGCGCGTGGCTGATGGCGATCAATGCCTGACCGGGTTGGCGCTTGGCGTTGGCGGCTTCGATCAGCCATTCATGCACCTGACCGATACCGCGCAGGTAGTTGTCGCCCAGATGTGCGCCGGTCACTTCGGCGGGCCGCAGAAACGGCAGCGCCAGGCACCAGCCGGCGATTTCACCCGAGGCATCGGGCAGCGGAATCAGCAAGCGTTCGGCGTCCAGTTGCCCGTCATCGAGCCACAACACCCGACCCAGCGCATGAGTGCGCAACCGGCGCATCAGCGGCGCGGGCAATTCGATCCGCGAGCCGGAGTCGTGGTTGCCGGCGATCATCACGATAGTCAGCGATGGCTGCTGCTCGTGTGCGCTGACGATGAAGTCGTAGAGCCGCTCCTGGGCTTTGACCGGCGGATTGACCGTGTCGAAGATGTCGCCAGCGATCAGCAGCACATCGGGCTTTTCCAGCGCCAGCTGACGCAGCAGCCAGTCGAGGAAACAGCCGTGTTCAAAGTCGCGCTCCTGGCCATGCAGGTTCTGCCCAAGGTGCCAGTCGGAGGTGTGGAACAGACGCAAGGCAAACTCCGTAGGAAATAAGGTGATGGCCGCGGGAAAAATGATGGCGGCTAAAGGGGAGGGAGTTTACTGGCAAATGCTTTGGGTTGCTGAGGGGCTTCTTGCAGATCGCGGAGGTTAATAACCGACCAATGACGCGCTGACCTGTTACTTCTAACAGTATTCGTGGCGGAGGGCGGAGCGTTTAATGGTGGCGGAGGGTATGGATCCCTTGCAGTGATTAAACAAATGTGGAGAAACACTATGTCACAGCGTAGCTCGAACACGATCAGTCGAAGCAATACACCGCGTCACGGTCATGTCTTTTCTCCCGCCTCACGGGCCTATTTTGCCTGGCAGGAACGGAAACTGGATGAGGGCGCGCTGAATCAGCGGGAGTCCGGAAAGCATTTCCCGCAGACCGCTGGCGGCTTGAAGGATCCTTTGGCTCCGGACGATGTGCTTAGTGCCACGCCACCTCTGGATGGAATGATTGCCAGTGCGGGGCAGCTGACCGGTGCGTTTCTTGATCAGCCTGGTGACCACTGGCAAAAGCACGAAGTGTGTAGTGGCGAATCATTGCCTGTCTCATGGAACTTTACTGCAAACCACCCCGCAAGGCGTTGGGACTATTTCATAACCGAAGAAGATTGGGACTCCAGCAAGCCCCTGGCGCGCTATCAGTTCGGCGCAAAGCCGTTTTATACGGTGCAAAACAGTTGGCAACCATTCTGGAAATATCCAGATGAATTGATGCTACCTTCCCCTACCGAACATGAAGTCCCGCTACCCAAGCGTGAGGGCTACCACGTGTTACTGGCTATTTATGTCGTTGCCGATACGGGGATGGCTTTCTATCAGGTAATTGATCTGCTCTTTGAGACGTCCGACGGAGGTGAACGTCCCGACACACCGACCGGGCTGACGGCCAGTGACGTTACTGACAAGCAAGTGGTGCTGACGTGGGATAAGGCAGCCGCCCCCATTGCCAAGTACCGTGTTACACGAAACGGGACCACCACTGTCGATATTGACGCAACGCAACAGACCTGGACCGATAACAGCGTGGCGGCTGGAACCCGATACAGCTATTTTATTTCCGCAATCAATAACGAGGGCAAGGTTTCTGCGCCGAGTCGGGCCATCGACGTGCATACGTTGACAGAAGATGGAGCACCCACTGCCCCAGTGAATCTGCACAGCATGGGCCAGACTGCGCAAAGCGTCAGACTGATGTGGGGTGTCTCTACCGGCACAACTCCGATTACCCAATACGTCATTTTCCGTAACGACTATGAAGTCGACCGCGTAGACGGCGATAAGACCTCGTTTGAAGATCTAGGCCTGACGCCAAATACCACCTACGAATACTTTGTGAAAGCGCTCGACCAGAACGGCAAACTGTCGTCATCCAGTAACGTTCTGGGCGTCAGAACCGAAGGGGGAGGAGGGGATTACCCAGCTTGGGAGCTGAATGCGAGGTATGAAAAAGACGCATGGGTCAGCCATTCGGGGAGCAAGTGGAGGTGCATTCAGGCGCATGTTTCGTACGTGTCGGACTGGGCGCCTGGTGTGGGCGACAATGTGCTTTGGATCAAACAACCCTGACCTGCGCACTGGAACAATCATCCTGAAGGTGATTGTTCCAGGTTGGTATTTGTAGCAGCTGGCATTCGATGTTTATTTCGGATACAGCGGCGGCAAACCACTGTCACCGACCGGATCATGAACCCGTTCGGCAATCGGGATGGCGCGGATCGCGCGCCAGAGTTCTTCGCCTTGCCAGTAATGCCCGGTTTCGCTGTAGAGCGCGCCGTTCAAGCCGTCGAGTGCGTCGGACAGCGGTACGAAGCGTGCAGCCATGTCGGCCTGATGGACCGGGTGTGTCTGCATTACGCAGAGATCTACCTGTAATTTCTGACAGTAGGCGTCGTATTCCTACTGTGTTATTCAAAGCCATGGACAACATCTCTGTAGATCGCTCAACTCCCACTCTGACAGTCATGGACCCGCGTGGTCTGTTGAGTCGGGAAGTTGCTTACTGCCGCTCGGAGTCTGGCCAGGTGCCCGACTCGCGGATTACCCGGCATGCCTACGATGCAGCCGGGCGAGAGATCGCTAGTTGGGATCCGCGCTTCTGGAAGGAGGCTGCAATGGGGGGCAAGCAAGTTCCCAACAGGATCACTCTTTACACACTTCACGACGCTGTACTGTCAACGCAATGCGTCGATGCGTCGATGCGGGGCTGCGGCTGGCCTTGCCAGGCGCAGCCGGGCAATTACTTCATTCCTGGGACAGTCGCGCCAACCAGCAACAGATCGAGCACGACTCGTTACTGCGCCCTGTTACCGTACGTGAACACGCGGCAGGTCAGTTACCCAAGGTGGTGGAGCGCTTTACCTATGGCGATTGCGGTGACGAAGTCGCGGCCCATAACCAATGCGGTCGGCTAATTCGACATGATGATCCTGCGGGCACCTTGCGGTTATCCGAATATAGTTTGTTCGATACGTGTCTGGTGGAAGCACGGCAGTTCCTGAGCGGTCTGGAGGCGCCGGACTGGCCTCCCGACATTTCACTGCGCGATGATCTCTTGGAAGACGGTAAGGGTTTTATCACTGCTCAGACCTTCACTGCTACAAATGAGATGCAGACCCAGATCGATGCAATGGGTAACTTAAGGATATTCGACTATACGGTGGCCGGCGAACTGAAAGAAACCCGGCTGCAACTGGCGGGCTCTGATGAGCTGCCGCGCTTGCTGGTCGGCTCTATTCACTACAATGCCCTTGGTCAAATCGAGAGCGAAACTGCCGGCAATCGCGTGGTGAACAAGGCTTTTTATGGCGCTGACGATGGTCGTTTGATCCAGCTCCTGGCCGGTATTCCCGGCAGTGCTCCTCTTCAGAATCTGAATTACTGTTACGACCCGGTGGGAAACATCGTCAGTCTTGAAGACAAGTCTCAGTCGGTGCGCTATTTCAACAATCAGCGTATCGATCCGATCAACTGCTATCGCTACGACAGCCTTTATCAGCTGGTCGAAGCCAGTGGCCGGGAGGTCATCACTCCTGGCTACGGACTAGCACTACCAGCGTTGAAGCGCATGCCGTTGGATTCGAATCAACTGCGCAATTACACTCAGTCGTTCCTCTACGACGCAGCCGGCAATCTACTTTCCCGCCATCATAGCGGCGCACCGACGTTCAATATGAGTACCTCCAGTTTCAACAACCACAGCCTGGCTCAGCGCGAAGATGGATCTCTACCGGACGAGGAGGAAATTACCAACGGCTTCGATGCCAACGGCAACCAGCAGGAGTTGCAACGCGGCCAGGCCATGAGTTGGGACGTTCGCAATCAACTGAGTCTGGTGACGATGGTGAAGCGTGAGGATGGGCCGGATGATCTTGAGTGCCATGTCTACGACCGCCCCGGCCATCGTCTGCGCAAGGTGCGCCTTACTCAAGCCGGCAGTCGTATCTTGCGCGCTGAGGTTCGTTATTTACCGGGACTAGAGATTCATCGTGACGCGGTAACAGGCGAAGAGCGCCAGGTGATCAGCGTCGAGGCCGGACGCAGCCGTGTGTGGGTATTACATTGGGAAACGAAGCCGCCCGACGGCATAAGCAATGATCAAGTGCGCTTCAGTCTGAGTGATCACCTGGGTTCATGCACGTTGGAGCTGGATGAGAAAGCCGGACTATTGAGCCAAGAGGGTTATTACCCGTTTGGCGGTACAGCCTGGTGGGTGGGTAGAAGTACGTTGGAGGCTAAATACAAAACTATTCGTTACTCAGGAAAAGAGCGGGATGCGTCCGGACTTTACTACTATGGGTATCGGTATTACGCACCTTGGTTGTGTCGCTGGATGAGCCCTGATCCAGCAGGCACGTTATATGGGCAGAATTTGTACAGAATGGTCGAAAACCGACCCACTACGCTCGTTGACATGTATGGCTTGGAACCAGTACCGCCGAGTAGCGCATACCAATCCTTCTGGCAGGAGGGTTTGAGGGCACGACTTGATAGCCTGGGTGACTCCAGTCAAGCGGCGCAGCGTTTTATAAAGGATAGATTTAAGGCCCACGAACTCGAGCCTAATTCTCATGAAGTCAGTTCAACATATTTCCATCAGGTAGGCGGTCATAGTTATGAAAGTTGGTTCGTGAACGAATTCCATGAAGATATTTGGATTTTCAAACAGAACTATAAAACCAATCCACCTCGCAGGGACATTTCCGGTTCCGGTGAACCTGACAGGTTCCATGCCAGTGATGTTGCCAGATACCAATATGAATTGGTCGCCAGCCAGCGTAGCTTTTTTGGCAAGCTACCTTCCGTGATCAAACGAGAGAATGTCATGAGTTACATCGCTCTCGCTAATACGGTGAGCACTGGGAATGATGGGAAAGACTTGATGAATGTTTTTTTTACCAAGACGCCTAATGGAAAAAGCACGATGCGGATAATGGAAGACTTCGATCTTGAACCCGTTAGCGTGGAAAGAATTAAAGGGCCAGAGGGGAGGATTGATTTTCTGATTCGTGTGCAGCCCAAAACGATCAAATTGTCGGCTCGACAGGCGAATGAGGTGGACAGTGAGACATCTGTCCAAAATAGCCATGAACCACCTGAAAATTCACGTTACTTCGAGGCGGATATATTGAAAGGCTCCATTCGCAGAGGGTCCATAGATATGGAACGAGTGGAGCGCAGGGGTAGTTACCGGCGATTCTGAAAATACCACCATCATCTTTTACTTCGGATACAGCGGCGGCAAACCACTGTCACCGACCGGATCATGGACCCGTTCGGTGATCGGGATGGCGCGGATCGCGCGCCAGAGTTCTTCGCCTTGCCAGTAATGCCCGGTTTCGCTGTAGAGCGCGCCGTTCAAGCCGTCGAGTGCGTCGGACAGCGGTACGAAGCGTGCGGCCATGTCGGCCAGGGTTTCCGGCTGTTGGCGGGCCCAGGCGTCGAGCGCCTGGCGGGTGGCTTGAGGGTCGTTGGCCTGGCAGGCTCGCTTGAGGTCGTCGAGTAGCGTGCGCGGGCTCGGGCCCGTTTGCGCGGCACGCAGAATCGCCGGCTGCCAACGCGCACGCCACCAGAGGCCGAAGCCAAGCAGGGTGGTGCAGGCGAGGATCAAGGTGCTGAGCTTCCAGTACCAGAGTGCTTCACTGCCGACCGCCAGGGTAGCCGGCACGTTACCCGCTGGAGCGTCGACCATCAGGCTCGGGTTGTTTACGGTGTTCAGGGTGCGAGCGGGCAGGCTGCTGCGCTCCAGATGATCTTGAAGGGTGTTCCACCAGACCACTTCCACGGGCGGTAATTCGATCTGCCCGATACGAGTGGGCACCAGTGCCTCGCGGTCTTCGCGGATGCCGATCAACCCCTGGTCACTGGGTTGATTGCTCAGTTGTGGCTGATCGGGATAACGCCGCAATCCGCTGCTTTCAGTGGCGGGCAGGGGCGGCAGTTGCGAACTGGCCAGGCCTTCGGCTTTCAGGGTCAGGCTGCGGGTCATGGAGTCGCCCACTTGAACGTGATCAGGCGCAGGGTTCCAGTTTTCACTGAGACTCAGGCTGCGCGCAGGCAGCCAAGGGGCGTCGGCGGGATAATCGGCCGGTTTGGGCTTGACGGTCAGGTTGAGCCCGGTGGAACTCACGCGAATCAGTTTGCCCGCTTTTGGCCCTTGCGGGGCCGGCTCCTGAGAGGGTTGCGTCTCCGCCAGGGTGGCGCTGAACATCTGTGCGGGAATCGTCAGCAGGCCACTGTGTTGTGGGTAAATGGCGTAGCGTCGTTCGATCACGCCGTGGCGCAGGTCATTGATGACTTTTTCGTAAGTGCGCGACTCGCCGAGTTGTTCGACGCGGGCATCGGGGATTTGCAGCGGGGTCAGGCTGCTGTCGTCATACAGCGACACCGAATGATAGATGCGCAAGGTCAGAATCGCCTGGGCCTGCACGTACACCGCGTCCTGATCGAGGCTGGTCTCGATGAATACGGGTGCCAGTTTGTCGGCGCTGTCCTGCTTCTCGCTTTCGACCACTTGCAAGTTGATCGGCTGGCTTTTGTACTCTCCGAGCGGCAGGGACGGGATGACCAGTGTGCCGTTGTGCTTGGGCAGGAGGGTGATGATCCAGCGGGTGGTGGCGTGGCTGTCGTCGCCCAGGGTGGTGAGCTGGTTGACCTGGCGGGTGCCGCGAACTTCGAACAGTGGTTCAAGTGCGCTCAGGTCAGGTTTGCCGAACTGCGTGACATCACTGGATTCGAGGGTCAGTTCGACCGTTTCGCCGGAATTCACGCGGCTGCGATCGATGCTGGCAACCAGCCCCGCAGCCTGGGCACCCACGGTCCAGAGCGAAAGGCTGAGCAATAGAGCGGTGAAGCGGGTCATCGAGTTTTTCCCTGATCCTGATGTTGTTGCTGTTCGTACCAGAATTTACGTTTAAGCAGTTCGCCCGGCTCATCCGGGATTTTACGCAGCCATTGCTCCAAGGCCTGGCGGCGCTCGCCGTCGGCGGTGCGGATCGGCGGTGTGCTGCGTTGTTCGTCGCCCGACTCATTGCCCGGCACTTCATTATTGCCCGGTTGTGGCGGGCTGTCGGTCTGGTTTTCGCTGTTGGCGTCGCTGTGCGATTGCGCGGTTTGCGTGTCGGTCTTTTGCTCGTCACCGGTCGAGGGCTGTGTCGCCGCACCCGGCGGTGGGGGTTGCTGGGTTTGCGGGTGCTCTTCGCCGTCGGTTTTGTCCGGCTCATTGGGGGATGTGGGGGCTTTCTGTTTGATCAACGCTTCTACCAGCGCTTTGTTGGTCTGCGCCGGGCGTAAATCAGGTTGCAGTTCAAGGGCTTGTTCATAGGCATCGACGGCGGCTTCCAGTTCACCGCTTTTAGCCAGGGCGTTGCCGCGATTGTAGTGCGCACGGGCGTCGTTGCCTTCGGCGAAACGCTCGGCGGCAGTGGCATACTCGCCGGCCTCATACAGCGCAACGCCTTGCCATTGCCGGTCCTGGAAACGCTGCGCGGCCTCCGCGGGCTGGTGTTGCTTGAGCAAGTGCAGGCCCTGTTGGTCCGGGCGCAGCCAGAGATCGTTGAACTCGAAGGCGTAACTCGGCTGCGGCAGCATGAACAGCAATGGCAGGCAAAACAGCCAGCCTCGGCGTCCCGCGCAGGCCGTCAGCAGCAACAGCGGCAGTAACAGCCAATAGCCCTGATCGGCCCAGGTATCGAGGCGCAGGGTCTGGCCATCGTTACGCACGCTATGCGGGCTATCGAGCAACCCGAGGCCGCGCAGGTCGCTGTCGTCCAGTTGCGCTTGCCGGTAACGCCCCTCCATTTCGCTGGCAAAGGCTTTCAGGCTCGGCCCGTCGAGACGCGGTACGAGGATCGCGCCTTGTGCATCCTTGAGGAAACTGCCGTGTTCGTCAGCGATCGGTGCGCCTTGCGGGGTGCCGATGCCGAGCATCAACCATTGCGGTGCCTGACCGCGCAGGGCCTGACGAATACCCTGGCGCTCCTGTTCGGTCAGGGATGAGCCTATCAGCAGAATCCGGCCCTGACCGAGGGCGCCGCGGTTGAGCAATGCCAGCGCCTTGGCCACGGCCAGATCAGCGCGATGACCGGCCTCGGGCATGATCGACGGTTTCAACGCGTCCAGCAGGTTACGGCTGGTGGCCAGGTCGTCCGAGAGCGGCACCAGCGTGTGCGCGCTGCCGGCATAGACGACGATGGCGGTCTGCGCGTCGCTGCGCGCTTGCAACAGATCGAGCAGCTTGCGCCGGGCCTGCTCCAGGCGCGTGGACGGCACGTCGGTGGCGAGCATTTCCGGGGTCAGTTCAAGCAGAACCACCAAGGGGTCGGCAGGTTTCTGCGCAGATTGTTCAACCCGCTCCCAGCTGGGCCCCAGTAGTGCCAGTACCGCCAGAATCCAGGCCAGGCCCAGGGCGACCCACGGCAACTTGCTTTCACGTCCGTTGCCACCGCTAAGCAGGGCGGCATGGAAGGCCGGCGGCAGGATCATCTGCCAGCGACCCGCGCGTTTTTTCCGGTGCCAGAGTTGCCACAGCAACCAGCCCAATAGCGGCAACAGCAGCAGCCACCAAGGGCGGAACCAATACGGCCAGAGCGCGATCATCGGCGCCTCCGCAGACGCAGGCGTTTAAGCCGCTGGTGCCAGTCGGTGTGCTGTTGCAGAAAATGTTCCTTGGTGAAAAAACGTTGCAGCAGATTGTCGGGCCAGCGTTCGCGGATTACCAGCAACAGGCTCATCAGCAACGCGGCAGCCAGCGGCCAACTGTACAGCGCTTGCGCCGGGCGAGCCTGGGTCGGCTGTTGGGTCACGGGTTCCAGTTGATCGAGGGTCTTCTTGATCTGCAGCAATTCCTTGCCATCACGCGCACGGAAGTAGCGCCCGCCGGTCGCCTCGGCGATAGCTTTCAAGGCGGGTTCATCGAGGTCCATGGTCGGATTGCCCGCCAGAAAAGCCAAAGGGCCTGCTTGCTCCGGATCGGCGCCAATGCCGATCGGGTAGATTTTCACGCCTTCTTCGGCAGCCAGTCTTGCCGCGGTCAGTGGATCGATTTCGCCGCCATTGTTGGCGCCGTCGGTGACCAGAATCAGCACGCGGCTTTGCGCCGGGCGTTGGCGCAAGCGCTTCAAGGCCAGGCCGATGGCGTCGCCAATGGCGGTGTTCTTGCCAGCGATGCCGATCCGCGCTTCGTCAAGCCAGATGCGCACGGTGTGCCGGTCGAACGTCAGCGGTGCTTGCAGATACGCCTGGCTGCCGAACAGGATCAGGCCGACGCGATCACCGTCGCGCCCTTCAAGGAAATCACCGAGCAAGTGTTTGACCAGTGTCAGGCGGCTGACGTCTTCGTCTTGCCACTCCATGTCGGGGAAATCCATGGAGCCGGAAACGTCGACGGCCACCAGCAGGTCGCGTCCGCTGGCGGCAATCGGCAGCGGTTCGCCGAGCCATTGCGGGCGCGCGGCGGCAATCAACAGCAGCAGCCAGAGCAGGATGAACGGTGCTTGCTGGCGCCAGGTCGGCAGGTTGGCACGGGCGCGACGCCGGGCCAGGCCTTCAAGGTCGGACAGAAAGCTGACCTTGAGCGCCGGTTCGCCGCTGTCGGCGACCGGCAGCACAACCCGCATCAGCCACGGCAGTGGCAGCAGGGCGAAGATCCATGGCCAGGCGAACTCAAACATGCTTGCGAATCCAGGTGTCGACGGCTTGTGTCAGGCCGGCAATGGCCTTGTCGTCGAGTTTGCATTCCGGTTTGTAAGCGCCCTCAACCAGGATCATCCAGCGGGTCAGGCCGGCAGCCGGGCAACGGTTGTCGAGAAACGCCAGCCATTTACGACCGTTCAGGGTGTGGCTCTGGCTGTAGGGGTAGTGGTTGCGGCACAGACGCTTGAGCAGCCCGTTGAGTTGCTGCAACCAGGCACCGGCCGGCGCACCGTCATAGGGTTTGGGCATTTGTGCCAGTTCCGCCAGCGCCGCCAGACGCACCGGGTCCAGCGGCTGTTCGGCGCGCACGGTAGAACGCTTGACGGGAATAAAGCGGCGTAGCTGCCACAGGCCAAAGCCGATCAGTGGCAGCAGCACCAATAGCAGCCACCAGCCCGGCGCCGGCGGCCAGAACTCGATGGGCGGTGGAGTCATCAGCGGTTGCAGTTGATCGAGGCTGTTCATTGGCTTTTACCCGGACGCTGCGGGTTCAGGTATTCACGCAATTGTTCGACCATCCCGCTTTGAGTGCTCAGCGGCATTAACAGCACGCGCAGCTTCTGCGCCAGCAATTCCCAGCGGGCGATGCGGGCTTCGGCCTGGGCGCGATAACTCTGGCGCAGGTCGAAGTTCAGCGTGTCGAGTTCAAGTTGTGCCCCGCGCTCGGCGAAACGCAGCAAACCGGCAGCGGGCAGGGCATGGTCCAGAGGATCGGAGACTGGCAGCAACAGCAAGTCACAGTGCCGCGACAGCAGGCTCAGTTGCTGCTCGGCACCTTCGGACAAGGCGCGCTCGTCGCAGATCACGATCACCAGGCTCCCGGGGCGTAGCACTTCGCGCGCGCGGCGCAGAGCCATGCCCAGGCTGTCGCGGTCCGGCTCGCTTTCGGTCGTGAGGGACTGGTTGACGCGTACCATGCGGTTGAGCAGTTGCAGCAGGCTTTGCTTGCTGCGTCGGGGTTTGATTTCGTAGTGCTCGTTTTCACCGTACACCAGCCCGCCAACACGGTCGTTGTGCCCCAGTGCAGCCCAACCGATCAGGCTCGCGGCTTGCGCGGCCAACACCGATTTGAACATCAGCCCCGAGCCGAAAAACAGCCGGCGACTTTGCTCGACCATGATGAATATCGGCCGCTCGCGCTCTTCGTGAAACAGCTTGGTGTGCGGTTCCTGGGTGCGTGCGGTGACGCGCCAGTCGATGGTTCGCACGTCGTCGCCAGCCTGATAGACCCGCACCTGATCGAAGTCCACGCCACGCCCGCGCAGCTTGGAATGGTGCAGGCCAATCAGTGGGCTGCGCTGGCTTGGCGTGGAAAACAACTGCACTTCGCGCACGCGATGGCGCATCTCGATCAGCTCGGAGAGGCTGACACGGATACCCGGTTCGGGCGCAAGCGGCTTGGTCATCGGGGTCAAGCGACAGCGACGACGTCGAGAATCCGCTGGACCACACGGTCCTGGTCAATGCCAGCGGCTTCGGCTTCGAAGGAAAGAATGATGCGATGGCGCAACACGTCGAACAGCACCGCTTGAATGTCTTCGGGGCTGACGAAGTCGCGACCGGCCAGCCAGGCGTGAGCACGGGCGCAGCGGTCGAGGGCGATGGAGCCGCGCGGGCTGGCGCCATAGGCAATCCACTCGGCCATTTCCGGGTCGAACTTGCCCGGCGTGCGGGTCGCCATGACCAGCTGCACCAGGTATTCCTCCACCGCGTCGGCCATGTACAGACCAAGGATTTCCTTGCGTGCGGCAAATATCGCCTGCTGGCTGATCCGCCGCTCGGGCTTGGTTTCGCCGTGCAGCGCTTCACCGCGGGCCTGTTGCAGGATACGCCGCTCGACGGCCGCGTCGGGGAAGCCGATTTTGACGTGCATCAGGAAACGGTCGAGCTGGGCTTCAGGCAGCGGGTAGGTGCCTTCCTGCTCGATCGGGTTTTGGGTCGCCATGACCAGAAACAGCGGCGACAGCTCATACGTGCTGCGGCCCACACTGACCTGCCGCTCGCCCATGGCTTCGAGCAAGGCCGACTGGACCTTGGCCGGTGCCCGGTTGATTTCGTCGGCCAGCACCAGGTTATGGAAGATCGGTCCCTGCTGGAACACGAAGCTGCCGGTTTCCGGGCGATAGATCTCGGTGCCGGTGATGTCGGCAGGCAGCAGGTCGGGCGTGAACTGGATGCGATGGAATTGTGCTTCGATACCTTCGGCAAGCTCTTTGATGGCCTTGGTCTTGGCCAGGCCAGGGGCGCCTTCGACCAGCATGTGGCCGTCAGCGAGCAGAGCGATGAGCAACCGCTCGATGAGTTTTTCCTGGCCGAGAATCTGCGTTGAAAGAAAGGTTCGCAGCGCAAGCAGCGCTTCACGATGTTCCATCGATGACTGTTCCTGGAGAGGGTGAGCAAAGGCGTTCGAATAACGCCAGGGCTGGGGGCGTTACTTTAATCCATCGCAGGGGGTGGAGACTAACGGCGATCAGGGAATTTTTGGGTTTTGTGCACTTGTTGGGGGGTTATTCAGGTTTTTTGCTGTGCAGAGCCTCAATCAGCGCTGTTTTGCGCGCGACTTGTGGGCGCACGGCTTGCCGGCGATGGCGATCTTACGGCTGCCATCGCTGGCAAACCGTGCGCCTATGGTTCGCAAATCTTCCTGACAGTCACCAAAGCATCCGCACCCCGAGGCTGCCGATCAACCCGTTCAAGTCGTTGTTGACGGTCGCGCTGTTGTAATCGCCGCTGACATACAGGCTGACGGAGGGCGTGACCCTGGCCACCAGCCCCAGTCCCAGTTCTATCGAGGACGAGTTCCGGCTGCTGCTGAGCCTGTCGACCTGACCCAGGGTCACGGTGTCGGTGGTATTGACCGTGTGCCAGAAGTTGGTACGAACATAGGGTTCGATCGGCAGGCCCTTGATGTCGTAACTGCCTTTCAAGCTTGCACCGACCCTGCCGCTCCAGGACGTCAGATCGGTGGATGAGGCATTGGCGCTACCGGCATACGGGGTGTCCAGGCTAATACGCTGGTTGATCAATTCCGCCTGGGGTTCGATGACCCAGTTTTCGCTGATGCCGATGGGGAACCCGCCTTGTACCGAGAGGGTCATGGCGCTGCCTTCAGTGGCTTGGCGCTGGCCCTGGTCATTGAGGCTGTAGCCATTGACCCGACCACCGCTGGCGGTCAAATCCACGTGCCAGCCGTTTGCGCCGGTCAGGCTCCAATAGGCGCCAAGATTGGGGCCTTGCACGTTGAGGGTGTTGTTCGGGTCGACGATGGCAGGGCTGATCAACAGACCATTGGCATTGCCCTGAAACTGGTTTGTGCCGCCCACCAGACCAACGCGCTGGGTGCTGCCGCCGCTGCTTTGCAGGGTAATCAATGCCGGGGCCTTGAGTTCGGAACCGCTCATGCCGGAAAACGGTGAGCTGAGGACGTCGCGCTCTGCGCTCCTGGCAGGCTGGCCGTAGACCCGATCCCAGGCAGAAGGAGCGGCTTGCTCGACTGTCAGCAACTGGTTATCAAGGCCGGGATTGCGGCTGAAGCGGATGCCGTTACTCGTATCAGGCGTCGGCAGGGAGAGCGCCGGGACATCTTGCTCAAACCAGGGTATAGCCTCGTCCTCGGCAGAGGACGCCTGAATCTCCATGGATGTGCACAGCAGCAACGAAGTGGAAACGGTGTACAGGGTGATTTTGATCTCATGTTGGAAGTGGGCGGTGTTCATGGAGGTCTACCTTGCAATCGCATGCCATGACTCTGTTTGGCGTCTCTCCTACCCCGAACGAGGGGCGACCGATTTCATAGAGGCAAACCCCTCCGGCCCGCTTGAGCAGGTTTCCGGGGCTTGCCCCAGAAGGTAATTCCGGGGGTAGTAACGTTTAGCTAAGAAGACCGTTGGCGTTGCGTCAAGAAATTGAACGATGAGTGGTATGAATAATTTAGACGTTGCAACTGACTGATTTTTAGTAATTATCTAAGTTATTGTTTATCTGGGAAATCATATTTTGACGTCAAATTTGAGGTTTTTTTCACGTCCCAAAGGCTTTGGTCCAAGGCGTGAGTGGCGCCGTGAAAAGTTTTTCTAGGAGGTGTCATCCTCCGAACGGCTTACGTTCCGCCTTACGTTCCATAACAAGAAAAAATCTTACCGCTCGCTTTGTTTCGGCGAATATAGAGTCTTGCAAGCAACTAATAAATTGATGTTTATGTGTTGATATGGTTGTAGGAAGAAAGTTACGCAATTTCGAGAAATTTCTGGAGTTGAATTAGGATTAGTAGTTCGCTGATTGTACGTAAGTTCCGAAATATTGGGGTTTTCTTTGCGATAATTTTTTATCTGTACTAGTTTTGGTTTGTCGGCGATGTGGCGTCGATTTATCTACCGGTCTACTTTGCGGTGTTTTTCGAATAATTGATCTGCTGTTTGTTGGGTTTGGTACGGCTGGTAGAAAGGATTTCTAATCAAATAAAAAAATCCCAAGGATGATCAGAATATGAATAGGGTGGTTATGATCCTTGATCCTACAGGTCTCAATGTTCCTGAGATGATGTTGGCTCAAACTATTAGACCTGAAAGGTATGGCGAACCTTTAAGCGCTTTTGCTCTTGAGTCTGTACCTGTGCCTTATTTCCAATCTGATGAGTGCTTAATCAGGGTCATGGCTGCAGGTGTCAATCACAATGGAGTTTGGGCTGCACGAGGATATCCAGTCGACGTCATTGATCTTCAAAGATCCCGTGGTGAGAAACATGCTTTTCATATCGCCGGGTCTGATGCCTCAGGCATCGTGGTGGCTGTTGGCGCTGATGAGGCCGTCGATTTCATCAAGAGTCAGCTTGATATGTCGCTGGCATTACCCGTTCTTGATGTGGGGTCCGGAACCGGGATACTGACCCGGCAATTGGCGACAACGGGCATGCCTGTGATCGGGGTTGAGCCCGATGCACAGATGCTGGACAGGGCCAAGCGGCACGAGGGGCAACAGAGTGCGATCTATCATCAGGGCTCGGCAGAACACTTGAACGTCCGGGACCATAGTGTGGCTGCGTTGATATGCGGGCAATCCTTTCATTGGTTCGAGCCGGACAATACCAGGCTCGAATTCAAGCGGGTGCTAGCTACCGATAATCCAGTGTTTCTCGTCTGGAATATTCGAAGCCCGGATTGCGATGGGTTTCATGTCGCCTACGAGCGTCTGTTGAGCGGTGCCTTCGACCGATACTCGGAGACATTGCAAATCGACGATGCGTTGGAAGACAAGATTCGGCAGTTTTTCAGCGGGCCCTTTCAGGAGCGGACTTTTCACAACTGTCAGCGGTTGAGCGCATCGGGACTGCTGGAAAGAACCATGTCCTGTTCGTATGCGTCACAGCCTGGGACACCCGAGTATGTGGCGGCCAGTAACGCCTTAAACACCTTACATCAGGAACACCAACAAAACGGCGAAGTCACGCTAAATTACAGAACGCGTGTTGTCTATGGCCGTGTTTAAGGCCATCCGAAAAGGTTCGCTGTTCAGTGGTTCGGCAATCGTTGTACCACTGTCTTTTTTTCCGACGCTGGCAAGGGCCGCCTTCCTATCTTATTTTTTGATTTTTCTAAAGGAAAGGTTTTCACTTTCAGTCGATGAGATTGGGCTTTTTGTCGGCGGCTTTATTCTCTTGAGTTCCTTGGCCAGCCTGTTGTTCGGTGCGGTGCTCGACAAACTGAGCATCAAGGCACTGATGCTCACGTCATCGATCATTCAGTCGGCGGTGTACATGAGTCTGTTTGTGTTCAACTCGCTGACCCTGGTTTTTGTACTTTGTCTGTTACTCAACTTTGCATATCTAACGCTGGAAACTGCGGTACGCATGTGCATTGCTCGGTTGTTTCCCCCGCAGGAAACCTCGTCGGTGCTATCGCTCAAGTACACTTTCACTAACACAGCCTATGCATTAGGGCCCTTGGTCGGGCTTTGGCTTAATCGGCAAGGCGTTTCGCCGTTATTGTTTTGCAGCGCATCGGCGTTGTTTTTTGTCCTAGTGGCTGCCAGTCCCTTCGCACTGCCACGTGTGGTCGAACAGGAAAACGTCGAAGGCGAAGGCGTGTTCGGTTCTCTGGCAATCATGGCCAAGGATCGCAACCTGTTGAAATTCACCATTGCCAGTGTTCTGTTGGCAGGTGTGTTCGGGCAGTTTCATATTTATGTGGGCCAGTATCTGATCGCGACCCACTCCACGGCCCAGATGTACGAGATCATCAACGTTGTATTTGTCACGAATGCCCTGACTTCGATACTGCTGCAGTATCTGATCGGTCGACGGGTTGCCGCTGAACGATTCAGAATCTGGATCGCCGGGTGCATTCTGGCATTCGTAGTCGGGCTGATCGGCTTCGCTTTTTCCCAGACCCTCTACGCCTGGATCTTCTTCACTGCTATTTTTACTGTGGGGGAAATTATCATTCAACCCCTGGAATTTTTTTACATCACCCGTATTGCGCCGGCTCGGATGAAAGGGGCGTATTACAGTTCGCAAAACCTGACGTACCTGGGCGCGGCCTCGACGCCGGTGGTATGCGGTTTTATCCTCTCCGGCTTGAATCCGCTCTATTTTCTTTTGTATTTGATGGTTTTGCTTCTTGTGGGGGGGCTGATCTTCTATGTCGAAGGCGGCAAGCTGGCTCAGTAAGAATTGTATGAAAAAACAGCCCCTTTCCGGAGGGGCTGATCCTGATTAAGGATTAATATGACTTCGCATAAAGAGCCCACGTATTGGTTGACTTTCCAGTGAATAAACAGGTTGCTGTAGACTTGGGTTGAGCCAAAGGAATGCAGCGGACTGTTACGCCGAACTCTCCAATGGCCTTTTCAACTTCTTCGTCTTCAATGAAAGGCGCTAGAGCGAAAGCATTAAAATTGTCTTTTTGTTTGAAGGCTTTCTTAAAGTCTTCAAGGCTAGTCACTGTTTTGGTGTGTTCGGAAAGTTTTGATTTTGCACGGTCCAGCATAGACTTCTGAATGGTAAGTAGTGTGCTAGGAATTTCTTTTAAAAAGGTATCGTGGTTAATTTTCATAATGCTCTTGGCGTTGTCTCTGCAAGAATAAGAGACCATGTTTTGTTCGAGTTCCTTTGTCCCGATTTCCACACGAACAGGCACGCCGCGCTTTATGTGATACCACTTTTTCTCGCTACCATTCATCTCGCGTTTATCGACACTGACTCTGAGGTTCTGTCCCTTGATTTTCTTGCGTGAGATCTTCTTTTTCAAATCATCGCAGTAAGCATGGATAGCTTCGGCATCCTGCTCATTGCCAACTATCGGAACGATGATGATCTGCGTTGGTGCTACCAACGGCGGTATCACCAGTCCATCGTCGTCTCCGTGGGCCATGATCATGGCACCAATCAATCGCGTGGAAACGCCCCATGAGGTTGTCCAGGCAAGTTCCTTGATCCCTTCCTTGTTGACGAAACGAATGTCCGAGGCCTCGGCGAAGTTTTGACCTAAAAAATGCGAGGTCCCGGCCTGCAAAGCCTTGCCGTCCTGCATCATCGCTTCAATGGTGTAGGTACTGACGGCACCCGGAAATCTTTCCCATGAACACTTTTCACCCTTGATAACCGGTATGGCCAGATGGTCGACGGTGAAACGCTCATAGATATCGAGCATCTTTAATGTCTCGTCCAGGGCCTCTGATTTGGACGCATGAGCGGTATGGCCTTCCTGCCACAGGAACTCCGACGTTCTGAGGAAGATCCTTGGACGCATTTCCCAGCGGAGCACATTGGCCCACTGATTGATAAGCAAGGGTAAGTCTCGGTAGCTTTGCACCCACCTTGAAAACGAGGCGCCGATAACTGTTTCGCTGGTGGGTCTTATGATGAGTGGTTCTTCCAGTTCACCGGCAGGGATTAATTTTCCATTGGCTGATTGTTCGAGTCGATGATGGGTTACAACTGCGCACTCTTTGGCAAAACCATCTACATGCTCTGCTTCTTTCTGAAGGAAGGATAACGGGATCAAAAGTGGAAAATATGCGTTCGCATGCCCTGATTTTTTGAATTTCTGATCAAGTTCTCGCTGAATCTGTTCCCAGATTCCATAGCCCCAAGGGCGAATGACCATACAGCCTCTAACGGGAGAATTTTCAGCAAGTTCAGCTTGGCTGACGACTTGTTGATACCATTCCGAAAAGTTTTCATTTCTTGTAGGCGATATCGCGTTTTTCATAATGCCTCGGGCCTAGAAAAGGTTGCGTGTGATTTTGGATCTGGTGTTGTGTAGGCGTATGTATATTTTTTGGAGACTGAAATTTCAAGTGTTCATGTTTTTGTTTGGTTATTTAGGAAATTTCTTTCAGATAAGTCTGCTTTCTGACGGGGCGAAGTTTTTAAAAATGTGGTTCGTTCGGCAATCTGGACCGTTATTCAGTAACAAGAAGAACCTGAAACATTCACCCGCAAGCCCGAAGCGAACCCTCTTCAAAAACGCACTTCAACCGCCAGCGGCAAATGGTCGGAGAGGTGGGGCCACGGCTTGTTTCCCAGTATCTTCGGTTCGTGACTGCTGGCGTTGCGTAGGTAGACGCGGTCCAGCCGCAGCAGTGGAAAGCGTGCCGGGTGAGTCATGGCAGGGTGTCCGTGGTGGCGTTCGAAGGCTTCGTGCAGATCGTCGCGTTGAGCAAGCGTGGCGTTGCCTTGAAGCTGCCAGTCATTGAAGTCGCCAGCGATGATCACGGGGGCGTCATCGGGCAGTGATTCGATCAATTGACAGAGCAGGGCCAGCTGCAATTGGCGATGACTTTCCAGCAGGCTCAGGTGGATACAGATCGCGTGTACTTCGGTGTGCCCCGGCACATCGAGCACGCAATGCAGTAGCCCGCGACGCTCGGGGCCGGTGATGGAAACATCGAGGTTGCGATAGTGGCGGATCGGATATTTGGACATCAGAGCATTGCCGTGATGGCCGGCGGGATACACCGCATTGCGGCTGTAGGCGAAATCGCTCCACATGCTGTCGGCGAGGAACTCGTACTGCGAGGTTTGCGGCCAAGTGCTATGACGCGAAGCATGGCGATCATATTCGCCGAGCACTTCCTGTAAAAACACCAGATCGGCAGAGGTGCTGCGCACGGCTTCACGCAGTTCCGGAAGAATGAAGCGGGTTGAGGGCCGTGAAGCCCTTGTGGGCATTGACCGTCAGAATCCTCAGGCGATGAGTGGCCGCAGGTGTATTCATCGAGGCTGGATCGATGGTGCGCCGTTCTGAATCGGG
The DNA here is from genome assembly GCF_056397385.1 of Pseudomonas sp. 05N36. Lineage (NCBI taxonomy): Bacteria > Pseudomonadati > Pseudomonadota > Gammaproteobacteria > Pseudomonadales > Pseudomonadaceae > Pseudomonas > Pseudomonas sp. 05N36. The sequence goes on along the minus strand of NZ_JBFTNH010000003.1, from coordinate 218,854 downwards.
GCTCACGTTCACTCCACGGCATCGGTCGGGTTATCTATGCAACTGATGCATTGGCCGAAAATCAGCATTTTGAACAGGGCCAAGGCATCACTTCTTTCGCGATCACACAAAAATGATTTCATAGGGCTGACGCATCCGCTCCAGGATAACCCTGGGCAGTTTCGGCGCGATGCCGATCTCCGGTTCACCGTTCAGCTGGCTGGCGTATGCATGGGTGGCGTGGCATTTGCGCGCGACGGTCCAGGTGTCGAGGCGAACCTTGCGGGCGCGGTGCCAGGGAAGCCGCCCCTGATCGCGGGCAGGCCAGTGCCAGGCCCAGACCGGCACTTCATTGAAACTCGCACCCACCATAAGGGCGGCTTTTGCCGTGGCCCGACCTACCGTGTCATGGTCGATGATGCCGTCCTCGCTCCAGGTGCTGAACACCACATCACCCGGTCGCAGGTAGCGTGCGATGAATTGTGTCAATTGGAGTTCACGCTCGGCCAGTCCGTTGTCGGTAAAACCGCCGCGTATCCATTTCAGGCTATGCATGGGCAAACCGAGGCGACGCAGGGCTTCGACGCTTTCCTGTGGGCGGAACACACTCAGGCGCTTCTCCGACCAGAGGTTCGAGCCTGGATGACCGGCGCTGCCATCGGTGATCGAGATCAATTGCAGGGGGTGGCCAAGGGTGGCGAATAGTTGCAGCAGGCCACCGCAGGTCACGACTTCATCACCCGGATGCGGTGCGATCACCACTGCGCGAGCGCCAGCAGGGATCAGGGTGGATGTGCTGATGACGGGAATATTGTCCAGTTGCCGGGCAGTGTTCCAGATCTGCACAGGCAAACTACTGTCGACGAGGGTAGTGGATTTCATGGCGATACGTCCTTGTTCTGGTGTGCCGTCACACGTATTACGGCTGGCTGAACACGCCGGCGCAGACCCTTTGCGGCCGGATGATCACAGGGCACAGCGCTCCAAACCCTGGATTGCTGCGAGCAGAGTATTGCTCATGGATCACCATTCGTCGCCCCGTCACCTCCTTAATGAGCGTTTTTTGTGACGTAGCTTGCTCAAATGTTGCCGATAAAGGGGGCGTCTCAGTCTTGCTCCTCATGCTGCAACTCGAACAACAGCAACGAGCGGCCGGTCACCGAATATTGGTGATTGAAGTCGAACCGCTCCTGGCCCTGAATCGAGGGCTGGTTGGTGTCAATCAGGCAGATCCAGAATCCGCCGTCAGGCACTTCCGGTAGTCGAAAATTGACAATGTCGTGATGCGCGTTAACCACCAGCAGCAAGGTAGCGTCGGCGCCTTTGCGACGGATTCCGGTTTCCTGGGCGCGTCCATCGAGCAACATGCCCAGGCATCGCCCGTGGCCGTCATGCCATTGTTCGGTGGACATTTCGCTGCCGTCGGGTGCCAGCCAGGTGACGTCCTTGACGCCAATATCCTCGTTGTAATTGCCAACCAGAAAGCGTCCGCGCCGTAGTATCGGATAGGTCAGGCGCAGCTTGATCAGGCGTTTGACGAATTTGAGCAAGGCCTTGCCGTCTTCGCTCAGGTCCCAGTTGACCCAGCCAATTTCACTGTCCTGACAGTAGGCGTTGTTGTTGCCGTGCTGGGTTCGGGCAAATTCGTCACCGGCCACCAGCATCGGCGTGCCTTGGGCCAGCAGCAGGGTGGCGAAGAAATTGCGCATCTGTCGCTGGCGAAGCGCATTGATCTCGGGATCATCGGTGGGGCCTTCAACGCCGTGGTTCCAGGACAGGTTGTAATGAGTGCCGTCCTGATTGTTCTCGTCGTTGGCTTCGTTGTGCTTGTCGTTGTAAGAGACCAGGTCATTCAAGGTGAAGCCGTCATGGGCGGTGACGAAGTTCATGGAGGCATAGGGACGGCGGCCGCGTTGATTGAACATCTCACCCGATGCCGTCATGCGTGCGGCGAAGTCGGCGAGCTGGCCGTCATCGCCTTTCCAGAAGGCGCGTGCGGTGTCGCGGAATCGGTCGTTCCACTCGACCCAGCCTGGCGGAAAATGGCCGACCTGATAGCCACCAGGGCCAATGTCCCAAGGCTCGGCGATCAGTTTTACCTGACGCAGGATCGGGTCCTGGCGGCAGGCAACGAGGAAGCTGTGACGCTCGTCGAAACCGTCGTGGTAACGCCCGAGGATGGTCGCCAGGTCGAAGCGGAACCCGTCGACATGCATTTCGGTGGCCCAGTAACGCAGCGAATCGGTGACCATTTGCAGCACACAGGGATGGCTCAGGTCGAGGGTGTTGCCGGTGCCGGAGTCGTTGATGTAGAAGCGTTTGTCATCGGGCTTCAGTCGATAGTAGGAGACATTGTCGATGCCGCGCATCGACAGGGTCGGGCCCTGTTCGTTGCCCTCGGCGGTGTGGTTGTAGACCACGTCCAGAATCACTTCAAGATTGGCTTCGTGCAGGTGCGCGACCATTTCCTTGAATTCGGCGATCTTGCCGCTGGCCAGGTAGCGCGGATCGGGGGCGAAGAACGCGATGCTGTTGTAGCCCCAGTAATTGGTCATGCCCTTGTGCAGCAGGTGCTGGTCATTAACGAAGGCGTGTATCGGCATCAGCTCCACCGACGACACGCCAAGTTTGCGGATGTGTTCCAGCAGGTCATCGACCATCAACCCGGCGAAGGTCCCGCGCAGCGCTTGCGGGACGGACGGGTGACGCATGCTGATACCGCGTACGTGAGCCTCATAAATGATCGTTCGATCCCACGGCACATTGACCCGATGGTCATGGCCCCAGGTGTGCGCGGGGTCGATGACCTTGCACTTGGGCACGAAGGGCGCACTGTCGCGCTCGTCGAAACTGAGGTCGGCGTCGGGGTGGCCGATGGTGTAGCCGAACAAGGCTTCGGACCACTTCAGTTTCCCCACCAACTGTTTGGCGTAGGGGTCGATCAGCAATTTGTGGTGGTTGAAGCGGTGACCGTTTTGCGGGTCGTAAGGCCCATACACCCGGTAGCCGTAGATCAGCCCCGGATGAGCGTCCGGCAAGTAGCCGTGAAAGATTTCGTCGGTGTATTCCGGCAGTTCGATACGTTCGAGCTCGACTTCACCGGCATCGTCGAACAAACACAGTTCGACCTTGGTGGCGTTAGCCGAAAATATCGCGAAGTTGACCCCCAGACCATCCCAGGTCGCACCGAGCGGGAAGGGCAAGCCTTCACGGATTCGCGAGGCCTCGATGTGAGGTTCTGGCGCGGTTTTTTTTGGCGTGGTCATCATTGCTCCTGCAATCGGGCTTGGGTGTTGGCGCCGGCATTGCTGGTTTCTCAACGTCGAACCAACCCCGAAGTGGCGAGCCTGCTCGCCACGCGGTCAATCAGAGCCTGGCACGCTCAACTGGCTGGCTTGCGCGGTGCTCGAGGCTTTTTCGCGGTCACAGGCTTTTCACCCGGTGGCGCTGCGACCTTGGCGTTTGTCGCGGCTTTGGTTTTGGGCTTGGCCGCTGTGGGCTTGCTGGCAGCTGTTTTGCTGCTGTTGGTTTTGCCGCTATTGGGTTTGGCGGTACGGGCAGGCTTGGTCGGGGCCAGGGCTTCGGCTTCTGCCAGCTTGCACGCCATCTCCCAGTGGCGCGTCTCCTGGCCTTCGGGTTTCCCCTCGGACTCCCAGATCAGATAGGCAAATTCACGAATGCGTTTGTCATCGGTACTCATCGCAATGCTCCTGAGTTGAACTCAAGTCTGGATAAACAGATTGACCGGGAAATCTCCCAGCGCGGCGCTGATCAGCAATTCCTTGTGGTGTGTGACTGCACCTGTTGTAAAAAGTCCCTTCAGCTTTTCTTCGGCGGCGGTGAACGGCAGTTTGACCCGGGTGTCGCCCCAGAGCAGGGCAGGCACCTGCGGTGTGGCACTGCTTTCCAGCAACGACGCAACCCGCACCGGCACCAGCACAATCGCCCGTTGGCCGTCGAGTTCACGGGCGAAAGCCAACACCCGCCCGGCCTGGCTGCCCACCACCTGCAACGCTTGATAACGGCCCCGCTGAAACAGTTGCGGGTATCTCGCGCGTAACGCCAACGTGTGGGCGATCAACGCCTGTTTGATGCGCCCGTCACGCCAGGTGTGCAGCAACTGTCGAGTGTCCACCGGCGTATGCAATGCTTGCTGGCGGACGCTGAAATCAACTGCTCGCCGATTGTCCGGATCCACCAGGCTGAAGTCCCAGAACTCGTTGCCCTGATACAGATCCGCAACCCCCGGCACCGTCATGCGCAGCAAGGTTTGCGCCAATCCATTGAGCGCGCCGCCGCAAGCGATCGCTTGCGCAGCATCGGCGATGGCAGTGCGTAAAGGCAGGCCTTCGGGGCTGAGCAGAAGGCGCTCGAGGAAGGCCCGCGTGGCCTGCTCATAAGGCGCGTTGGGTGCGCTCCAGCTGCTCTGGAGTTTGGCTTCGCGCTGGGCTTTTTGCTGCCACTGCCACAGGCGTTCGGTGTAGGCCGTCAGCGACGCTTGATCATCGCAGCGAAGCTCCAGCGGCCAACTGGCGAGCAAGGTCTGGTAGAGCAGCAGTTCATCGGCAACGGAGGGCGTCGACGGATCGCTGCGCAGGGCGCTGGCCCGTATTCGCCAGTCTTCGACCTGTTCGGCATACCAGGTGCTGCGTTCGCTGAGCAGCGCCAGACGTGCGCGGCTGTCTTCGCCGCGTTTGTGGTCATGGGTAGCGCTGGCCAGCAGCGTATCCGGGAATTCGCTGAGACGTTGGCTGCACGCCGCGTGGAAGTCGGCGAGTGGGGCGCTGAACCGCTCGGTGTTGAAGCCGACATCGTTACGCGACAACAGCACGCCTGAGCGATAGAGCGCGGTGTCTTCCACGGCTTTGGCGGCAGTCGGTGAGGTCAGTTGCTGGAAGCGCACGCAGGCGTGCTTGAGAATCTTGCGCTGACGGCCCACCGGGCGTTCGCGCCAGGGTTGTCCACCCAGCCACTGCGCCAGATAGTCGAGCACCGGCCAGTCGGCTTCGCTCAAGGTCTGGCGCGCGCCGTTCATCGCATGCTGGAAAAACACCTCGTCTTGCGCCGAGCGCCCACACGGGCCGATGTACGTTCGGTACACCGGGAAATGCACGATCAGTTCCTGCAATGCCCGACGAATCGCTCCGAGGGTCATGTCTCGGCTCATCAGGTCATCGCGGGCCACTTGCAGCAAGGCCTGCGCGACACTTTCGAAGTCGCCGGCCAGCGAACCGTTGAGAATTTGCTGGCGTGCCAGTTGTGCTTCCTCGATGAACGCCGCGGGCCGTTCGGTATGTCGGCTCCACAGTTCGCCAAGGACTTGCTCGCCCTGCGGGTCGTGTTGCAGCAGCGACAACTGATTCATGAACTCATAGCCCGTGGTGCCATCGACCTGCCAGTCGCGACGCAGCGTTTCACCGTCGCCGAGGATTTTTTCAATATAGATCGGTACGTGCCGCAACGGTAACAGGGCGTTCACCCGACGCCTGAGTTTGCGGCAGTAACCCCGCGGGTCGGCGAGCCCGTCGATGTGGTCGATGCGCAATCCATCCACCAGGCCCTCGGCAATCAGCTCGAAGATTTTTGCATGGGTGGCTTCGAACACGGCCGGGCGTTCGACCCGCAGCCCGGCCAGTTCATTGATGTCGAAGAAGCGCCGCCAATTGATGTCATCGGCTGCCGTACGCCAACTGGCCAGGCGATAACTTTGGCGTTCGAGCAGCTCGTGCAGACGGCTGAAACCTTCGGGTTGGCGTGAGTCATGGCGGCGGAGGTTGTGTTCGATGCAGCACAAGATCGCCGGGTCAGACGCCAGTGTGATGAGCGCTTGTTGCAAGGGGCGCGCGAGGGAATGGGCATCGGTCTGGTAGTGCAGGGAGGTGAACTGATCGGCCAGTACCTTGAGTTGCAGTGCCCGTTCAACGTCGAGCGAGTCGGCAGGCTTGAGCAGTTCAGCGTAGTCGGTGGGGCAGATCGGAAAGTGATGCTCATGGTGTTCGACATGGAAGCTGCCCCGTCCTGGATCGAAGTGCAGCGTCAGCGTGCCGTCCTGCAAGGCACTGCCGTAATCGCTGCCCAGGAACGGCAGCAATAGCTGGCCTACGAGCAATGGGTCTGGCGAATGCCATTGAATGTCGAAAAACTCACCATAAGGACTCAATCGCCCCCACTCCAGCAAGTCCAGCCACCAGGGATTGTCGGCGCCGCCTACGGCCATATGGTTGGACACGATATCCAGAATCAGCCCCATGTCCTGGGCGCGTAGCGCACTCACCAGTCGCCGCAGGGCTGCCTCGCCGCCCAGCTCGGGATTGACCTGGCTGGGGTCGACCACGTCGTAGCCGTGCATCGACCCGGCGCGCGCACTCAACAGCGGCGAGGCATAGAGGTGGCTGATGCCTAAACCGCTGAAATACGGCACCAGCGGCACGGCGTCATCCAGGGTGAACCCCTGATGAAACTGCAGGCGCAACGTCGCCCGTACCGAGAGGGTTTGCACCTCACTCATTGATCACGCTCGGCCGCCTGAAGGCGCGCGCAAGCGAGCAGCTCCAGCCGTCGTGCGGCATCCGCATCGTCCAGCAGTACGTCGCTTTCATCGGCAAAGCGCCGGCGCCAGTTCGGATGACTGTCCGTGGTGCCGGGKAGGTTGGCCTGCTCGTCAATGCCCAGCGCATCTTCCAGCGGCAGCAACACCAAGGGGGCGCGGGTGTGCCCCAGGAAACGCACGCTGGCGTCGAGTACCTGGTCGGTCTCGTGGCTCTCTTCACGGAAATTTTGCGGGTCCTGACTCAAGGCTCGACGTAAACCTTCGCGTTCACGCTGACGGTGCTCGCGCCATTGCTGTTCACCGTGGCTGTCGACCAGCCCCAAGCGGACGCTCCATTCAATGTCGCGGCCATGCCACCACCCGTTGAGCGTTGGCAAGTCATGGGTGCTGGTGGTGGCGAGTGCGTTATCCGGCCAATCAAGAATCGGTTTGAAGTGTGCCCCGTGGTCCTGCTCGAACAGCAGTACGCGCATCCCCAGGATCGAGCGGGCGATGAGTTTGTCGCGCAGGCCATCGGGCACGGTGCCGAGGTCTTCGCCGAGTACGATCGCCTGATGTCGATGGGATTCCAGCGTCACCAGACGCAACAGGTCGTCCACCGGGTAATACAGATACGCGCCGTCACTCGGCGGCGCGCCGAGGGGGATCACCCACAGCCGCTGCAAACCCATGACATGGTCGATGCGCAGACCGCCGGTATGGGCAAAATTGGCCCGCAGCATTTCAATGAACGCGCGAAACCCATTACGGATCAACCCTTCGGGGGAAAACGCAGAAATTCCCCAGCCTTGACCCGTGCGGTTGAGAATGTCCGGGGGGGCGCCGACGGTGAGGTCCGCCAACAATTCGTCCTGACGACTCCAGGCCTGGCTGCCACCGCCATCCGCACCGACCGCCAGGTCGGCGATCAAACCGATGCCCATGCCACTGCTACGCGCAACGGTTTGTGCGCGTTGTAAACTGTGGGCGATCAACCATTGGCAAAAAGCGTAGAAGCCGATGCGATCTGCATTTTTCTCGGCAAATACCGTCAGTTCGACGCTGCGCGGGTCGCGCCAGTGCTCAGGCCACTGGCGCCAGTCGAGGCTTTCGCCAAGGGCGGCACAGGCTTCCTGAAGCGCCTCGAAACGGCAGTGGTTTTCCAGGGCCTCGCCACCGTCGTGACGAAAGCTGTTGAAGTCCGCGAGCAAGGGATGATCACCCTGGGAGAACCCTTCATACAGCGCTTGCAACAATTGCTGCTTGGCTTTGGCAGCAGCGGGCCAGTCGATCAGCGGTTGCTCTTCGAGGTGTTTGAACTCGTCGGCCAATTCAGTGGCGTCGATGGCCAGGCGAAGCGCGCGTTCGCCGAGAACTTCCCCGGGTGAGGCGTACAAGCTGTTGAGAAACAGACGGCTGGAAGGCGAGTAAGGGCTGTAGCGTTGTGTGTCGTTACTGAACATCGCGTGCAACGGGCTGATCGCCAATGCATCGGCGCCGCGCTCACCGGCAACGCGGGCGAGGTTTTCCAGTGCCTGCAGGTCGCCGAAGCCGCCGTCGCCGGGGCGTCGTAGTGAATACAATTGCACACTCAGGCCCCAGGCCCGGGGGATCGGGCTGTCAACGGCAGCGGCCACGCTATGGCACTGCAAGGGGGCGATGGCAAGTGTGAAGCGTTGGCCGGCGATGTGAACGTCCTGATAGCCGATCGGGATCAGCCCCGGAAGAACCGCTTCCTCATCGAGTTTCAGGTGGAGGATCGTGCCGTCTTCCAGGTGAATCTCACAGGGCGTTTCAGGGGCAAAATGACTTCCGAGGTCGAGCCCGGTGCCGACGTCGACTGTCATCAAGGGCGGCAAGCGTTTTTTTTGCTGGTTCTGTTGCAGTTCCTGCAGGCTGGCGTCGATTTCCTGAGCGCTGCCAGCCGGGTGGCCGAGCCCGGTGAGGATCGCTCGCAGTGCCGCCGGAGCGACTTTTTGGGGGCGGCCGTTGGCGTCGATCCAGTCGACTGCCAGGCCGGCTCGGCTGGCGAGGATTTCCAGTTGCGCATCGCTCATGGACGCTCTCCAGTGGTGGGTAGCAAAGGTGCCGCTGCCGTCAGACTGACCAGCGCGCAGTAGGGGGCGAGGGTGCCTTGTTGCAGGGCTTCGAAGGACCGCTGCGGGTACTCGAACAGCAACCGGGAATGGGCTTGTGATGAATGGGACACGGGCTCCGTGGTGAGGTTCAGGTCGATGCACAGCAGGCTGCCATCGCCCAAATGCCAGCGCGCACTTATCGCACCCGTTGCCAGCACCGTGGCGCCCAGCGCGTGAGCACCGGGCAGGCGCGGGATGATTTCTCGATGACGGATCAGCAGCAACTGTCGATACAGCGTCAGGGTCGCGTGCGGTGTCAGCGGTTCGGATGAGGTCAGTGTCGGACGCGAAGCGGTGAACGTGTGCAACGCATTCGGGTCGGGAATCTGCTCGCGGGTGTGCGGATCGGCGAAGGCGCTGAACGCCGCGAACTCATTGCGTCGACCTTCTCGCACCTGCCTGGCCAGGACTCCATGGTGGCTGGTGAAAAACAGAAACGGCTGGTCAGCGGCGTATTCATCGCCCATGAACAGCAGCGGGATCATCGGTGACAACAACAGAAGGACCGTCGCCGCGTGCAACGCCTGAGGTGCAGTCAACTGGTGGAGACGCTCGCCAAAGGCCCGGTTGCCGATCTGGTCATGGTTTTGCAGAAACAGCACGAAGGCGCTGGGCGGCAAATGCCCACTGGGTTCGCCGCGGGCACGGCCGTGGCGATTGACATGGCCCTGAAAGGCGAAGCCCTGGCTCAGGCAGCGCGCCAGTTTTTCGGTGGGTCGCTCGGCAAAGTCGGCGTAATAAGCCTCGGTTTCTCCGGTCAGCAAGACGTGCAGCGCGTTGTGCCCATCGTCGTTCCACTGCGCGTCGAAACCCTGCTCCAGCAGGCTGGCCTGGTTGTGCTCGTTTTCCAGGGTGAGCCAGACATGGCGGGGCGGGTCGATGTGCTCGCGCACGGTTGCCGCCAGTTCCTGAAGGAAATCCGGCTCATCGATGGCATGTACCGCATCCAGGCGCAAACCGTCGAAACGGTACTCAAGGAGCCACATCAGCGCGTTGTCGATAAAGAAGTCGCGCACCTCGCGACGGCGGAAATCGATGGCCGCGCCCCAAGGCGTGTGCAGGTCTTCGCGGAAAAAGCCCTTGGCATAGTGATGCAGGTAATTGCCGTCAGGGCCGAAATGGTTGTAAACCACGTCGATAATCACGGCCAGACCCAGGCCATGGGCGCTATCGATCAGGCGCTTGAGCGCATCAGGCGTGCCGTATGAAGACTGGGGCGCGTAAGGCAACACGCCGTCGTAGCCCCAGTTACGCTCGCCGGGAAACTGCGCCAGCGGCATCAGTTCGATTGCGGTAACGCCCAGTTCGGCCAGCCGCGGCAGGTGTTTTTCGACTTCGGCAAAACCACCCAACACACCCACATGCAGTTCGTAGATCACCGCTTCGTGCCAGGGCCGGCCTTGCCAGAAACAGTGCTGCCAATGGTAAGCGTGCGGGTCAACCACCACGCTGGGTGACGCAAGACCGCCGGCTTGCGCCCGGGACGCGGGGTCCGGCACGTCGCGTTCGCCATCGATGTTGTAGCGATAGCGGGTGCCGGCCGGGCAACGGGCCTCGATCACGAACCAGCCGTCTGCCTGAGGCAACATCGGCAGTGATTGCCCATCTTCCAGCTCGACACTGACATAAAACGCATCGGGCGCCCACAGGGCGAAACGGGTGTGTTCGGCATCCAGCATGACGGCGCCGTGGGGCCAGGTTTCCAGAGTCCGTAACGGCATTCAAGAATCCCTCTCACTGCCTGACCGAATGCCCCAACGCCTTGGCGACCAGTTGTTCATAGAGTTCAGCGTAGGGTTCGACCGCTTTGCACCAATTGAATGGCGCGGCCATGGCCCGGCAACGCATCGCGTTTAACAGGGGTGGGTGGGCGAACACCTTGAACGCCCGGCTCAAGGCTTCCTCGTAACTGGCGACCGTCGACTCGTCGAAGAGAAAACCGGTGACGCCATTGTCGATGGTGTCGGCCAGCCCGCCGGTGTTGCGTGCGACCGGCAACGAGCCGAAACGCTGCGCATACATCTGACTCAAGCCGCACGGCTCATAGCGTGAAGGCATCAACAGGAAATCACTGCCGGCGAACATCCGCCGTGCATCGGTTTCGTTAAAGCCGATGCGTACACCGATCTGCCCCGGAAAACGCAGGGCGAGGGCGCGCATGGCTTGTTCTTCTTCCGGCTCGCCACGGCCGATGATCGCGATTTGCCCACCCGAAGAGACGATGAACTCGGACACGGCTTCAGTCAGGTCCAGGCCTTTTTGGTAGACCAGTCGCGAAACCACGGCGAACAGCGGCCCCTTGGAGTCCTTCAGGCCGAACAGTTTGCGCACGTGGGCGGCATTCACCGCCTTGCCGTCCCAGTCGCCGATGCTGAACGGGCAAAACAGGTGGGGATCGGTCGCCGCATCCCAACTTTCGTCGATGCCATTCGGGATGCCGCTGAGCAGGCCTTGCTGGGTCTTGCTGGCAAGGAAACCGTCGAGACCGCAGCCGAAGGCCGGGGTGGTGATTTCCTGGGCGTAGGTCGCGCTGACGGTGGTGATATGGCTCGAGTAGGCCATGCCCGCCTTGAGAAACGACAGTTTGCCGTAGAACTCCATGCCTTCCTGTTGCAGGGCATGTTCGGGAATACCCAGTTCGGGGCAAGACGCGAGGCTGACCACGCCTTGATAAGCCAGGTTATGAATGGTGAACAGGGTCGGTGTGCGCTGACCACGCCAGTGCATGTAGGCCGGGGCCAGGCCAGCGGGCCAGTCGTGGGCGTGCACCAGATCCGGGCGCCAGTGAATGTGTGCGAGGTTGGCGGCGATGTCGGCGGCAGCCAGGCCCAGACGGGCAAAACGGATGTGGTTGTCCGGCCAGTCGCGGCCATTGTTGGCGCCGTAGGGCGAGCCCTCGCGTTCGTACAGTTCGGGGCAGATCAGGACGTAGATGACCAACCCGTCGGGCATGTCCATGCGGCCGATCTTGCAGGGGGGCAAGGCGGCATGTCCGCCCAGTTCGCCGATGATGTGGATCGGATTTTCGCTGTGCATTACTTGCGGATAACCGGGGATCAATACCCGAACATCGTGCAAATGGGCCATGGCGCGGGGCAATGCTGCAGAAACGTCACCCAGGCCACCGGTTTTCACCAGATCGGCGATTTCCGAGGTGACAAACAACACTTTCTTCTTGTTTGGATTCTGGCGTGGAGCGGGCAGTACCGTTTTCGCACCCGGGGCAAGAACCGACATCGAGGTCGGCTCGCCGATTTGCTGGTGAGAACGCTCTCCCTGGATTTCTAAAGCGGCACTGTTCATGTGTTTCTCCCGTTTTATTGATCTGTTTCAGGCATCTCACCCCATGATGCAGGCGGCCAGTTCCCGTGGCCGGGCGCAAAAGCGCTACGCAATGAACAGCAAACGCTGGTCGATGCGCTGAATCTCAAAGGCTGTAGTGGTCATTGCAAGGATTGCACCAGTCGCTGCGGCCCCACCTTTAACCTGACCTGTTGCTTCGGCAGAAAGTTTCGATTTTTTCCCCACAAAATGACCGGCCGGTTTTCAGTCACGAAATGCAGTCTAGGTCAGAACTTAGAGCGGGGTGTGTGACGTTTTGAAATTGTTCGACAATCGGTCTGACGTCAGGATTTCCGGGCTCAATGAGCCGCGCCCGCACCGACGAAGTGCAGGTTCTTTCGCAGCCAAGGCACAAAAAGGGGGAGAGGGTTGCCAGAGAGTGGGGCGTGTCAAAGCGCTGTCCGCACTCTATTGGTGCGAACAGCTTGCAGAAGCAGACACCACCAACCCTGTAGCAGCTGCCGCAGCCTGCGTTCGGCTGCGAAGCAGTCGTGAAACCATTCCCTGCGGTGTGTCAGGCTCACCGAGTCGTCAGTATTTACGACCGCTGCGCGGCCGAACGCAGGCTACGCCAGCTGCTACAAGTTGTGGGTCGGGACGGTGTGGCCTAATTCAACATTCGGATCGAATGGCCGGTTGTCCAGGCTTGAATATCTTCAATCATCTGTGAAAAGAACAGCCGGTAGTTCTGCTCACTGACATAGCCGACATGCGGTGTGGCCAGTACGTTGGGCAATGTCCGAAACGGATGGTCGGCGGCTAATGGCTCGCGCTCGAAGACATCCAGCGCTGCACCCTTCAAACGGTTCTGTTCAAGGGCCTGGATCAATGCGGCTTCATCGACGATCGGTCCGCGCGCGGTATTGATCAGCAATGCAGACGGTTTCATCCAGCCGAGCGCCTGTTCATCGACCAGGCCCCGGCTGCGCTCGCTGAGCACCAGGTGGATCGACAGCACATCGGCTTGCTCGAACAATTCGCGCTTGCTGACATAAGTGACTCCAGCTTCGGCTGCACGCTCGGCGGTGAGGTTTTCGCTCCAGGCGATAACGCGCATTCCGAACACCTGACCGAACTCGGCGATCCGTTTGCCAATGCTGCCCAGGCCCAGAATACCCAGGGTCTTGCCGTACAGGTCGCCACCGAGGCCTTGTTGCCAGTGACCGGCCCGCAGGGCGTTGGCTTCCGCGAGCAGATTGCGGGTCAGGGCCATGATCAGCGTCCAGGTCAATTCGGGCGCCGCCTGTTTGTAGCTGTCGGTTCCGCAGACCTGAACTCCCAATGCCGCGGCGGCCTTGAGGTCGATGGCGGCATTGCGCATCCCGCCGGTGACCAGCAATTTCAGTTTGGGCAGGCTACGCAGGAGTGTTTCGTCGAACCGCGTGCGCTCGCGCATCACGCAAATCACCTCGAAGGATCGCAGGCGCTCGCTCAGTGTGGTGTGGTCGGCAGGGTAGTCATGTAAAAAACTGACCTCGCCGATACCGTCCAGCACCGACCAATCCACCACATTGCGGGCTACGCCCTGCCAGTCATCGATCACCGCAATCTGCACAGTCATGAGCATTGTCTCTTCAAAGGGTTGGCGTGGTTTTGCCAGTCGGCCGAGGCTGGAATGTCGCGATTATGGCGACATTAACAAGGAGGCGCACCCAAGGTTCAAGGCATCCAGCCCAGTGTTGCCAGCGCCAGCACACCATAACGCGCACCTTTGGCGAAGGTCACGATCAGCAAAAAACGCCCCATGGGTTCTCGCATCACACCGGCCACCAGGGTCAGTGGGTCGCCAATGATCGGCACCCAGCTCAGCAGCAGTGACCAATGGCCATAACGTTGGTAGTGAGTGCGGGCCCTTTCCAGATGAACGGAGCTGACCGGAAACCAGCGACGCTCCCTGAAACGCTCGATGCCACGTCCCAACCACCAGTTCAGCAACGAGCCCAGCACATTGCCGAGCGTGGCGACGGCGAGCAGCCACCACACTCCATGCTCGCCGTTGAGCAGCAAACCCACCAGCACGGCCTCGGACTGCAACGGTAACAACGTCGCGGCACCGAATGCCGCGAAGAACAGCCCGAGATAGCCAGCGAGCATTACCGGGCCGGGTAGTCGGCGATCACTTTATCGGTGCCGTTTTTAGTCAACCCAATGACCTGATAAGCATCGGCCATGCCGTCCATTTCCATGCCTGGCGAGCCCATGGGCATACCCGGAGCAGCCACGCCGAGCAGGTCGGATTTGCTCAAGGCCAGAACCTGATCAGCGGGAACATGGCCTTCGACGAATTTGCCATTGATCACCGCGGTGTGGCACGAAGCCAGTCGCGGTGGGACGCCGAGGCGCTGCTTGACTTCGCTCATGTTGGTTTCAACGTGATCGTTGACCTGGAAGCCATTGGCCTCCAGGTGCGCGATCCACTTTTTGCAGCAACCGCAATTGGCATCGCGGTGGACATCGATCGGAATCAGCTCGGCGGCCTGGGCCAGGGAGCTGATGAACAGGGCGCCAAGGGCGGCCAGACGCAGTGTGGTTTTCATCGGTTGTCTCTCGTTGATCATTTCACGCCGCGCATTTTGACCATTTTCCCCGATGAAAAAGGCTGCTTATGTTTCAAAGTTATTCATGGGTATCCCTTGAAGGTTATGCCCACGCGAAACGCGCGGGCGGCATTCACGGGTTCACTTGACCTTGAAGCGCCCCATGATCGAGCTGACCCGGCTATTGGCATCCAGCAACTGGCGTGTATTGAGGTCGGTGGCGTGACCGCTTTGCACCAGCTCTTCTACCATGTGGCGGATCTGCACCATGCTGCGGTTGATCTCCTCGGTCACTGCGCTTTGCTGCTCGGCGGCCGTGGCGATCTGGGTGCTGAGGCTGTTGATGTGGCTGACCGAGCCGGCCATTTCGTCCAGCCCGGCGTTGACTCGCGCCGTCGCATCGGCGGCGGACTGACAGCTGGCCTGGGTGTTTTCCATGGCCGCCACCGAAGAACTGACACCTTGGGTCAAACGGCTGAGCATCTCGTTGATCTCCGAGGTGCTGGCCTGGGTGCGGGCGGCGAGGGCGCGGACTTCATCGGCGACCACGGCAAAGCCTCGACCTTGTTCACCGGCCCGCGCGGCCTCAATCGCGGCGTTGAGTGCCAGCAGGTTGGTTTGTCCGGCGATGGCGCCGATCACCCCGAGGATTTCGGTGATGCGCTGGGCATCCTGCTGCATGCTTTGGACTTTGTGGGTGGCACTGGCCACTTCACCGATCAAGGCGATCACGCTGCTTGAGGCTTCACCCACTACCACCCGTGAGCGGTCCGCGTGTTCGTTGGCGCGCTGGGTAAACGCCGCGGTTTCTGCGGCGTTCTCGGCAACGCTGTCGGCGGTCGAGCTCATCTCGGTGATGGCGGTGACGGTCTGGTCGGTCTCCGAGGCATGACGCTGCAGGATCTGGTTGGTGTGTGCCGAGGTCTGTTGCAGCTTTTCCAGGCTTGAGGCCATGGCGCCCGTGGCCTGGGTGACTTCGCCGATCATGTTTTGCAGGTAGGCGATGAAGGTGTTGACCGAATGACCGATCGCGCCCAGTTCATCCTCGGCGCGAATAGTGATGCGCCGGGTCAGGTCGGCGTCGCCGGTGGACAGCGCGTCGATGTTGGCTTTCAAGGCTTTCATGCGCTGGATCAGTTGGCGGATCGCATAGATTTGCAGCAGCACCAGCAGCAGAACCATCGGGATCTGCAACAGGCTCAAGGTGCTCAAGACGTCGTCGCGTTGAGCGGTGATCAGGTGGGTCGGCAGGGCGGTGGCAAGGAACCACGGTGTGCCTTCGATCGGGCGCATGAAGAACGTGTTCGCCACGCCTTGATTGTCGAACTCGACGCGTTGCAGCGAGGCGTCATGGCGCTCAAGCGCGGTTTTGATTTGCGCGGCAAAAGGCGAGTTGCCAGCCAATTCCCTGATGTTTTTCAGGACAATCGGAGCACTGATGCGCGAGCTGTTGCTGATGATCTTGCCGTCGGCCTCGACGATCAGCATTTCGGCGCCCAGGTCTTTTTCCTTGCGCGCCACCAGGTCGTTGAAGAAGCCCAGAGTGACGTCAATGGTCGCGACTCCGTACGGCACGCCATTGCGCGCTATCGCCATGGCGCAGTTGGTGCGCGGTTCGGCGCTGGCATCGTCCTTGTAGGCCGCGGCCCAGGCGCATTGACCGCGCGGTGTCTGCATGCCGCCCTTGTACCAGGACTGGTCGTAATAGTTGGGCGCCGCGTCGCTGTTCCAGAACGTGTTGACGGCCAGTTTGCCCGACGCATCCCGGTGCCAGAAAGTACTGAACTTGTTGCGTCCGGCTTCGCGCTGGCCAGGCAACGGCCAGATCCCGCCACCAAACACCTTCAGCTCACCGTACTGGTCCACCAAGCCAGGCAACACGGTGTCGATGGTTGCGCTGTCGAGCAGGGGGATGGTCTGGGTGATGCTGCGTTGTTGCGCTTGAACCTTGTTCAACTCGCCCTGGATCTGTTCGGCCACTTCGGCAATACGGTTCAGGGCCACCTGTTCTTCCGTGTGCCGAAGTTTCGGCGCGACCAACTGACTGATGCCCGCCACCGTCAAGGCGAACAACAACAGGATGAACAGCACCAGAAACAGCGTGTAACGGGCTTGAATGGTACGGAATGCGGGCATGAACCTGTCCTTGTGCTAAGCGCTCTTGTTGATTTGGTGCGGCGTTTAGCAGCTATCGGCCTGCGGCAGGCCGGCTTTAGTACCATAGTCCCAAAACAGGCTTTTTATAGACGACCGGTAAGTCACGGGCGTGAGCCATTTCCACGTTCCTTCAGGATCGGCAACGTGGTTTATTTCCGGAGGATTCAAGTGAATTCAATGACAGTCTGATTGTTAAACAATTGTTTCAGACCAATGAATTCAAGGGGTTGGTGGTTTGTATCCGAATTGTACAAGAATTGTAAAAAACGGAAATATTAGTAGGTGGAGGGGCGCTGGCACATTGATACTTGCGTACCAATTCATCAGTTGAACAAGGACTCTTTATGGTCACCTTACAAGGACGTCTGCGCGCTTCGGGGTATCTCCCGGCCAGGCTCACGCTGCGCACAGGGGCATTGTCATGACTATCGGTTATGTCGGTGGCTGGACCAGCAAGGCCGGGTTACTGGTTCGCGAGGGCGGGACGGGGACTAAACCTGTATCGCAGAGCGTCAAGGTCAGGCAGATGCTCGCACTGGTGGGCAGCGACCCTTTGGCGCTCAACACCGCGAAAATGAACGAGCAGAAGCTCTACAAGAATTTCAAGGGATTCAACCCTGAGACCGTCACGGTCAAACAGCTCGGCAACGTCAGTACCTTTTTGCGCGAGCGGGGTTTGATCAGTGATGTGACGGCGCTGACGCTGCTCAACGCCGGTGACAAGTTCGATCGCTTTGGGGTGCAGAAAGACCCGGATGAAAAATTCAATGCACTGGAATACTTCGCCATGCAGCTGGATAACATCCAGAGCAACAACCTCAAGGGCAACAAGTACGCCAATCACCTGGTTCCCGAATATAAAAAGGCGATTTACGTCCTGCAGAACCTGAAGACTTATGGCATGGGCAATGGCACCGCTGTTCCAAACACCAAAGGTGTCAGCGGCAAAGCCTGATCTTCAAGTGCAACAGGCCCGTCATACACCGCATGAACGGGCCTGCGACGCTCAATGTTATCGATCGAGCATCTGCATGACGGCCTGCGGGTAACGCGCCCCGAGCACCGCGTCATCCGGAAAAATCGCCTCCAGCGCCGACAAGTCTTCCTGACTTAATACTACGTCCAGCGCGGCGACATTCTCCTCCAGATACTTGCGCTGCTTGGTACCCGGAATAGGGATCAGGTAATCGCCTTGCGCCAGTACCCAGGCCAACGCCAGTTGCCCTGCGGTTACGTTTTTTTCCGCTGCCAGCGCTTGCACCTGCTCGACCAACTGCAAGTTCCGCTTGAAGTTTTCGCCCTGAAAGCGCGGGCTGAAGCGCCGGTAATCGTCCGCGGCAAAATCGTCAGGACTTTTCAGGGCCCCCGTCAGAAAGCCTCGACCGAGCGGGCTGTACGGCACAAAGGCAATCCCCAGGCGCTGGCAGGTGGCCAGGCAATCGTTGTGCTCCTGATCGCGGCTCCATAGCGAGTATTCACTTTGCAGCGCGCTGATCGGATGAACCTTATGCGCTCGTTCAAGGGTTTTCGCCGAGGCTTCGCTCAAGCCGAGGTAGCGCACTTTGCCGGCCTGGACCAGTTCGGCCATGGCACCGACGGTTTCTTCGATGGCCACGTCCGGATCGACGCGATGCTGGTAGTACAAGTCCAGGGTGTCCACGCCCAGGCGTTTCAGCGTGCCGTCGATGGCGGCACGGATGTACTCCGGTCGGCCATCGACTCCGCGTGCGGTGGGGTTGGCCGAATCACGCACAATGCCGAATTTGCTGGCCAGGAACACCTGGTCGCGCTTGCCTGCAATGGCTTTACCAATCAACTCTTCGTTGGTGTGCGGGCCATACATGTCGGCGGTGTCGAGCAAGTTGACGCCCAACTCCATGGCGCGATGCAATGTTGCCAATGCCTCGGACGTATCGCCGCCCGTGGTGTAGAAGTCGGTCATGCCCATGCAGCCCAGACCGATCGCAGAAACCTGAGGGCCGTTTTTGCCCAATTGACGAGTGTGCATGGTGTCGCTCCTTTTTTGATGTGGACCCATTGTTGCGCTCGACAAAAACAAGATAAACCGGCTAAAAACGCTATCACTGTTTGTAATTTCTAAATAATCCGCAGGTAACCAAGAGCAATGGACCGTTTTAATGCCATGCGGGTGTTCACTCGCATTGTCGAGCTGGAAGGATTTGCCAAGGCCGCGGACAGCCTGCAAATGCCCAGGGCGTCGGTGACTATCCTGATCAAGCAGCTTGAGGCGCATTTGGGCGTGCAACTGTTGCAGCGCACCACACGGCACGTCAGTCCAACCGCTGATGGTGCGGCGTATTACCAGCGTTGCGTGCGATTGCTGGCTGATCTGGAGGAGGCAGAGGCGGCGTTTTCCAGCTCCCGGCAAAATCCGCGCGGGCTTTTGCGTATCGACATGCCTGCCGGCATCGGGCGTTTGCTGGTGATCCCGGCCTTGCCAGAGTTTACCCGGCGTTACCCGCTGATCGAGTTGGAAATCGGCTTGAACGATCGCCCGGTAGATCTGATTCGCGAGGGCGTCGATTGTGTGCTGCGCGGCGGCTTATCGCTGGATGATTCGCTGGTAGCGCGACCGCTGGCGTTGCTCGATCAGGTCACCTGCGCCAGTCCCGGCTACTTGCAACGCCAGGGCACGCCACAGTGTCTGGAAGATCTGGCGGGGCACCAGATGGTCGAGTATTTCTCCAGCACCACTGGCAAGCGTTTCGGCCTGGAGTTTGAAATAGCAGGGCAGGTGCACCTGGTAGACCTGCCCAAACAGGTGGCGGTCAACAGCGCCGATGGTTATCTGGCCTCTTGTGAAGCGGGTTATGGCCTGGTCCAGACGCCGTACTATCACGTTGCACGGCAGCTGCGCGAGGGAACGTTATGCGAGGTGTTGGAGCATCTGCCGCCGCCAGGGTTACCCCTGACGGCGCTCTATCCTCCGCACCGCCAGTTGTCTCTGCGGGTGCGGGTGTTTGTCGACTGGCTGGTGCAGCTTTGCGCTCAGCCGGGCAACGGGCTGCTACGCAGAGACTCGGGTAACTGACGGTGAGGCGTCGCTGGCTGCTGGTGGATTAAGCTGTCATGCAGTTGCTGCATGTGCGGACAATAAAAACTGACGGGCCGCGGTTTTGCGCCACGATGAAACAATGCAAACCAGCCAGACGCTGCGGGTCCAGGCATCAGTCCGGTAAAGACGAAGTCGATGGCGGCGAGTCGACGCATGCTCTGTGGAGAATGCTGCGACAGATCAAGCTTGATCGAGATCATCCAGTGCGCGGGTAGCTGTTCGAGCTGTAACAGCACGCTCTCGTCCAACTGATAGAGCACCACTTCCACTCGTTCATGGTGCTGGCTGATCTGCATTGGAAAAGAGCGTTGTGATGGCGAGTCGTTTCGGGTGCCGAATGAAGCAGACAGTTGCCCCATGAAGGTTGCACAGGCCGCCGGCCATTCCAGTTGCGGTAACGGACGTGCATGCCCTTCGACCATTTGATAGCCAATGACAACGCTTTCCTCATGGGACTCACCAAAAGGCGAGGGAACATAGTCGGGAAGCAGCCCGATGTTCTTGAAGCCGAGTTTTTGCGCCATCTGCTGAGTGTAGAGATGATGGGTGACCTGCTTGATCGAGACGCTCTTGAGGTCGAGTCGGCCCGCCCGCCGCAACAGTTCGCGACCCAGCCGGGTGGCGATGTTTTTGCCCCGGGCTTGCGGGTGTACAAGGCACAAGGCGAGTTCTGCGTGATCCAGGCTATGTGCATCCCTGCACAATGCCGCGTGGCCAACAATGCGTTCATCGATCAGCGCCAGCATTGAGTGCCATTGGTTGTCGGCGTTGTGCTGGCCAATCATCGACGGCAAATAGACATCAGGCTGTACATAGTTTTCCCCGTACACCTGACGAAACAACGCACTGACAGCGGCAGAGTCCGCTTGCCTGAAACATCGAAACCTTATTGTACTCATGGAGCCGGCCCCCGCTGAGGGGCGCTGTACACGCGCAGGTCGACGATCCTGCGCTGCTTTCCCGAGCGTGGATGCAGCAGCAAGGCGTCGGCCGTGCAGGGGCTGACGAGACATTCAAGCTGGCCATTGCCGACCATTTGGCTGATGCCCGGGTACTGGCCCAGCAGTGCCGCATGAATGGCCGCGGTGGTGGCTTTTACTGACTTCGAGTCTTGCGCGGGCACCCACCTCAGGGTCATTCGATCCTTGATCCTGACACTTTCAATCACTAACTGCCATTGCCAGCAATCAGCCAGGCGTTGAAGAATTTCGGCGATCTCCTCCTGGAACAGCGAGATGACACCGATGCGAATACGAATGCTCTGTTCGCTACGTCCCAGCAAGGCGAATTTGCGCCGCGGGGTGCCGCTCGGTTCGCGCCAACACGCGCGATCACCGACTGGATAACGCAGCAGTGGCATCAACATCCGGGTCAGGTTGGTGACGATCAATTGGCCAGGACGATGACATTCCTCGATGACCTCGTGGGTGTGTTCATCGACAATTTCCACCACGCTCTGTTCATCGAACACCCGGTGCTCGCCCACCTCACAATCCCGGGTGCTGGCGCCTACGAGTCCTGCGTCGACGCAGGCATAGCCAATGGATGCGACGCGCGCATTGGGAAAGACCTGAGCCAGCATCGGCACCTGTGCGGCAAACAGACTTTCGCCACCGTAGAGCACGGTGGTTATCTGTGGCAGGACGCAATCTCGTTCGGCCAGACCGGCGGCGAATCGCAGAAGTTGTGCAGGCACGCCAGCGAGGACATTGATCTGGTGTTTGGCAATGGCCGCCGACAGTGTTGCGGAATCGACTTCGCCGGCAAACGGGAATTCACAGATGGAAGGACTCACGTGGGCCAAGGATTCATGGATAAACAGAAAACTGGCGTAAAGGTCGCCGGCAAAAAACAGATTGGCAACCCGGTCGCCATCGCACAGTTGTCCCGAGAGGGCGTTGCCGAAACGAGTCACCATGTTCTGCCATTCATCACGGGTGTAGGCCACCAGTTTTTCCTGGCCGGTAGAACCACCGGTTTTATAAATCAGGGCGTTTTCGGCTTTACCGGTCAGTACCGGCCAGGTGTTTAAATTGTGGCTGCCGTTCCAATAATCTGACGCGACGGTTAGCGGTAGATCTTCGACAGTACACTGATGTTCCGGCAGATGATTGAAGTGTGCTTTGTAATAATTAGAGTGTTTTCGTGAGTGCAACAGCAAGTCTTCGAATGAATGGTTAATGTTCATAAGTTCAGGCTCTTGATAGTTTAAAAAGCGGCAGTCAGTTGTGATGTTTGTTCGCTGAGAAGTCAGTTCTCAAGTCAATAATCAGGGGGGCTTTTCCGCTGTGCTTGTTGCGTTCGAACCGCAAGGGCGAACACCTCTGAACATCAAGTTCCAGCAGGTGGCTATTCACCGCTGTTGCAATGGCGGGAATTTCCAGCAGGCGTTGGCGCAGCACCTGTGGATCGTGTTCCGCGCGTACCACCAGACGTTCGGTTCCGTTCGAGTCGTGATCAAGGACAAGCTGCAGTTGAGTGGCGGCTTTTGCTTCCAGATCGCTGATCGAGACGAAATTCGAAGCGACCCGCAGCAGTCGACCGTGTCTTCCTTGCAGTTCAAATCGGGGCGTGTCCAGACCGCAAGGGCAGGTTCCCGGCACCCAACGTCCACTGTCCCCGACCTCGTAACGGTTGATCGTCCGACCTTCGCGGACCCGCGAGGTAAAGAGCAAGCGACCGACTTCGCCGGGTTCGACGGGAGCGTCGTGCTCAAGGTTGACGATTTCCAGCCACTGGATATCGCTCATCAGGTGAAAAACGCCATCTGCGGTCGCCTGGCACGCATGCCCGAGAGGGCCGGCGTCGACAGAGCCGTAGAGGGCCGAACGAACCGTCGAAACCCCACAACTCTCCATCAGCCGTCGGCTGGCATCGCCAGGATGTTCACCGCCCATGAAGACTTTAGTGACCCCTCCATAGGCCCTGAGGCGATCCTGCTCACTGAGAAACAGGCGCTGCAATGTGCTGGGCATGCCAATCAGCGTGTTGATGCGCTGGTCCACAATCAGTTGAGCTATTTCACTGAAGTCGTCATCGTGGGGGCCGCCCATGGGGAAGTGCGTGCCCCCCATCTGTTCAAGGATCCTGGAGAAACTGAGCAGCCCGCCATAGAGGCTGCCACCGTAGAACAGATTCATCACGCGATCCTGACCTGGGGGCAGCCCCATGGCGAACATGCCGTCTGCCGCCGCGCGCATCTGCCGGTTGAAGTCTCGATAGCTGTAGCCAGCCAGGGCCGGAACGCCGCTGGTACCGCCTGAGCGGAAAAACAGTTGAGCGTCGGACGACTCGGGTTGTGCGATGAAATCGGCCTTGCTCATCACGGCACAAGCGTTCAGTCCTGCAGGCGCGCAAGGAGGCAGGTCCAGCGTCGCGCGGTTGCTCAGTAACTGCGCTGGCAACGTGACCGAGGTCCTGCGGGTCAAGCGTGACAGGGCAAGAACACCGTCATGGGGTTCGCCTGCGTAGCCCTCGTGAATCTGCTCGGGTGGTGCGATTCGGTTGACGCCTGCGCTCAGCAATTGCCTGACCAGACCCGGCGTTTGCCCGGGTGTGCTGATCAGTGCACAGCTTTGCAGGTGTGCCCGCCACGACAGCAGTGACTCGGCGATCAGCGCATTGGGCATCGGCCGTAACAGCAGCGTTCGAAACAACGGTGAAGGCGCCAATCGGCGATGGTGCTCCCACATGATGCGCCATCCATCACCGGACCAGACGCGTCCCGTTTGATCGGCAAAACTCTGATCGAGTCGCGCCAAGGCAACCCGGGTGGTGATCTCAGAGGCTTCCTGAGGTGTGGGGAGCAACGCTGACCAGCGGCTGGCACGGCGTTCGAACGCGTCAGCGAGTTGTTCGCCGACAGCGTGCAGGGTTTGCGGATCATCACTGTCCACCAGCAGCCACTGCGGGCTGGAGCACGCTTGTTGATCGAGTCGACAGACCTCATCGACCAGGGCATCCAGCGCTGCGGGGGACACGGCTTCAGGCGACAGGTAGGCAAAACTGATCTTGTGGCCCCAGTCGATCCAGCGGCACCCGCTGGGAACCAGCCGGCGAATGGCATTGAGCGCTGCGTCGCCACCCCATGCGCTGACGCCATCGGCGTGAGCGCATAGAAGATCAAGGCGATCGGTATCGACGGGCAGTACGGCGATGCAACTGGCCAATAAACCGCTGGTATCGCACTCGAGGAACGCCGCCAGTAATTGCGCACTCAGGCTGTTGTCACTGGAACTTGGGCGCAGCCAGTTGATGTTGCCCACCAGCAGGCTTTCCAGTACTGCGCAGAAGCCCAGCAATGGCGCGTTGGCCGGGGTGATATGCACCACGAGTCCTAACGGGTGCCAGTTTTCGAAACGCGGTTGATCGTAGGCAATACGCCGTAGAGAACGCGGCTGCACGCCCAACTCACGTTCCAGTTTTGCACTCAAGGCGCTCCGTTGGCAGAACGCGATCAGTTCCAGGCGTTGCCCCTCATCGAGTTCAACGGGGTGTTGATGGGCCTGCAGTTTCTGTGTGAAACGGTCTGCGCATTCAAGAACCCTTTCGCTGGTCGGTGGTTGCCCCAGTTGTTGCGCCAATCCTGGCAGCAGCGTGTCGAGGGCCGTTTCGGGTGTGAGCGTGCCGTGCAGTTGGCCGTTGATCAGGTACATATCAAGCGCCCCCGATCAGTTCGGCTGCGGCCATTGCACAACTGCGACTGGCGCTGGTTCCGGCGCGGCCATGCAGATGAAACCAGTCGGTGGCCAGGCCACAGCCACAGGCGGCACCGGGGTGTAGGGTTGCCAGGTCACTCATGACCACGGCGTGTGCCGGGCTCGATGAAATATAAGGCGATACGAAGTGCAACAGCCCCCGCTTGCCGTAGGGCTGGACGGCGAAGTCGCTCGGGTTGCGGACAAACACCTTTGAGTAAACCGGTGCATGAAAGTGATGGTTGGTGCATTCGATATACGGCACGGCATGCTCGACAGCACCGTACCCGTCCCGACAACGACTGGCGTCTATCCTCACTTGCTGCGCAATCCGGGAATAGAGTTGCTGCCTGGGGACTTCCTCGCTCGCCCGGGTTTTCCAGCCACCGCCAAGGAACACCAGCGAATCGGGATGCAACTCAAGGTCGGCGGCTCCAAGGTCTTGCATGCGTTGCAAGGCCTGCCAAAGAAACGCAGGAAAGCCAAAGATGCGCACCGGTAAACCTTCAATTGCAAACTGGCGCAGGGCTTCGATCACGCCGAACACATCGAACTCGTGGCCGCTGCCTGTGGCCCTTAGCGCATAGACCACCCGGTTGACCGGCGCGTATCGGCACAGGAACTGGTCGGTATAGGACGTTCCCAGGCTGATGGCGCCTACAGGCTCATAACTCAGCAACAGATAGTTGCACGGGGTGTGGCTGATCCAGTCGTAATGCTCGAAGATCCGACTCACCATGTTCTGCGCCGCGGTGATGCTTCGCACGTCATAGCGCATGCGGCTTTTCTGGCCGCTGGTGCCCGAGGAAGTCAGCTCCAGGGCGTCCTCCCCGGTGGGGCTCAGCAGCAGGCGTTGCTTGAAGTAGTTGGCGTAAAGGGGAGGGAGACGCGACCAGTCGTCCAGGTTATCCAGAACGCTGGCACTCAGGCCGTTGGCCTCCAGCCAATGCTCATAACCGGGTGTGTGATGGCAGTGAAAAAGACTGGTTTCACGCATCGCGTTGTCGAACAAGCCTGGCGGGACAGCGTCCAGACAATACGGTCGTGGCAATGCACATAAGGCATCGGTGTAGGGTAGATGAATCATCAAAAATCCTTTTTTGATTGAGTTATAGAGAGTGCGCCGGCACAGGCACGGCCGGCAGCAGAACCCAGCGCAATGGCACCAGTGCCAGAAGCCCGGCGATACCGACGGTCAGGGCGAAGGACTGCGGATCTTCGCCAGCACCCAGCATTGCGATCCCTGAGCCTGCGCCGGCCATTAGCGCGATGGAGATCATCCCCAGCATGGCCGAGACCAATCCTTTGTTGTCGTCACTGGAAAACAGCGCTGCGCGGTACAACGCGGCATTGCTCATCCCAAGACCTATGCTGTAAAGCATCAGGCCACCGACGAGAACCGGGATCGAAAGGGCAAACCGGCTGGCGATGATGAGCGCCACAAGGCCTGCGCAGAATGGCCAGAGCGCCCATTGAATCAAGCCTTCAAGGCGAGTCCTGGAAATAATCAGGTTCAGTATCAGATTGCCGATGATGACGGCAGCGAAGACGGGGATCTGCCACAGGCCGTACTCAAGAACGGACAACCCTTGCCCCTGAATCAACAGCAATGGGGACAGGCCGATCCAGGCGATCAGGGGCAGGCTCATCAGCCTGAGCGCGACACTGGCGCAAATAAATCGATGGTTCCTGAGCAGGGCGATGTATCGAAGCGCTATCGCTCGCAGCCTGAATGGCGTGGGGTTTAGCCGGCTACCGTCCTGACGCAGCACGCCTATGGTTTCCGGCATCAGCCAATAAAGCGCCAGCCAGACTGCGGCGCCGAGGACGCCGAGCATGAGAAACAGCTCACGCCAGGAAATCCATTTCAGCATCAGGCTCCCGAGCAGGGGACCAAGGAGCGGAGAGAGCAGGGCAACATTACCCAGCAAGGCCATGATCCGCACGGCGTCGGCTTCACGGAATACTTCCTGCAGCGCGGGGTAACTGACGGCGATGACAAACCCCAAGCCCATGCCCTGAAGCAGGCGCAGCAGGTTGAATGCAAAAATACTCTGCACCCAGAGTGTCATGACGCAAGTCATGGCAAAGACTGCGCAGCCGATCAAGAGTACTTTCCTGCGTCCAAAACAATCCGCAAGCGGGCCAATCAGCCATTGCAGAAGCACACCCCCCAGCAAGTAAAGATTGAAGGCCGATGGGATATGCCGAGTACTGGCATTCAAGTCATCAGTTACGGTCAACATGGCAGGCATTATCATGTCACTGGCCAAGTAGGTCAGTAACTCAAAGGCGGTAATCGCCAGGCAAAAGCCGAGCGCTCGAAAGGATCCGATTTTTATAATGGGCTTGAACATAAAATTCCAAGGTGCAGTGCTGATTTATATAGAAGTATCGCGACAGGGGTGAGAGTAGTCTGGAATAGTAATAAGCCAAGCCAAATTATTGTTTTGCTGGTAGTAATAGTTGTCGCGTTATTTCTGGCGGGAATATCAGGTGAATGTGCTGATGCCTGTTTTAGGTATTATCTTGCAGGCCAAGGTGTAATACCCTTGTACGAAAAAGCCCGCGGGGAGGCGGGCTCTTTTCGTGGTGATCTCAAATGTTGTCAATTGTTGAGAACAGGGGAACTTAATGATGCAAGTCGCCCCCGCTTAATACACGTCAACGACGGTAGTAGCCATCATGGTGGTAGCGATGGTCGCCATGCCAGCCACCTCCGCATGGGAAACATACACAACCGCTCATGGTCAGGATAATCAGCAGGGGAATCAGCAGTGTGATTCGACGGTACATTTCTCAATCCTCATCGTTTGAACCGCATGCAGCCAAAACGATTCATGGGCTGTAACATGAGACCCCGCTTGCAGCCGCTCATCCCCGAAGAAGCGTATGAGCTTGGCATGCATCTCGATACAAACCGGATACATATTTTCAGGTTCAGGAACCCGCAATGACCCAGTCGCAACGTTTGAAATATTCGATTCTGATCTCCCTTGTCGTGCTGGGGATCATGCTTGGTCTGTCGTACATGCAGAACGCCGGGATGATCAGCGAAAAGCTGTTCCAGTACATCGCCATTGGTGTTGCGGTGATCGTCGTCGTGATCAATGGCGTGATGCGTCGCAAGGTCAAACCTTAAGCGACGCGGCAACGTTTTATTGATTGCTGTAGAGCACAGCCGCGGCTTGAGGGTGCAGGCTGTAGCTCTTGTCTTCGTTCAAGACAACAACGCCCTCGCTGCACAGTCGCTTCAGCACTTCGCGAACGCTGAGAAAGGACAGGGGGATGCCCAGGTCCAGCAGGTGGCTGTGTACGCCGCGCACTCCCAGCGGACGATCGTTTTCGACGGCGGTCAGTAGTGCGTCGATCACTTTCAGGCGAATCAGGCTGGTTCGCAGGCCGAAGCTTTTGAGCAGTTGCCTGATGCGCTCGTTGTTGTGGCGTTCAGCGTTTTTGGTGAACGTGTCAGCGTCCAGGTTCAGCTTACTATTTGGCGCAGGGTTGCCATCCGTTGGCAGTTGCGAGTTGTACATGCAAAAACTCCTTTTCAGAGCCTGATCAGGAAAAAAGTGATAGGTGCTCTCATTGATTAATGACGAATGAGCTGCGCAAATCATGAAGGTTCGGATGTAGAAAATTTGTCGGAACCACGTCAGTGCAAGGTGAGATGTGCTGTTTTGTCGGGGTCTGCACCATTAAACTTTTTTCATGTTGACTCGTTACTGGCAAGGCACATTAACGTGCAGTCAGGCCAAATGAAGGCCGCGACCCTCATCACGGGTGCGGCCTTCAGTGTTTTCAGCTCGCTGATGTTGTAAATGCCGCCAACGCTAAGCATGCCGGTGGCCGTGTCCGCGAGCATTACCCTTCACGTTTGATTCACGGGCATCAATTTTCGGCCAAAGGCACCGGGTCGAGTTGACGTCCCATTTCACAGACCAGACGTGCGACAGAATCGGCATTGCGAAGGATGGTGTCGATCCGCCGATCCGGTGAAGCCCTGTCGCGAAACACTCTGCGGGCTTCCTTCAGATTGCTGGTGCCAGTGATGGTCTTGATCCCGTCACTCAGTTTTTTGGCGGCAGGAATGTCATCGAGGTCCTGCCAGGCTTTCTCCGCGCTGTTCCAGTAGGCGAACAATTCATCGATGGGGGTC
The DNA here is from genome assembly GCF_056397385.1 of Pseudomonas sp. 05N36. Classification (NCBI taxonomy): domain Bacteria; kingdom Pseudomonadati; phylum Pseudomonadota; class Gammaproteobacteria; order Pseudomonadales; family Pseudomonadaceae; genus Pseudomonas; species Pseudomonas sp. 05N36. The sequence continues at coordinate 190,240 of NZ_JBFTNH010000003.1, read as the reverse complement.
TGTATCGACAATGCCTCGCGCTGAAATTGCTCTTGATCCTGTTTCAACTGGCGGGCTTGAGTGGTGATCGTCGAGATCAGGTCGCTGAAGGGTCTTCTCGATTCCAGGTAAGCGATATCCAGCGTATTTGAAAACAGGTGCGAGAACTCATGGATAAGCGTTGCCGCCTGCGCATGGGCAACGACATCAAAGGGCTCTGTCAGCACATGGTTGTAGTGGTTTAGTTTTTGATCGAAGAACTTCTCTGTAAAGTGCACTTTCTGTTGCTGGTCATCGTCGAATACAAAGGCAATCAAGCCTTCCCCGGGATAATGATTTGAACCGACGACAAAACGCTTATGGTCGAGTTTGTCCAGTGTCGGATCTACCAGTGCCTTGCACAGCGGAACAATGGTTGCCTTGATTTTATCCAGAAGGGACTTATCGACCGTCGGCACATCAAAGAATACTTTGAGAAAGCCATCCAGCCGTGTTCCGGGCGTGACGGCTCTCAGTTGAACCAGATTGTGCAGACTGTTGAATGCGTATGAACGGGCCAGATCCAGCGACTGTTCAATCATCCGGGCCCTTTGCGGGTACAGCTGACGGATGGCCGCCATGCCTTGAGCCTCTATGTTGATGTGTTTTCGAGCCCTGAAGTAGGACTGGTACCGGTTGTACATTTGAGACATGGTTTTCCCGAAATGAACGGTGTGCACATCCGGATCCAGCACCCACTGCGTGCCGCTGTTCTGCAGATAAGGGCCTTGTCGTTGATTGTCGACGATGCGTGGTGCCACACCGAACTTTTCGACCCGATAAACCTTTCCGTCGACTGGGGCGTATTTGTGCCTGGTTATTGAATCACGGTAAGTGCCGTCAACCGCCTTGGCCTCCAGCTTTTTCAACTCGATGCCGGTGGCTTCAAAGGGTTGCAGCGAAGTGCGAGAAGGAGAGGTGAGGTCGACTTTTGCAAGGTCGGTGGCAACGAAAGGCTTTTCGGCGACAGGTCCGCTGTGCACAACCGGCTCAGCGGTCGACGCGCCAGGTTGATGCAATAACTTGCCTAGTGATGCCATCTGCGCCACGCCGTTGATGAAGGTCTTGAGCGCAATCTTCCAATGATGGTCCTGTAGGGCCTCGGCCGACTGTTTGAATGACGTGTAGCTTTCCCACAGCAGGTGGGGGATCGCCAGTTTGCCTGGCAGAAACTCTATGCCGTACCTGAGGCCTTTGCTGAACAATGCCTTGAGCGCCTCCCAGTCGGACTGCCCGGCAGGTTGCGATTGACTGTCGAGCATGTGTGACAGCAGCGCTTTGTTATCGATGAACAATTGGTGCAACAGATTTCCATCGATAGGACTGGATGCCAGTCGAATGTCGGACGTGCCGCTGCCGGCCAGCAAATTTTTTGTAGGTCGCCTGATGCGGATCCGGCAGGCGTCTGATCAGCAGATCCTGCAATGCTCCCGGAAGGTTGATTGCGTTCAGGACGCTGGCTTCATTTTCATACTCGGTGATTCCCAGATGCCTGTCGTATGGCGCATACAGAATCTGCGGCGCTGCAGCGGATTCTCCGATCAGGTAGAGCCCTAATGTCTTGACGGCCGCGGCGCCTTCTGTCGCGATCAGCTCCAGGGGACGCACGATTGCCTTGGCGCCTGTGACCGCTGCGCGTGCCAGGGCATCCGGCATGTCCAGAACTTGCTGAACCAACCCGAAGCCGCGTTCGGAAAGTTTTCCCTGAAGCTTCAGCGTGTGGGCATGCAACAGCAGTTGCCAGGGCAGTTGCTTGATGAATCGCAGCTGTCGGGTCGCGACACCTGGCGCATCAATCGCCAAGGTGTCCGAAAGAAACTGACGATAGGTCGCCTTGATGTCCAGCTGCAGCAAAAGCCTTTTGACGGCGTTGGCATCAAGGGCTGCCGGGAGCGTCTGAGCGATTTTCGAGGCAATGCTGAAACCGGTGTTTTGCAATGTATTGATATGGTTCAGCGCAAAATCGGTCAATGTTCGCGCAGGACCGGCCAGCGCCAGATTGGGCGTCACCAACAGTTGATCCGGATCGAGACTGGCTCCCGGAAATTGCCTGGTCATTAACGCTTTCAGTTGTTCGCGGGCATAGTCCGTCAGCGGCTTGACATCATGCAGGTAGTCTTTGCCGCTCTCTATGCTGTGTCGTAATTGCTCCAGTATTTCCAGGTGTCGCAGCACTTCACTCTCAGGCGCCGCCCCGAGCCAGACGGGGAGTGATTGTTGCGTGACGATCCCCTCGGCAATCTGCATCGCACGCTGAAGGTTGAGTGGGGTGGGAGTCTGTTTGTGTTGTTCAAAATCAGCCTGTACCACCGAGCTGGGCAACTCAAGTGAATGGGTGTGCCTTCGGGCGTCCAGGTACTGTTCGATGGCTGATTGTTGACGATCCTGAAGCACATTTCTTTCAATCAGCCGAAAAGGCCCAAGGGTGTAGGTTCGGTGTGGGCGATATTGCGTGCGAGGGATATTTTCCAGGAGCAACATTCGTTGTTCGTCATCCAGGAGACGCCTGCCCAGCTCGACCTTGACGCTGGCGACGGAACTGAAGGTTTCGAGCCCGCACCCGGGCGTCCACAGGATGGCCCGACCGGAGTGTGCCGGGTCAAGCCCGCCACGCTCGGTCAGCAAAAAGCAGTTGGCCAGCGGTATCAGATCCGGCTCAGTCGAGCACTCAAGCGTCAACGACCAGGCATCTGGTCGAAACCCGTTCAGCGCCTCCCTTTGATTTCGGGTCGGTTTGTCGGGGTTGAGCAGGGTATCGAGCATGGCCTTTTCGTCTGCACGGAGTGTCTTGGTGCTCACTCTCAGCGTGGCTTCACCGCGGATTCCCACCGACATTGCATGGGCGAGATCGGCCTTGATGGTCTCCAGAAACGTGCTTTGTTGTTCAACACTGCCTGAAGGTTGAGCGGCTGTTTTCAGGTCAAGGGACGATTGAACGCTTTGAAATGTTTTTAGCGACAGGGCGGCCTTTTCCGCCAGCAAGACCGAAGGGCGATTGTCGCCGGAAATCAGCGGGCGTGTGCTCCAGCGCTCCGTGATTGCTGTCGCCAGCAGCTGATTGTCGAGCATGCCACGCACATCCAGTGCCCGGTCGAACAAGGCCTGGACATCGATGGCACCATCGCTGTGTCGGCAGGTGTCCAGTGCATCCGTGATGCTGTGTTGTTGCTTGACGATGATGTCGTCGACCATGTCGTGAAAGACCGGACCGAACATCGGCACTCCCGACACCTCAGGCTTGTCGAAGCCCAGAAACACATCACGCTGGTGCCGCGTCAACAAGCTGTATAGCTCGTCGTCGTGTCCGGCCGACGTGACCATGGTTTGTATGATCGCTTTAAGGTCTGCGTAATCTTTCAGGACCTGCAAGCCATTGGACTGGGTATACAGATAAGCGGTGGAGTCGCTGTTCAGCATCATGGCGCCAGCAAGTTCGACGTAATTCTCGCGGTATTCCCAGATGCGGATTTTTTCCGGTTTCAGGTCGCTGGCAGCGTTGCTGCGTGTAGCGCTTTCCTGGTCGAGGAGTGCGGTTAATGCCAGGCTTTGCTCAGGGCTGATGATTGCGCTCTGGCGCTTCAACAACAGATCCGTTCGGGCCTTGTCACTCATGGCTTGAGCAAAGAAGTCCCGGCGAGAAACACCTGTATGAACGTCTGTTGCCCAATAGACCTGCAGCAGACTTGCCAGCATGGGCATCAAGCTCGCTGCGAGCTCCTTTGTGGCTTGCTCCCACTGATATTGATGTACCGGGTTAACGGGAGAGGAGGGTTGTAGAGGATTGGTGAACTCGCGAACCTGTCCCGACGGCCATGTCTGATGCAGGTAAAAACGCAGTAGCGCATCACTCAGGGGCATGGAGTCCACCTGGTGTCGAGTGAGGGTCGTGTTCGTCGCTCCAGCGGCCCGGCTTTCAACGAAAAAGCTGACATGGGTGGCGCTTTGATCGAGCCTGGGAAAGGACTTGCGCAGCGCGTTGTTGAGCAATTGATTGAGCATGGCCGTCAGTGTCGGTATTGCACTCAGCTCCTGGAGCATGAGCTCGACATTTTTTAGATGGCTCTGTTTCAGAATGCGGGTCTGTTCTTCGAATACCAGCCCGTCGATGACTTGACCGGTCAATGTGAGTGCGTCGTTGGCACCTGGCGCATTGCGTCGGGAGATGGGGAGAAAGCGCAACAGGTCCTTGCGCTCTGCAGCATTCTTCAGTTTGTCGTCCAGCGCCTTCAACAATGCTTGTCGGTCATCGAACTTTTGCAGCCCGCCATAGGGTGTGTAGAGGATGGCCTGTGTGCCGTTGGGCACCGGATGCATCATGAAGCTGCCCGCAAGGGGCTCGGCGTCTGAACCAGCAGCCTTCAGCATGATGTTCTCGACGGTCATCGGTGTTGTTTGCGCTGAGCGCAGTGCGTGGGTCGCCAGTTCAACGGTACGCAGCCAGGACAGGTCCGCGAGTGTGTAACCCAGTGCCCTGATGCGTGGGCTCACTATTCGGGTGTCGCGTAATGCTTCAGGAAAAAAAAGCGGTAACGAAGCGTCAGTCATTGTTTTTGCCTCAGCTGAAGTGACGGTTCTACGTCGCAGGAAGAAAGCCCAAGGCTAGAGTCGTGGCAGCGTCAAACGGTGGTAGATAGTTAGTGCATGCGCGGCGCCTGCATCGTTGATGATCAGGCCTGTTGCAGGTCTCGGCGTCGTTGAACGACGAAGGTTGACAGAGGGCTCGCAAAACGGTGTTTAATCAGCCCGTAAGGTCCCCGTACGCTGTTGCCCCCTCCAATAAAAAACCTGGAGCTTCAGATGTCTGTGCCACACGATCATGCCGTCAATGCAGTCTCGCAACACTTGTCGTACGAAGAGTTGGTTTGTCTACTGGAATCGATATTTCTAAGGCATGGCACAAGCCCCGAGGTTGCTCGGGTGCTGGCGCAAAACTGTGCGGGCGCCGAACGCGATGGTGCCCACAGCCATGGCGTGTTCCGGATGCCTGGCTATGTCTCGACGCTCAACAGCGGTTGGGTCAATGGCAAGGCCGTTCCAGTGGTCGAGGATGTGGCCTCGGGTTTTGTCCGGGTGGATGCCGGCAACGGCTTCGCCCAACCGGCGTTGGCCGCGGGCCGCGAACTGTTGGTGGCGAAAGCCCGCAGCGCCGGCATTGCGGTCATGGCGATCCGCAACTCCCATCATTTCGCGGCACTTTGGCCAGACGTCGAACCCTTTGCCTATGAAGGTCTGGTGGCGCTGAGCGTGGTCAACAGCATGACCTGCGTGGTGCCGCACGGTGCTGATCGCCCGCTGTTTGGCACCAACCCGATTGCTTTTGCTGCACCCCGTGCGGGTGCAGACCCGATCGTGTTCGACCTGGCCACCAGCGCCATCGCCCATGGCGACGTGCAGATCGCTGCGCGCAAGGGCGAGCGTCTGCCACCTGGCATGGGTGTCGACAGCCTGGGCCAGCCAACGCAGGACCCGAAAGCCATCCTGGAGGGCGGCGCATTGCTGCCGTTTGGCGGGCACAAGGGGTCGGCGTTGTCGATGATGGTCGAACTGCTGGCGGCGGCGTTGACCGGTGGCAACTTCTCGTTCGAGTTCGACTGGTCGAATCATCCCGGGGCGAAAACCCCGTGGACCGGCCAGTTACTGATTGTGATCGACCCGAGCAAAGCCGCCGGGCAGAGCTTCGCCGAACGCAGTGAAGAACTGGTCAGGCAGATGCATGCTGTGGGGCTGCGGCGTTTGCCGGGTGACCGACGTCATCGCGAGCGGGCCAAGTCGTTGGCTGGGGGCATCGCGCTCGATGCGCAGACCCTGGCGCAATTGCGCGAACTGGCGGGTAATTGATGTAAAAAGGCGAGTCTGTGTGGCTTAACGCCAGTCAGTGAAGCAAACGCGATGTTCGAAACGATAAAAATTTAATGTGGGAGCGAGCTTGCTCGCGAATAGGCCATCACATTCAACATCTCAGTTGACTGTCTGTCCGCTATCGCGAGCAAGCTCGCTCCCACATTGGTTCTATATTGTTTCGAACATTGTGTTCGCTTCACTGACTGGCGTTAAGCCACACAGGCTCGCCTTTGTTGTTTCAGCGCCGCCCCAGCAGCAACCCCACCACCAGGCCAAAACCGGCCGAGATTGCGACGGTTTGCCAAGGGTGACCGCCGATGTAGGTTTCGGTCGCCTCGACCACTGGCCGGGTCCGCTCACGCACGCTGGAGACGGAATCGCGTGCCTGTCGCAGTTTCAGCGCGACTTGTTCGCGCAGGTTCTCAGCTTCCTCACCGACCAGCGAAGCACTGCTTTTGAGCAGTTTCTCCGATTCTTCGATCAACGCTTGCAGCTCGCTGAAGACTTGATCCTTGATTTGCTCATCGTTTGCTTGCACCGGGGTTTTTCGGGCCATCAGGTGACTCCTTGCAGGTAAAGGGACAGTGATCAATGGAGTGTAGGCGCGACGGAAAAGTTGCAGGCTTTTTGCCCTGAAACTCAACGCCAATGGAAAATCTGCCTCCGGAAATTTCCACCTACAGTGTAAGATGTTGCCTATTTTATGCAGCAGGTAACTCCCATGAGCTTCAATCTGGCTGACAAGCCCCTTGCCGAGCGCGCTGCGCTTGAAGATGAAAAGTCCCGTCTGTTCGATCTCTGGCAGAGCAACCTGGGTAAATCCAAAGGCGAAGCAGCACGTTTGTTCGGCGAGCGCGCCAAGCGTAAAGGCAAATGGGCCGAGTGGGTGCGCTCCGAACTGGACGCCATGTCACCGCCGGAATACGCCAACATGGTCCGCAGTGAAGTCAATCGCTTGATGGCTGCCAAGTAGGCGCTTGTCAAAAGCTCGCTACGATCGCTTCACGCGCTTTCAGCAACAGCGGATCGAGCTGGTTGTTGGTTCGCCAGCCCAGTTCGATCGGGTAACGCGGCAATGCCAGCGGGCAGGGCAGCACTGTCAGCCCGCTGAGTGCGGCGATGCTCTGCGCCGCGTGGGCCGGAATGGTTGCCACAGCCCGACTACCCTTGAGCAAGAACGGCAACGCGGCAAAATGCGTGGTTGATGCGCACACCCTCCGACTCAACCCCAGCCCCGCCAAACCCTCATCGGTAATGCCGATAAACCCTCCAGACGACACCAGAATGTGCTCGCGAGCGACAAACTCGTCGAGGCCAATTTCCTGTTGTCCGTCGGCCAGGCTGTCGGGGTCGACCAGGCACTGATAGCCGCCTTCACCCAGCACCTGACGGCTGAGCAAGCGTTCGGCAAACCCGCCGGCGGTGATCGCCAGGTCAACGCTGCGCTCCATCAAGGCCTGAGCCACGATCTGGCTGTGGGTCTGACGAAAGATCAGCCGCAGCTTTGGCGCCCGATGGGCAATTTCCTCGATCAATCGCCGGCCATAGGCAATCTCGAAATCATCCGATAAACCGACAATCACTGAACGACCTTCGTACTGGTTGGCCTCCGGATCGACCATCGCCAGGCTTTGTCGGCACTTGTTCAGCGCGTCGCTGACGACCGGTTTCAATTGATTGGCGCGCAATGTCGGCGCCAGACCGCGGCCAGTGCGCACAAACAGTTGATCGGCGTACACGTCGCGCAGTCGGCGCAATGCTGCACTCACGGCGGACTGCGTAACCCCTAAACGCAGGGCGGCGCGGCTGGCGCTGGACTCGTCGTGCAGCGCTTCGAAGACTTTGAGCAAGTTGAGGTCGATGTCGGCGATATTCATTTGGCTCATATCTTTCAGCAGTGAACGGGGCTTTATTCATGATCGGCGGTGGCCGGAGAATGAGCAATACCTCACTGCTCAGGGAGTTACCGCGATGCCAAAATCCATTGTTGCTGCACTGCAAATCGGTTCGTTGCCAGGCGGCAAGGGCGAGACCCTGGAACAGATTCTTTCTTATGAACAGGCGATCATCGAGTCCGGTGCCGGGCTGGTGGTCATGCCCGAGGCGTTACTCGGCGGATACCCCAAGGGCGAAGGCTTCGGCACGCAGTTGGGTTACCGATTGCCGGAAGGTCGCGAGGCGTTCGCGCGTTATTTCGCCAACGCCATCGAGGTGCCGGGCGCCGAAACCGAAGCCTTGGCCGGGTTATCTGCGCGCACCGGGGCGAATCTGGTGCTGGGGGTGATCGAGCGTTCAGGCAGCACCTTGTACTGCACTGCGTTGTTCTTTGAACCGCAATCCGGCTTGGTCGCCAAGCACCGTAAACTGATGCCCACCGGCACCGAACGGTTGATCTGGGGCAAGGGCGACGGCTCGACGCTGCCGGTGATCGACAGCCAGGTCGGGCGCATTGGCGCCGCCGTGTGCTGGGAAAACATGATGCCGCTGCTACGCACCGCAATGTATGCCAAGGGCGTGGAAGTCTGGTGCGCGCCAACGGTCGACGAGCGCGAAATGTGGCAAGTCAGCATGCGCCACATCGCTCATGAAGGCCGCTGTTTCGTGGTCAGCGCCTGCCAGGTCCAGCCATCGCCACAAGCCTTGGGGTTGGAAATTGCCAACTGGCCGGCCGAGCGCCCATTGATTGCCGGTGGCAGTGTAATCATCGGCCCGATGGGCGACGTGCTGGCCGGTCCGTTGTTGGGCGGCGCAGGTTTGCTCACGGCCGAGATCGACACCGACGAACTGGTGCGTGCGCGCTACGACTACGACGTGGTCGGGCACTACGCGCGCCCGGATGTGTTCGAGCTGAGCGTGGATGAACGGGCCAAACCCGGTGTGCGGTTTATCTGAGGCGCTGAGCCCTGCGGCTGATTTACCAGATGCCGGCTGTCGAGCCCGGCAGGTTGAGTGTGCCTTTGTCGACAAAACGGACGGTGCCTGACGCGCCGCCAGACAGCTTGCCGCGTAATACAAAGGGCAGGTTGTTGAGCGATTGCGTCTGGCTCAGGCCAAGGGTTTGACGCAACACGGAGAACGCCGAAATACTCACGGGCACAGTGATGATCGCTTCCGAGTAACGCGGGATCGATCCTGTTTGATCGCTCACGCCAGTGGCGAGGGGTTGGCCGTTGACCTCCAGGCTCAGGGCCACGCCGTTGTAATAAATGGGCGTTTCGTTGGGATTTTGCAGGCGCAGTTTCACCGCAAAGCGCACTTCCAGGTCCTGGTTTTGCAGCGGTTCAATGCCGACCACGTTGATGTTCAGCGGATCACGGTTGGGGAACAGCGCGCAGGCGCTCAGGCTGAGCAACAGCAAGGAAAGGCTTAAAGCGAGGAATCTGCGCATGAACGAGCTCTCGTAAAGATAAGGGTCGAACCGCCGGCGGCTCGACCCTCGAGCAGCGTTAGCGGTTCACCTGTGCGACCACGGAAGGCTTGAGTGGTTCGCCGTGAGGCGCGACATCCGGGTTCTCCATGACCGTGAGGATTGAAGCTTCCGGATCGAAATCGTCTTCTTCCAGCTCGATGAATTCTTCGGGCAGGAAGATATTCAGCACGATAGCGCACAATGCACCGACGGTGATCGGCGACTCGAAGATGTTGTGCAATGCCTTGGGCAATTCGCGCAGCACTTCCGGTACGGCCGCAACACCCAGGCCCATGCCCAGCGAAATGGCGACGATCAGCATGTTGCGCCGATGCAGTCCGGCCTCGGCGAGGATCTTGATCCCGGCCACCGCCACCGTGCCGAACATCACCAGCTCAGCGCCGCCCAGCACTGGTTTGGGCATCAGTTGCAACACGGCGCCAATCATCGGGAACAGTCCGAGCAACACCAGCAGTCCGGCAATAAAGAATGCGACGTAACGGCTGGCCACGCCGGTCAGTTGGATCACCCCGTTGTTCTGCGCGAAGGTCACCATCGGCATGCTGTTGAAGACTGCCGCCATTGCCGAGTTGAGACCGTCGGCAAGCAAGCCGGACTTGATCCGCCGAATGTAGATCGGGCCTTTGACCGGTTGCTGGGAAATCATCGAGTTGGCGGTCAGGTCGCCGGCCGCTTCCAGCGGCGAGACCAGGAAAATCACCGCCACCGGAACGAACGCCACCCAATCGAAGTTGAAACCGTACTTGAACGGCACCGGCACGCTCATCAGCGGCACGGCGGTCATGTTGGCGAAATCGACATCGCCCATCAGCCACGCGACGACGTAGCCGAGGGTCAGGCCGATAACGATGGCGCCCAGGCGCAGGAACGGCACGTCGACCCGGTTGAACACGACGATAGTGCCCAGCACCAATGCGGCCAGCGCCAGGTGGCTTGCGGCGCCCAGATCCGTCGCGCCAAAACCGCCGGCGATGTCGGTCATGGCGACCTTGACCAGCGACAAGCCCATCAAGGTGATGATGGTGCCGGTGACTACCGGTGTGATCAGCATCCGCAACTTGCCAATGAACTGGCTCAGCACCACTTCAATGAACGCGGCAAAGAAGCACACGCCGAAAATCGTCGAGAGGATTTCATCGGTGCCGCCACCACGCGCCTTGACCATGAACCCGGCGCTGAGAATCACGCTGATAAACGAGAAACTGGTGCCTTGCAGGCACAGCAGGCCGGAACCGATCGGCCCAAAGCGCCGCGCCTGAACGAAAGTGCCCAGGCCCGAGACGAACAGCGCCATGCTGATCAGGTAGGGGATTTCGCTTTGCAGGCCCAGGGCGCTGCCCATGATCAGGGTCGGCGTGATGATCCCGACGAAGCTCGCCAATACGTGTTGCAGGGCGGCGAAGAGGGTCGCGGTGAAGTGCGGGCGGTCGTTGAGGCCGTAGATCAGGTCGGAACGAAGCGCAGTTTTCGAGTGGTCAGATGAGGTCACGGGGAGGGCGCCAAAAAGGCCAGGTCAGAAAAGGGAGGCGCAGGATGCCAGCCGCAGGCATCGAGGGCAACGCGAGGAAACGACAAACCCGCCAGCCTTGTGAAAAGGTGGCGGGTTTTGTGTTGTTCGCAGACACAAGCGAGAACCTGTGGCGAGGGAGCTTGCTCCCGCTCGGCCGCGAAGCGGTCGTAATCCGGTAATCGCGATCCCTCTGGATACTCGCGGTGACTGATTTTAGGGTCGCTTCGCAACCCAGCGGGAGCAAGCTCCCTCGCCACAAGGGGCCCACCCGGTGTTGCTGGTTACTGCGGCGAATCAGGTGGGTCGAGGTGATCGAGGGCGCGATTCACCGCCAACTCGGCCAGGGAAATCATCTGCTGAATCGCCAGTGCGGTATTGCGCTTGGGGCCTTCAAGTTCGAACGCCAGATCGCTGGACATGACATTGGCCGAGGCGAGGGTCTCGCAGGCGTGGGCCAGCAGGGTTTCAGAGTCGACGTCGGGGGCAATGACAAAAATGCAGCCGGGACGGCGGTCGGCTAGCAATGTCTTGGTTTCCGGCAGCACCAGGTAGTGATCGAGCGCACGGTGCGCGGCGGCGTGGAGTTCTTTTGAGTCGGGGGAGGCGTAGGGAGAAACCGGATCGGTTTCGGGCGGATTGGGCGTGGCTTTGAACATGGCGAATCTCCTTACTTTAAAGTGGAGTCGCAACCTATTGCTACCAAACGATAGGGTGGCGACTGAACGCAGGTTGGTAGACCGGGTAAGGAAACCGGCGCACCCGAAGGCGCCCTGCGCACAGCCGCCATAACAAACAGCAGACGACAAAAAAGCGTCACTGAATGGAAATGTCGGAGCTGTGCGCCTTACCTCGGGCTACCAAACCCGATCGCTGATATTCAGCGACACGGAAACGATAGAGGCGAGGACCAAAGCGCACAAGCCGGCGGATTCTGGCGCAGGTGTAGGCCGTGACGCAAGGCGTTGTAGCCTCTAATGGGCACTGCGTAGGCAAGCTTAAACACCCGTCGTAGCAGCTGCCGAGCCCGCGAGGCTGCGTTCGGCCGCGAAGCGGTCGTAAAATCAGGCAACACGTTCTTTCAGGCGAACCGCGTACGCAGGATTTGCGAGGACTTTGTCCTCGAACGCAGCCTCGCGAGCTCGGCAGCTGCTACGAGTACGAGCGCAGCTCTCCAGCGTATTTGGCGTGTGTGCAAACGCCGCCAACAAGTCCTTTTCAAACTCCCGCTGCGCATTACCTCCGAGCCAGGCATAAGGTCGACCAATAACCCTGTTGGGGGCTTTTGCTGCTGACAGTTTCTGACAGTAGCCTCTGCTAAGCTCCGTCAACCTTCATTCCACAGAGCAGGCGGATCGTGTCGCGTACCAGTCGGTTGTTGACCTTGTTGCAAGTGCTGCGCGGTAAAAGTCGTCCGGTGACGGCGGCGACACTGGCCAGCGAGCTGGAGATCTCGGAGCGCACGCTGTACCGCGATATCGCCGAACTGACAGCCCTCGGCGCGCCGATCTTTGGCGAGGCGGGTATCGGCTATGTGCTGCGCAGCGGTCTGTTTCTGCCACCGCTGATGCTCAATGCCGACGAGACCGAAGCGGTGGTGCTGGGGTTGCGTTATGTCGATCAGCGTGGCGACGAGGTGTTGAGCAAGGCCGCCGCCGACGCATTGGCGAAGATTGCCGCGGTGTTGGCGCCGGACGCTCAGGAAGCCTTGCGCAATCCGACAGTATTGCCGGGGCCACCGGGTTACGGTTATCCGCAAAACGCTGTGGAATTGAATGTGTTTCGCCAGGCAATTCGTGCGCAGGCCAAGTTGCATATCGATTACGCGGACGTGAACAAAACCCCCAGCCAGCGGTTGATCTGGCCGTTGGCGCTGGGTTTTCTGAATGAGGCGCGGGTGATCGTTGCCTGGTGCGAGTTGCGCGGGGATTATCGAACTTTTCGTACCGACCGGATTGCCGCCGCCCAAGAGCTGGGTGAACGCTATCCAGGTCGTCGCAGTGACTTGTTGCGAGCCTGGCGCAAGGCGATGCAACTGGATGAAGCGGGGCGATTCACTCCTGACAAGAATTGACACAGCGTTGTTTTAGCATGGATCCAGAATCAATCAACAAGGAGCCGTACCATGTCGAACCCAGCCGTTTCACTCGCACCTGCCATTGCCGCTTATATCGCCGCTGCCAATGCCCGTGACAGTTCGGCGGTCGCCAGTTTTTTTGCCGAGGATGCCAATGTTTTCGATGAGGGCGCCCATCAGGTCGGTACCCAGGCCATCGCCCAATGGATGGAAGACACCGCACGCCGTTACCAGCCTCGGGTCGAGGTGCTGGACGTGCAGCAACGCACCGGCAAGGTACTGGTCAGTAACCTGATTTCCGGCACGTTCCCCGGCAGCCCGCTGGAATTGCGCTACGTGTTCCGCCTGAACGAACAGGGCAAAATCACCCGACTCGACATCTCGCTCTAACCCCCCCTGTAGCAGCTGGCGAAGCCTGTGTTCGAGGGCGAAGCACTCGTAATCCGGTCTTCTCGGTCTATCTGAATACACGCGCAGCCTGGCGGCAGCTGCTACGTGTGTCGTGGCATACTCTGGACTTTTGCGTTCGGACCCATGGCCGATATGACTTTCGATTCGCCCCTCAGCGCTTACCACTACGCAATCAAGCAAAAAGGCTTCGTCCCCGATGCCGCGCAAGAACGTGCCGTTCTGGCGTTGCAGCAGTGTCACGAAGCCTTGCATCAAGGCCGAACGCCAGTCACCGGGGTTTACCTCTGGGGGCCGGTCGGGCGTGGCAAGACCTGGTTGATGGATCAGTTTTACCAAAGCCTGCGGGTGCCGGCGCGGCGTCAGCACTTTCACCATTTCATGGGCTGGGTGCATCAGCGCTCGTTTCAACTGACCGGCACCGCCGACCCGCTGCGAGCGCTGGCCCGTGAGTTGGCCCGGGATGTGCGGGTACTGTGTTTTGATGAACTGTTCGTCAACGACATCGGTGACGCGCTCATTCTCGGGCGGCTGTTCCAAGTGATGTTCGACGAAGGTGTGGTGATGGTCTGCACCTCCAATCAACCACCGGACCAGCTCTACGCAGACGGTTTCAACCGTGACCGGTTCTTGCCGGGGATTGCCGCGATCAAAGGCCACATGCACGTGGTGGCGGTGGACGGTGGTGAAGATCACCGATTGCATCCTGGCACAGCGCTGCAGCGTTATTGGGTCAGCGCACCGGGTCAGCCCGATCCGATGAGTGAGGTGTTCAAACAACTGACCGAGGGACAGCCGGTATCCAGCGATCCGGTGATCATCGGCTATCGCTCGGTGACGGTCGTCAAGGCCAGTGAAACCGTACTCTGGTGCCGTTACGCGGACCTGTGCGAGCAACCATTTGCGGCGATGGACTTCATGGCGTTGTGTGATCGCTTCAGCGCTATTTTGTTGAGCGAAGTCCCCAATCTCAGCGCCCATCAGCGCCCCGGCCGCATTGCCCGTGGCACTGAGGATGGCGCCGAGCGCGTCGAGGCCGGCGACCGTGAGTTGCCGCAATTGTCGATACACGATGACAGCGTGCGGCGCTTCATCGCGCTGGTCGACGAGTGCTATGACCGCAAAGTGCCGCTGTACCTCGACGCGCAGGTGCCGATGGATGAACTGTACACCGAGGGTTACCTGGAGTTTCCGTTTCGCCGGACCCACAGCCGGTTGAAGGAAATGCAATTACAGCGTTTTGCCGAAGCCTGAATCTATCAGGCTAACCGAGATTCTGTTCAGTCAAACGCTGCACCGCCAGCCGACGGTAATCGGTGGGGGTCATGCCTTTGAGTTGCTGAAAGCGCCGATTGAAGTTGGAAATATTGTTGAAGCCCGACTCAAAGCACACCTCGGTCACCGGTTTATCGCCATCGGCCAGCAGCTCGCAGGATTTGCTGATGCGCAAGCGATTGACGAACTCGATGAAACAGCGCCCGGTCGCCTGCTTGAAGACTCGCGAGAAGTAGGTCGGTTTCATGCCCAGGTGTTCGGCGACTTCTTCCAGTGGCAGTTCGCGAGCGTAGTGGGCAAAGATGTAATCCACTGCCCGGTTGGTACGGTCGATGTTGTGTTCGTCGGCCAATTGCGGCGTGGTGGCGCCGGACAGCAACTGGTAATCGTCGGTGGCCGCCAGCAACTCCAGCAGAATGAAAAAGTACCCAAGGCGGGTAACGCCTTTGGCGTCGGCAATCCGCTGCATCAGGTCCATGGCCTGGCGGATCGTGTGTTTACAGCGAAACTCGATGCCGTACTGCGCACGCTCCAGCAGGGGCGTCAGGCTCTTGAGTTCGCTGAACACCTGATGGCCGCTTTCGAACAGCTCATCGGTGAAGTTCACCAGCATGTCGCGCTTGGGCACCACTTCGTCTTCGGCGACCTGGCTGATCCAGTTGTGGGGCAGGTTGGGGCCGGTCAGAAACAGCGTTTCGGGATAGAAGTTGCCAATGTAGTCGCCAATGAACACCTTGCCCGAACTGGCGACAATCAGGTGCAGTTCGTATTCCTTGTGGAAATGCCAACGCACCAGCGGGCAGGGGAAACCGTGCTGGCGATAGATGATGGACAACCCGTTGTGGTCGTCCATCAGCTCGTAGGATGGGTCGGTAACTCGGGCGACTCGGGTCATGGCAGGGCGCTTTTATGGTTATCGCGACTGGATGATGCACTTTCAGGAAGACAGTTCCAACCCGTCGCGCCGCTAGGCGAGGATTTCCGATATTTTAGGGTCAGCGCTTGGCTCGCCCCTTGGTCATATTCGCCTCCCCGCAGTGGTTGATCGTATGCGATCCATGAACCCCACCTTTTAAAGGTGGGGCGTATAGCTATCTTGGCATTTGCGGCGTGCAGTTCCACGGCAGCAAGGCTTCGACGTCTTCTACTGTGGCGGCTCGCGGCAACCGTTCAAGTGCGTGGCGCAGCCACGCATAGGGCTCTTGGCCGTTGGCTTTAGCCGTCTCGACCAAACTGTAAAGTTGAGCGCTGGCCGTCGCGCCTTTGGGCGTGTCGCTGAACAGCCAGTTCTTGCGCCCGATCACGAAGGGCCTGATCGCACGCTCTGCCGCGTTGTTGTCGATCGGCAAAAAACCGGCTTCGGTGTAGCGCACTAACTTGTCCCAGTTGCTGGCCAGATAACTGATGGCTTTGCCCAGCGCGTTTTGCGCCGTCACCTGAGGCTGCGTTTTCTCCAGCCAGGCGTGTAACTGCGCCAGCACCGGCAGGCTGTTTTGCTGTCGACCTTCATGGCGATGTTCATCGCCGACTTCTTTTAAATCTTGCTCGATACCGTACAGCTTGTTGATCAGATTCAGGGCGATATCGGCACGCCCGGTTTTGCCCTTGGGTTGCACTTTTTGCGCCTCGACAAACTTGCGTCGCGCATGTGCCCAGCAGCCTAAGCGTTCGACACCCGCCTGCGCGCCCAAGGCGTTATAACCGGCGTAATCGTCGGTCATCAGATAGCCGCGATAACCTTCGAGCAGGCGCGACGGCACCTCTTGCGCTCGGCTGGTCGAGTAATCAAAAAGGATCACTGGCTGATTCGGCGGTCCGCCGGTTTGTACCCACATCCAGGATTGGCTAGTCGGGTCTCGATCAGGCTCTTTCATCACTTGGACACGCGTTTCGTCGCAGTGGATTACGCGACTTTCCAGCAGCCGATCCCGCATCAAGTTGAGCAGCGGTTGCAGGTGTACGCCGCACTGGATGACCCAACGTGCCAAGGTTTGTCGTGGAATATCGACGCCGTGGCGACCGAGTACTTTTTCGAAGCGATGCAGCGGCAGACCGTCGACGTATTTGGTGGTCAGCAACATCGCCAACACGCTGGGACTCGCCATGCTCTTTTCAATCAATTGCGCTGGCTTGTCAGCGGTGACCGGCGCGGTTTCACAGCCACGGCAGGCGTAGACCTTGCGAATGTGTTTGATCACGCGGATCTGCATCGGCACGATTTCCAGCTGCTCGCTGGTTTCTTCGCCGATGGCGTGCTTGCGGCAGCCGCAAGCACACGTCAGCTCGTGCTCGGGCAGTTCGTGGATGACTTCGATACGGGGCAAATCGGCGGGCAGAGGCTTGCGTTTGCCACGGCATTTGGTCGCAGCGACGACTTCTTCCTCCGCCTCTTCGGCGGCAGGTTCAGCGACACTTTCGGCTTCATTAAAAAGAGCCAATTGCGGGGTCGCTGGATCGACTGTTTGTTCGGATTTACGCCCGAAGAGACGCTGGCGGAGCAGCGCATTTTCTTCTTCGAGATGAACAACCTTGGACTGCATCTGAGCCAGTAATTGCTTGAGCGCAGTCAGGTCATCGGGAAGGTGGTCGGGCATGGAAATCATGCCGTGGATTATACCGAATCAGGCGACAAATCGAGGTGTCAAAACCTGATGTGGACGGTTGCGCCACAGATCAAAACCATCGAGCAGCCAGTTCAGCTCCTGGACCGTCAGCACGATGGCTTCGCCGGTGTGATCGGGCGATGTTTTGAAGCGTTCGGATTCAAGGCGTTTGAGCCAAAGGCAAAAGCCGTTGCGCTCCCAATACAAAATCTTCACCCGATTGCGGGGTTTGTTGAGAAAGACGAAAAGCACCGGATCGAACACCGCCACTTTAATATCCAGTTCCACCAGTGCGGCTAGGCCGTCGATGGATTTTCGAAAGTCTACTGGTTTAGGGTAGAGGTACACTTTTTCAACTTTGGCATCGGGACGCATCATGGCCGCTGGCTCCTGAAAGAGATCGGGAGCCCAGCATCAGGCATCAAATCGCGGCTTTGAATGTGGGGTTCGTGGAGCGGTTACGGTTGATCAGCGAAGAGTCTCCCAAAAAATCGACATTGATAATGCTACATTTCGGTGCCCAGCCAGACGTTGGTCCGAACCACTCATTCAGTTCTGTGGTGATTCTTTTCACACCGGCAAGCTCCCCATAACTGGTTGCTGACAATGACCAAGGCATAGGACCCGATGGTGGAGATTGCAATGTACGTGCAATGTACTGTTTCAGTTCATTGGGGGACGTAATGTTATTGCCGCTCCATTTGTGGCTGATGCCGTCCCAATACAGCGGACTGTTAAAGTCAGGATGCCATTCAGCTGCCAGCACGATCCTTTGTTTGCTGCTGAGTTTTTTGAGTTCTCCCAGCGTAAGGTACTTGTTCTCACTGGGAATGAGCCGCCATCCCAACTCATTCATGATGACCGTATTAAATGTCTTGTAGTCGAAGACGCTACCATTCGATGCCTTCAGTTCGTGCATGTCCAGAATAATAAATTCATCTGGATTTTCATCGAGGAAATAGTTCAGGCTTTTAATTAGCTCGCTTAACGAACGACCTGTAGCAGGGCCGTGAAACGTATGGAATTTCTTGACGCCTATCCAGTGTTCAATCGAGTGGAATCTCAAGTCGAGCGCTCGCACGCCTTCATTGAGTTGCTGGATGAATGGGCCATCCTGACACACAACCCAGTTGGAAATGACGGCTATATGAGGTGGATAAGAAAAGTCAAAGTCTACACCGGCGTTGTGGGCGCCAGGCCAAACTATTTCGCCAATGGATAGGCGGTCAATGTAATATGTTTCGGACATCCATTTCTTATAGGGGTATGAATTCGCCATGATGCATTCCATTGCTTAATATTAACTGGGTAACAAGTTGAATGGCTTGTTATGTGGGGTGCGCGTTCAGCAGCACTCGTGAGTTATAGATAATCCAATGGAAGGTTTACTTGCAAGGCGATAAAGGTTTCCAGGTAATTAAATGCGCTGGTGTTTCTTTTCGATCAGGCAGAGGAAATGCTTGTTTGGCAGCGGAGGTAATACATGTTGCCTGGGGTTATAGCGGTCATGTTTATGAGTCGGCTCGATTTTTGGCCTCGATCCATTGAGCCATATATTGAGTGCTTTTATGGTGGTGGTGTCGAAGCATGCTACCGGTGAAGTTGTCACGTCTTAGCTGCGGCAGGTTTTGACGGCAGTAGGCAATTTTATCGATGAGTGCAGGACCATGAACCTGTTGTTGGTAACGCGCTGCCAGCAGGTCAGCCCCTTGCGCCTGAGCCACTGACCATTGCTTTTTATCCTGATAAAGCCTCACAGCGGCGCTGGCCAATGCACTGGCAGACTCAGCCACTGCTCCAGGCCATGGCCATTGTCCGTGCATGGCTTCGGCACCGACCGGCGTAGTGACATTCGGTGTGCCGCACAGCATGGCGTCGACAATCTTGCCCTTGATGCCAGCACCGAAACGCAGCGGAGCCAGGCAGATGCGTGCCGCAGACATGACCTGCAAGGCGTCTTCGGCCCAGTTCATTACGTGGAATCCCTGGCTCGGGTTGTGCAGCGCGGTCGCCTTTGGCGGCGTATACGCGCCATATATGTGCAGTTGCGCACCGGGCAGTTGTTGCCGGATCAGTGGCCAGAGGGTGGTTTTCATCCAGAGCACGGCATCCCAGTTCGGCGCGTGGCGGAAATTGCCGATGCTGAGGAAGTGCGCACGGTCCTCGAAGGGTGTGAACGGCTGAGTGATCGGGTCGATCATCAGCGGGCACCAGTGCAGCAACTGGCGTGGCAGTTTGAACTGCTCGACCAGCAGCTCGATTTCCACTTCCGAGATCATCAGGTTCAGGTCACAGCGGAACAGCGCGGCAATTTCGCGCTTGGCCAGGTCGGTATCGGCCATGAGTTCGAACTCTTCACGCAACGCCGGGGCGAACAACTCGCTGAAGTCATTGGCGTCGTCACTGGCCTTCAGGCGGTCCTTGAGCCGCTGGTGGCGGGCATGTCGCAAGCTCTGCAGATCAGAGGTCTCAAGTACGCGCAAGGCGCCAGGGCAATGTTTCTCGACACGCCAGCCGAACTGTTCTTCCATCATGAATTGATCGAATAGCACGATGTCGGGAGCCAGATCGCTGACGAAGGCATCGAAACTGCTGTTGTTCAGCTCGATGGGGACTTCACGAATACCCAACTCCGCCAGATCGGCCTTGTGTTCGCCCGCGCCGGCCGGGCTGCTGAACGTAATGTCCCAACCTTGTTGTAAAAACGTTTCAAGGATTTGCATCACGTGTCCGCTGGCTGCGGATGAGCGCGGCTCGGGCCAGACGTAACCAATGACCAGGACTTTGGTTGCGCGGGGCTGACTCATGAACGGGATTTCCTTGATGCGGGCAGAAGACTGGGGAGAAACGCGGGGCGCAATTAAACCACAGCTGATGATGTTTATAGTGCCCGACAATCGCCCAGCGGTGCCTTATGCGCTTGTATTGACTGGAAGTTTACCGATTCATGAGTTAGCGTCTGACAGCTGATTCATGGACGTTTTTCGATGACCCAACCCACCGCACTCCAGACCAAAGTCGCCTCGCAGATTCTCATGGCGATCCGGTCTGGCGAGTTAACCCCCGGCAGTCACCTCAAAGAGGTCGAACTGGCCGAGCGCTTTGGCGTGTCTCGCTCGCCGATTCGCGGGGCGCTGGTCTATCTGGCGCAAGAGCAGGTGATCGGACGTTTGCCCCATCAGGGGTATTGCGTGCTGGATACACCGCTCAGCGATGAGTTGGCCAAGGTCAGTCTGCCGATCGGTGAGGATGAGGAGCTGTATCAGCGGCTGATCGATGATCGACTGGCTCAGGCGATTCCCGATCAGGTGATGGAGAGTGACCTGCTGCGTCGCTACGGTGCCAGTAAAGCGGTATTGCGCCGTTGCTTGCTGCGGTTGTCCGACGAAGGTGTGATGCAGCGCAAACACGGGCACGGCTGGATGTTTTTACCCACCTTGGGTTCAGCCGAAAAGCGCTTCGAAAGCTATCGCTTCCGCATGCTCCTGGAGCCTGCGGGCTTGCTCGAACCGACCTTCAATTTGCCGCGTGAACGCTTGCAGCGTTGCCGTGAAAAGCAGCAGGCGCTGCTCGAAGGGACTCCCGACAGCCTGAGCTTTTTCGAAGCCAATGCCGAGTTCCACGAATTATTGGCTGCTGCGTCCGGCAATAGCTTCATCCTGCAAACCGTGCAGCAGCAAAACCGTCTGCGCCGGCTGACCGAATTTCACACCGTGTCCAATCTTGAGCGGGTTCGCACCTCCTGCCGTGAGCACCTGGAAATTATCGATGCGCTGGAGCAGGGCGATCGGGAATGGGCGTCGACATTGCTGTACCGGCACTTGAAAGTGGCCAGTACCTTGAATGAAGTGCGCAAGAAAAGCTGAGCTCAAGCCGTGAGCATGCTCAGGACCTTGTCGCGCAACTGCTCGATAGAGAACGGCTTGCCAATCACCGACATGCCCTCCGGCACCTCAATACTTTCCGCATAGCCACTGGCAAACAGTATCGGCAACGCCGGGTGCAGTGCACGCGCCCGAGCGGCCAGCTCCCGGCCATCCATCTCCGGCAATCCCACATCAGTCATCAGCAGATCGATGATTTGCGCGCTATCGTTGAGCAGGGCAAGCGCTGCTTTGCCACTGTCGGCCTCCAGTACCTTGAACTTCAGTTCTTCCAGCACGTCGACGATCAGCATGCGCACGATGCTATCGTCTTCGACTACAAGGATGGTGGGCGCTGTGGCGGACATGGTGGTGGCTCTCGGAAGAAGGCGGTCGGTCACAGGTTGATTGTAGTGACCGGCATGAGTCGACAGGGTAACCGTTCTCTTTGAATCATGCAGAACGATGCAGGGTATTGCCGACAAGGTTGTCAGAAAAAAGTATCCGAGAGGCGTTTATGGAGCAAACTCCTTCACTTACAACGGTTCACCAAGGCCATCCAATGACTTCTTCGTCTTCGGTTGATGAGCAAAGTTTTCGCAAACTGCTGAGCCGCAATATCAGCTTGCCGCTGGGTATGGGCGTGCTTAGCGCGGTGTTTTTTGTCTCTTTGATCACTTATCTGTTGTCGGTGATTCAATGGGTCCAGCACACAGACCGGGTGATCAATAACGCCAACGAAGCGTTGACGCTGACGGTCGACCTGGAAACCGGGATGCGGGGTTTTCTGTTGTCCGGTGACGAGCACTTTCTCGATCCCTACGAAACGGCCAAACCGAGGATCATTGCTGCGCTCAAGACCTTGCAGGAACTGACGGCCGATAACCCGCCACAGGTTGATCGCCTGCGCAGGCTCGAGGCGTTGCAGGTCGAGTGGAACGATTACTCGCAGACCATGATCGACTTGCAGCACCGCAGCGGTGATTACCGAGCCGCCGTGAAAGCCGGCCGGGGTAAGCGACTGACCGATGAAATCCGCAAGCAGTACGAAGATGTCATCGATATGGAGCAACAGTTGCGCATTACGCGCAACGAAGAGGTTCGACGCACAACGATCTGGAGCATTTCCCTGTATTTGCTGTTGGTTGCCGGTATCAGTGGTTTGCTGGCCTACGTCGGCCGTCGCGATTTGCTCAGTCTGTCGAAAAACTACAGCGCCAATCTCGCAGCGCAACAGAGCAGCGCACAACGTCTGGAACAACAAGCCTGGCTGCGCAATGGCCAGACTGAATTGGCGGAACAGGTGCTTGGGCAACTGACGTTAAATCGGTTGGGCCGCAATATTCTGCAGTTTTGCGCGCAGTACCTCGGCACCGCTGTCGGCGCAATGTACGTCAAAGAAGAGCACGGAGGCCTCACGCGCATCGCCTCTTATGGTTTCTCCCGCGAACAGGAAGGGCGCGAGCAAGCGATCGACAGTGGCGAGGGCATTACCGGGCAGGTGGCACAACAAGGTCGGCTGATCCGTCTGGATACAGTGCCCGCCGGCTATTTCAAAGTCAGCTCCGGGTTGGGTGAGGGCGTGCCGTGCAGTGTGCTGGTGGTGCCGACCCGTGATGACGATCGGGTCAACGGTGTCATCGAACTGGGTTTTCTGCGTGCCCTGACCGAACGCGATGTCGAGTTGCTGGAGCTGATCGCCGGGAATATCGGCACCTCCATCGAAGCGGCGCGTTATCGCCAACGGTTGCAGGAGGTACTCGCCCAAACCCAGCAACTCAATGAAGAGTTGCAGGTGCAGCAAGAAGAACTGAAGACTGCCAACGAAGAGCTGGAAGAACAGTCACGGGTGCTCAAAGAGTCGCAGTGGCACCTGGAGACTCAGCAGGCCGAGCTTGAGCAGACCAACGAGCAGCTAGCCGAACAGGCAAAATTTTTGGCCGAGCAGCGTGATGCAATGGATCGCAAGAACGGCGAGTTGAACCAGGTCCAGGTACAACTTGAAGAGCGTGCGCAAGAATTGCAGCGTTCCAGCCAGTACAAATCCGAATTCCTCGCCAACATGTCCCACGAACTGCGCACGCCGCTGAACAGTTCGTTGATTCTCGCCAGATTGCTGGCAGAGAACCCACAACAAAATCTCAGCGCTGAACAGGTGACATTTGCCGAGTCGATCTATTCGGCCGGCAACGACTTGCTCAACCTGATCAACGACATTCTCGATATTTCCAAGGTCGAGGCCGGCAAGCTTGAAATACGCCCGGAGAACACAAGCGTCGCGCGGTTGGTCGATGGCTTGTGCGGCATGTTTGAACCGCTGGCCGCGCACAAGCATCTGGCGTTCAACGTCGAACTGCAAGCGGATGCACCGTTGACGCTGTTCACCGATCGCCAGCGTCTGGAACAGGTGCTCAAGAACCTCTTGTCGAACGCCATCAAATTCACCGAGAAGGGCAGCGTCAGCCTGACGGTCGCCAGGCAGTCGGGTGAGGGCATTACCTTTATCGTTCGTGACTCGGGCATCGGTATTGCCAGTGATCAGCAGGAAGGCATTTTCGAGGCCTTCCGTCAGGCCGATGGCAGCACCAACCGTCGTTATGGTGGCACGGGACTGGGCTTGTCGATTTCGCGTGACCTGGCCGCATTGCTCGGTGGCTCGATCAGCCTCATCAGCGAGCCGGGGCAGGGCAGCTCATTCACGCTGGTGTTGCCTGTGCAGTATGTCGAGCCCGGCGATGAGCCGCGTGAGCTGCTGAAGATCGAACCGGTCGTCGCCGCTCCCAAGGTGACTGCCGCGCCTGCGCCGCTGATCGTCGAAGCGAAGATTCCGCGCTTTGCGGATGACCGTGACAAAGCGCCGTTCACCCGCCGTTGCATGCTGGTAGTGGAAGATGAAGTGAATTTTGCACACATCCTCTTCGACCTGGCCCATGAACTGGGCTTTCAATGCCTGGTGGCTCACGGCGCCGATGAAGGTTACGAGCTGGCGACACGCTTCATGCCGGATGCGATCCTGCTGGACATGCGCCTGCCGGACCATTCGGGGCTGACGGTGTTGCAGCGCCTGAAAGAACATGCCGAAACCCGGCACATCCCGGTTCACGTGATTTCCGTCGAGGACCGCGTCGAGGCCGCCATGCACATGGGCGCCATCGGTTATGCGCTCAAGCCGACTACCCGCGAAGAGCTCAAGGACGTGTTCGCGCGACTGGAAGCCAAGTTGACGCAAAAGGTCAAGCGCGTGTTGCTGGTGGAAGATGATGACCTGCAACGCGACAGCATTGCCCGGCTGATCGGTGACGATGACATCGAGATCACCGCCGTTGGCCTGGCCCAGGAAGCACTGGACCTGCTGCGCGAGACGATCTATGACTGCATGATCATCGACCTGAAACTGCCGGACATGCTCGGCAATGACTTGCTCAAGCGCATGTCCACCGAAGATATCTGTTCGTTCCCGCCAGTGATCGTCTATACCGGGCGTAACCTGACCCGCGATGAAGAGGCGGACCTGCGCAAGTATTCACGCTCGATCATCATCAAGGGCGCACGCTCGCCAGAGCGCCTGCTCGACGAGGTGACACTCTTTCTGCACAAGGTCGAATCGCGGTTGTCCCATGAGCGGCAAACGATGCTCAAGACTGCCCGCAGCCGCGACCGGGTTTTCGAAGGCCGCAAGGTGCTGTTGGTGGATGATGATGTGCGCAATATTTTTGCCCTCACCAGCGCACTGGAGCACAAGGGCGCTATCGTGGTGATTGGCCGTAACGGTCGTGAAGCGATCGATAAACTCAATGAAGTGGATGACATCGACCTGGTGCTGATGGACGTGATGATGCCGGAGATGGACGGTTTCGAAGCCACCCTCGAGATCCGCAAGGACCCGCGCTGGCGCAAGCTGCCGATCATCGCGGTGACGGCCAAGGCCATGAAGGACGATCAGGAGCGCTGCCTGCAAGCAGGTTCCAACGATTACCTGGCCAAGCCCATCGACCTGGATCGGCTGTTCTCGCTGATTCGCGTGTGGTTGCCGAAGATGGAACGTATCTAAGTGGAGAACAATATCGACATCGAGCTGCGGTTGCTGGTCGAAGCGATCTACCTCAAATACAGCTACGACTTTCGTGATTACTCCGGCGCTTCGATCAAGCGCCGGGTCAATCACGCCCTGCATCAGTTCGAGTGCAAGAGCATTTCTGCGCTGCAGGAGCGGGTGCTGCACGACCCGACGGCGTTCATGCAGTTGCTGCAGTTGCTGACGATTCCGGTCAGCGAGATGTTTCGCGACCCGGCGCACTTCCAGGCCATTCGTCAGGAAGTGGTGCCGCTGCTCAAGACCTATCCTTCGATCAAGGTCTGGATTGCCGGGTGCAGCACGGGCGAAGAGGTCTATTCGATGGCCATTCTGCTGCGCGAAGAAGGCTTGCTGGAGCGCACGATCATTTACGCCACTGACATCAACCCACGCTCGCTGGAAAAGGCCAGGCAAGGGATCTTCTCGTTGGCGAACATCCGCGCCTACACCCATAACTACCAGCAGGCCGGTGGTCAGCGCTCGTTCGCCGACTACTACACGGCAGCGTATGACCACGCGATATTCGACAAGACCCTGTGTGAGAACGTGACCTTCGCCGATCACAGCCTGGCGACTGATAGCGTCTTTTCAGAAACTCAATTAATTTCATGTCGCAATGTATTGATTTATTTCAATAAAAAGTTACAGGATCGCGCCTTCGGGCTGTTTCATGAGTCGCTGTGCCATCGTGGTTTCCTGGTGTTGGGCAGTAAGGAGACCCTGGAATTCTCAATCTATGGCAAGCAGTTCGAACCTTTGGTCAAACAAGAACGGATCTACCGCAAGCATGCTGAGTAATATCCAGGCCAAATTGCTGATCGTCGACGATCTGCCAGAGAACCTGCTGGCGCTCGAAGCGCTGATCGCCCGTGAAGACCGTACGGTGTACAAGGCGCTATCAGCGGACGAAGCCTTGTCATTACTGCTGCAACACGAGTTCGCCATCGCCATCCTCGATGTGCAGATGCCCGGCATGAGCGGCTTCGAACTGGCCGAACTGATGCGCGGAACCGAGAAAACCCGGAGCATTCCGATAATTTTCGTCAGTGCGGCAGGGCGCGAGAGCAATTACGCGTTCAAGGGCTACGAAAGTGGCGCGGTAGACTTTTTGCATAAACCGCTGGATATCCACGCGGTGAAAAGCAAGGTCAACGTGTTTGTCGACCTGTACCGACAGCGCAAGGCGATGAAACTGCAGGTCGACGCCCTGGAGCAAAGCCGCCGTGAGCAGGAGGCGTTACTCAAGCAATTGCAGGCCACGCAGAACGAACTGGAGCAGGCCGTGCGCATGCGCGATGACTTCATGTCGATCGTCGCTCACGAAGTCCGTACACCGTTGAACGGGCTGATCCTCGAAACCCAGCTGCGCAAGATGCACCTGGCCCGGGACAATGCGGCAGCGTTTACCCTGGACAAGATGCACGCGATGGTCGATCGCGATGAGCGGCAGATCAAGAGCCTGATTCGCTTGATCGAGGACATGCTCGATGTGTCGCGGATTCGCACCGGCAAGCTGTCCATTCGCCCCAGTCGTTTTGACCTGGCGCAGTTGACGGGTAACCTGTTGCAGAATTTTGCACCGCAGGTGGAGTCTGCCGAATCGTCGGTGACGTTTTTCGCGCCGCAACCGGTGGAAGGCAATTGGGATGAATTTCGCATCGAGCAGGTGGTGTCCAACTTGCTGACCAACGCCCTGCGTTACGGTGCCAAGCGTCCGATCGAGGTGCGCGTGTACAGCCAGGACGGCGAAGCGCGGATGGAGATCAGGGACCAGGGGATTGGCATCAGTGAGGAAAACCAGAAACGTATTTTTCAGCAGTTCGAGCGTGTGTCGGCGAAAACCGTGGTGGCCGGACTGGGTTTAGGGCTATTTATTTCCGAGCAAATCGTCGCCGCCCATGGCGGATCCATCACCGTTGAGAGCAAGATTAATCAAGGTTCGTTATTTCGTGTTTGCCTACCGCTGCAGGAAAACAGACAAAGCAACGCAACCTCTGCGTGACCGAAGGGTCGTATCAGCAGCTATTGACCGAACAAAGGCTTCCCATGAGTGAAGATGCACAAGACGTCGTATTGATCGTTGAAGATGACCCCTCGATCCTGATGGTACTGGTCGCCTATCTGTCGGGTGAGGGCTATCGGGTTTTGCAGGCTGTAGATGGCGAGCAGGCTTTCGAAATTCTCGCGAGCAAACCGCACCTGGATATGATGATCACCGATTACCGTCTGCCCGGTGGCATCTCCGGCGTACAGATTGCCGAACCTGCGGTGAAGTTGCGACCTGAACTCAAGGTGATTTTCATCAGCGGTTACCCGCAGGAAATTCGCGAGTCCGGCAGTCCGATCGCGCAAAAGGCGCCGATCCTGGCCAAGCCGTTCGATCTCGACGAGTTGCAGGTCTTGATGCACGAAATGCTTTCGTAAGTCCCACGCAATACCCCGGGCAGCCGAAGGTTCGGGCCGCGTTCGGACGATCTTTCCAGGATCAAAAGATCGCAGGCTGCGCCAGCTCCTACGCTGGTTCAGGTGTATCGAGGTGATCCAGTGCGCGATTCACCGAGTAGGCAAGCCTAAACACCCGTCGTAGCAGCTGACGAGCCTGCGAGGCTGCGTTCGAGGACGCAGTCCTCGCCAATCCTGCGCACGCGGTTTACGTGACAGAACGTGTTGCATGATTTTACGACTGCTTCGCAGCCGAACGCAGCCTCGCAGGCTCGGCAGCTGCTACGGGCGCAGCCCTTGATCGTTCCCACGCGCGTGGGAACGATCCGTGCTTTCGTATGCCCCACGGCGCATCTATCGAACCTGGTGGTCTTTTACAGTCCCTGCTGCAACGCCGGGTCATCCGGATTCATCTGCTCAAGCTGTGCCAGCAGCACCTGAACGTTCTGCAGCTGGCCACTTTCCTTCCAGTAGTTGATCAACGTTACGCGCGCCTTGCGGTCGGCCGGGTGGCGTTGAACGATTTCCTGAAGCTGCTTTTGTGCGGCTTCGAGTTCTTCCTGGCCGTGCAACGTGGTGGCCAGGTCGTAGCGGTATTCCTTGTTGTCGGGCGCAAGTTCCACGGCTTTTGAAAGGCCGAGCAAGGCAAACTCGCTTTGCCCGTGATGCAGCAGCCAAAGCCCCAAGGCATGTTGCAGATAGGCAGAGTCAGGTTGGGCCTTCAACTGCCTGGCAAGCATTTGTTGGGCCGCATCGGCCTGGCCCTGTTTATCCAGGACCTCGATTTGCATCACCAGCGCCGGCAAGTTGCCCGGGTCCAGGCGCAAGGTCTGATCGAGCGCTTGTTGTGCTTCTTTCAATTGGGCGTTGTGCAGGTGCAGGCGAGCCAGTTGGTATTGGGTCTCGGCGCTTTCGGGCTGACTGTTAAGCGAGTGCTCATACTCGTCGATGACCTGCTGCAAAGGGCCGAAGTACAACCCCAGATCATCCGGCGAAAGCCCCAGCAACGCGTTCGCGGTGGCAAAACGCACGACTTGCTCGTGGTCGTCGAGCAATGGCCCGAGCAACAGGCTGCGTTGGCCATTGGGCACCAGCCCGACGATGCTTTTGATCGCCGCCTGGCGAACCTCGGCCACAGGATTTTGCAGGTCGGCGTCTGCCAGTTTCAGTGCCTGCGGGCTCGGGTAATTCGCCAGTTCGGCATGCAACAGGACACGGCGCGTATCCGACAAGTCCGGACGTGCCAGTTGCTGATAGAGCACTCGCGCCGCACCGGGTTGGCCGTTACGGGCCTTTTCCATGGCGTCGTGATAGCCCTGCTTGATTGCGGGGGGCACCTGGGGCGTTGTACTGCGTAGAGAAAACCAGGCAATGCCGACGGCAAACAGGACCAGCAGGCTGATGTACAGGTAGCGGCGAGGCATGGGCATGCAGGAATCCGGAATCTGACAGTGTTTGCAAAGCTGCCAGCATCGGTCAGCTGGCGCTGCGAGTCAAACCCGGGACATGGTTAAAACCATACTTGATGGGCACAAGTCGAGCTGAAACCTCTCACGTGTCGTCGTAGTGACTACGCTTGCTGGAGATGACTCGACGAGCGTTGCCATGCAAGCGTTGCTGCAGTACTTCAAGGCGATCCTCCACCCCGGTCCCGGGGTGTTGCTGTTTGCCTTGAGAACGATCACCGCCGGGTTGCTGACACTGTACCTGGCCTTTGTGTTTGACCTCGACCAGCCCAAATGGTCGATCATGGCCGTGGTCATCGTCAGCCAACCCCTGGCCGGGATGGCGCTTGCTCGCAGTTTTGGCCAGGTCATCGGCACCACGCTGGGCGCGGCCGTGGCCGTGGTGATCATGGCGATCTTCCCCCAGGCGCCGGTGCCTTTCGTGATGACGTTGTCCCTGTGGCTGGCGCTGTGCACCGCCGGTGGCACCTTGTTGCGCTACACCAGTTCCCAGGCATTTGTGCTCAGCGGCTATACGGCAGTCGTGGTGGGGCTGTTGGCAGTGCCTGATCTGGAGGGCACCTTCCTGTTGGCCGTGACCCGCGTGACCGAGACGTTGCTGGCGGTTGCCTGTGTCTGTGTGGTCAGCCTGCTGACCGCGCGTCCGGAGGCTGTGGCCAAGGATTACTTTGCCAGGATCGATCAGGTGATCAAGCTGCTGGCAACCCATGCCAGCGCGGTCATTCGGACCGAGGAAAGCGAGGAAGACTTCCACCGTCGGCAAATGCAACTGCTTGCGCAGATCAGCGCGCTGGAGGGGGTACGCCGGCATTTGTATTACGACGCGCCGCGTTTGCGCAGTGCCGACGACCTGGTGCAATTGCTTGGCAATCAACTGCTGTTGCTGACCGCGCGGCTCACCGCATTGCGCCATCAGCGCGAGCTGTTGCTCGAACGCTGGGAAGGCGAGATCCCTGGCGAAATCCAGCATTTGCTGAACGAAGAGCTGACCTTTCTCGATGAACTGGCCCGGCAGGGGCGCGCGCTGTCCAGCGAGAAGCGGCACCAGTTTGCGGCATTGCAACAGCGCTTCGATGCACTGGCCTACCGTTCGGAGCAACTGACCGAGCCCTTGAAGGCCACCTTGCGCTCGCTGTCATGGTCACTGCGTTGGGAACAGGCGCGAATGCTGCAGCAGCTTGAAACGATTCTGGAATTGAGCGACGCGATCCAGAGCGGACGCAAGGCCAGTAGCGTGTTTCGCGGTAAGGCCAATCCGCTGCACCTGGATTTCACCCTGGCGACGATGAATGCCATCCGCGCGTTCTGCGCACTGATGGTGGCTGGCCTGATATGGATTGAAACCGGTTGGGATGGCGCCCGGGGCGGGATGATTGTGGCGGGGATCCTCTGCTCGTTGATGGCGACGTTTCCCCGCCCGTTGTTGGCTGCCCAGAGCTATGCCCGGGGCCTGGGGCTGGCGCTGGTGGTGTCGGCGGTGCTTGAGTTTGCGCTGGTGCCGATGATCAGTAGCTTCGAACTGTTGGCCCTGTTGCTGGCGCCATTGCTGTATGCCGTTGCGGTGGGGTTGTCCAGCCCGCCAACCACGGGGACGGGGATCGGGCTGGGATTGTCGACGTTTCTGTTATTGGGCCCGCAGAACACCGGATTGGGGCAGAACACCGCGATCCAGTGGTTTGAATTTGCTGGCGCTTACACCTGCGCCACCGTGCTGGCGTTGAGTGTGTATGCCTTGATCTTCCCCTTCAGGCCCGTTCTGCGTATTCGCCGGCTGCACCAGGAAAATTGCGAGCAGGTCTATGCCTTGCTGAAAAAACCGGCCACGGATGAAAACCAGTTTGCCTTCGAGAGTCGTCTTGTCGACCGTCTGACCACGATGCTGGGGCTGTTGCCCGCCATCCAGGACAAGCCGTCGCGCGACCTGTTCGAGGTCAGCCTCGGCTGTCTGGCCCTGGGCATTGCCTTGAACCAGCTCAGGCAGCAGGGGCAGAACAACGTGCTACTGAGTCCGCAGACGCAAACCCGGTTGTTTGCCACCGTTCAGGAAGCCGGGCGGCTGGTTGCCGGTCGGCCGAACTTCGAAGTGGATCGCGTGATCGACAGCCTGCACGCCTTGGGCGATGAGCTGGACGCGCTGCACTGCAGCGTCCATGAACACCTGTGGTCAGTGTTTCGCATGCGCGTGGCGTTGTTGATCGTGGTGTCGTTCCTGGAGCGCCACCGTGGCCACTTTGAGCCTGTCACCTTGCAAGGAGTACCTGCGCTTGACCATTGATCTGGAAATAGGCGGCGTCTATCTGCCGCCGATTGCCCAGGCGCTGTTGCTGGGCTTGCCGATTTTCCTGGTGCTGGACTGGATCCTGCGGCGCCTCGGCGTGTTGCAGTTCGTCTGGCATGAAGCCTTGTTCGAAGGCGCGTTGTACGCCTGCGTGTGCGCGGTGTTGATTCTGGTGATGGGAGCCTGATGCCTTGAAGAAGATCCTTGCCCAACTCTCGACACTGGCGGTGGTCGTGCTGGCTTTTGTGCTCGGCTGGTTTGCCTGGGAGCATTACACCCGCGCACCCTGGACCCGGGACGCACGAGTGCGGGCTGATGTGGTGACCTTGTCCGCCGATGTTGCGGGACGCATCGTCCGCCTGGGTGTGCAGGATAACCAGCATGTGGAGAAGGGGCAGTTGCTGCTGGAAATCGATCCCTCGCGTTACGCCCTGGCGGTGGAACATGCCAAGCGTTCGGTGGAAGTGGCGAAGGCTTCTCTCGGGCAATCGCAAGCGACCATCGTTGCCAGCCAGGCGCTGCTCAAGCAGCGTCAAAGCGAGGAGCTGCGTCGACGGACCCTCAAGGAACGCATGGCGGTCTCTGGCGAAGAGTGGGAAAAATCCAGTACCGAGGTGTCGGTGGCTCAGGCCGATTTGCTGCGCAACCAGGCCAACCTGGGTTTTGCCCAGGCCAATGTGCAACTGGCCATCGCCGCATTGGCCGAGGCTGAACACGATCTGGAGCGCACCCGGGTCGAATCGCCGGTCAGTGGCTACGTCACCAATCTGCTGACTCGGCAGGGCGATTACGCGACTGCGGGCGGTCCGCTGGTGGCGCTGGTGGACAGCGACTCGTTTTATGTCAGCGGCTACTTCGAAGAAACCAAACTGCCACGAATCGCGGAAGGTGACCGGGTCGACATCGAACTGATGAGTGGCGAACGTTTTGGCGGCACCGTGCAAAGCATCGCCTTCGCTATTGCCGACCGGGAAAACCTGCCCGGCGGCCGTTTGCTGGCCAACATCAACCCGAGCTACACCTGGGTCAAACTGGCGCAGCGGGTGCCGGTACGGATTCAGATCGATGCCGACTACGCCGGAAAAAACACGCTGCGCGCCGGGACCACGGCTACGGTGACTGTCCAGGAAACCCGCAAATCCGACGATCACCGCTAAGTTTGCAGGCAAAAAAAACCCCGCGACCGAATGAGGCACGGGGCAAAAAATTTGGTTGGTTGCGGCCAACCAAAGGAGCTCTTGAAAGGGGATTACCTGCTGGCGACCGTCTCGGGTTGCCAGCCACCGCCGAGGGCCTTGTAGATGGCAACGATGCCACGGTAAAGATCAACCTCGGCCTGGGCCTGGGAATCCTCGGCGGCCAGGCGTTCACGTTGCGCGTCGAGCAGCACCAGAAAATCCACGGTGCCTTCGCGGTAGCGAATTTGCGCGAGGTCGGCGGCAGCGCGGCTCGATTCGCTTTGGCGAATCAGCGAGATCAGGCGTTGCTGACGTTTACCGTAATCGGAGAAAGCGTTCTCCGACTCTTCCAGTGCTAACAACACTTGCTGCTCGTAGGTCGCCAGGGCGCCCTCGGCGTTAGCATCGGCTGCTCGCAAACGAGCGCGCACGCTGCCCAGGTCGAACGCGGCCCAGGTAATGCTTGGGCTGAGCGYCCAGGCGCTGGCTGCCGACGAGCCGATTTGCGAGCCACGCCCGGCGGTGAAGCCGAGGAAGCCGCTGAGGCTGACCCGTGGGAACAGATCGGCCTTGGCCACACCGATGCGGGCGGTGGCGGCCGCCAGTTTGCGCTCGGCACTGCGGATATCCGGACGGCGTTGCAGCAGTTCACCCGGATCACCAATCGGCAGGGCCTTGGCAATCGCCGGCAAGTTGGCCGGGCTGAGGTCGACGGTCAGTTTGTCCGGCCGTTCACCGAGCAGGGTGGCGATGCGGTTGCGTTGGCGTACCTGCACTTCTTGCAGCTGCGGCACGCTGGCTTCGACGGAAGCGAGGCGGGCATCGGCACGAACCACATCGAGCTGATCGCCGACGCCGGCATCACGCAGGCTCACGGTGATCTTGCTCGACTCTTGCTGGTTCTGCAGGTTGGCCAGCGCGATTTTTTCCCGCAGTTGCGCACCGCGCAGTTGACCGTAGGCGTCCACCAGTTCGGCAATCATGCTGACTTGCAGTTGGTGCAGGTCGGCTTCGGCCACTTGCTGATCGGCATCGGCGGCTTCCAGGTTGCGCTGGATTCGGCCGAACAGATCCACTTCCCAGGCCATGTCCAGGCCCAGGTCATAGCGCTCGCTGTTGACGCGCTGAGTGGTCTGGCCGGGAATCTGGCCCTTGGCCAAATCGCTGCTGGCACGGCTGGTGACATTGGGCGTGGTCTGGGTGGCCGCGTCGTCACGGAACGCACGAGACGCCTTCAAGCGGGCATACGCCACTCGCAGATCACGGTTGCCCTGCAACGACTGGGTCACCAACTGATTGAGGATCGGGTCGTCGAACTGCTGCCACCAGACACCTTCGAAGCGTGCGCGGTCGAAGTTCTTCTGACCGTTGGCGCCGTCGGTGGCGGCCGTGATGTTGGCCGCCTCCGTTGCCGGGGTCTTGTAGTCCGGGCCGACGGCACAGGCGCTCAGGGCCAGCACCAGCAAGCTCGGCAGGAAGGCTTTCAGGCTCATTGTTGCGCCTCCAGTTTCAGGGCCTTGGCCGCTTTGCGTGCATCGCTGCGCTCCACAAAACGACGGATCAATACGTAGAACACCGGCGTCAGCAACAGACCGAAGAAGGTCACCCCGAGCATCCCGGAGAACACCGCTACACCCATGGCGTGACGCATTTCTGCACCGGCACCGCTGGAGAACACCAGTGGCACCACGCCCATGATGAAGGCGAAGGACGTCATCAGGATCGGCCGCAGACGCAGACGGCAGGCTTCCAGTACCGCGCTGAGCGGGTCCAGGCCTTCCTCTTGCTTGTCCTTGGCGAACTCGACGATCAGGATCGCGTTCTTGCAGGCCAGTCCCACCAGAACGATCAAGCCGATCTGGGTGAAGATGTTGTTGTCGCTACCGGACAGAATCACCCCGGTAATCGCCGACAGCAGGGTCATCGGGACGATCAGGATCACCGCCAGTGGCAGGCTCCAGCTCTCGTATTGCGCGGCCAGTACCAGGAACGCCAGCAGTACGCAGAGCGGGAACAC
This sequence comes from Pseudomonas sp. 05N36, assembly GCF_056397385.1. NCBI lineage: Bacteria > Pseudomonadati > Pseudomonadota > Gammaproteobacteria > Pseudomonadales > Pseudomonadaceae > Pseudomonas > Pseudomonas sp. 05N36. Next base: position 155,762 of record NZ_JBFTNH010000003.1, on the reverse strand, counting down.
GAACAGCGCGGTGTTGCCGGACAGAATCTGCTGGTAGGTCAGGTCGGTCCACTCGTAGGTCATGCCGTTGGGCAGTTCGTCCTTGAGCAGTTTTTCGATGGCCTGTTGCGCTTGGCCGGAGCTGTAGCCAGGGGCTGCGGCACCGTTGATTTCGGCGGTGATAAAGCCGTTGTAGTGCATCACGCGGTCCGGCCCCGAGGTGTCGCTGACCTTGATGAAGGTCGCCAGCGGGATCATCTCGCCTTTGTTGTTGCGCACTTTCAGCTGGCCGATCTGATCCGGTTCGAGGCGGAACTGTTGCTCGGCCTGAACGTTGACCTGATAAGTGCGACCGAAGCGGTTGAAGTCGTTGGCATACAGCGAACCCAGGTAGATCTGCAGGGTGTCGAAGATGTCGCTGACGGCCACGCCGTGGGTCTTGGCTTTTTCGCGGTCGATGGCGGCATCGACCTGTGGCACGTTCACGGTGTAGCTGGTGAACAGTCCAGCCAGTTCCGGCACGCTGCGGCTCTTGGCAATAATGTTCATGGTTTCTTTGTACAGCTCGTCATACCCCAGGTTGCCCCGGTCTTCGATCTGCAGGCGGAAACCACCGATGGTGCCCAGGCCCTGTACTGGCGGCGGCGGGAAGATCGCGATGTATGCGCCTTGAATGTCAGCGAATTTGGCGTTCAATGCCGCTGCGATAGCTCCGGCCGATTCGCTCGGGTCCTTACGCTCATCGAACGGCTTGAGCGGGGTGAATACAATGCCGGCGTTGGGGCTGTTGGTGAAGCCGTTGATCGACAGACCAGGGAAAGCCACCGAGTTGGCGACACCGGGTTGCTTGAGGGCAATCTCGGACATCTGCTTGATCACTTCTTCAGTGCGATCCAGGCTCGATGCGTCAGGCAGTTGAGCAAACGCCACCAGGTATTGCTTGTCTTGGGCCGGAACGAACCCGGTCGGGGTGTTGGAGAAACCGAGGAACGTCAGCGCCATCAGACCGGCGTACAGCAGCAGGGCGATACCGCTGCTGCGGATCACACGACCAACAGTGCCGACATAACCATGGCTGGCACGATCAAAGAAACGGTTGAACGGACGGAACAGCCAGCCACCGAAGATCCCGTCGAGGACCTTCGAGAAACGGTCCTTCGGCGCGTCATGGCTCTTGAGCAACACAGCCGCCAACGCTGGCGACAGGGTCAGCGAGTTGAAGGCCGAGATCACCGTGGAGATCGCAATGGTCAACGCGAACTGCTTGTAGAACTGCCCGGTCAAGCCGGAGATGAAGGCCGCCGGGATAAACACGGCACACAGCACCAGCGCGGTGGCGATGATCGGTCCGGTTACTTCACGCATCGCGCGCTTGGTCGCTTCGACCGGTGTCAGCCCGAGGCCGATGTTCCGTTCGACGTTTTCCACCACCACAATCGCATCGTCGACCACGATACCGATGGCCAATACCAATCCGAACAATGACAACGCGTTCAGCGAGAAGCCGAACAGATGCATCACGGCGAACGTACCGATCAGCGATACCGGGACTGCCACCAACGGAATGATCGAGGCGCGCCAGGTTTGCAGGAACAGGATCACCACCAGAACTACCAGAATCAGTGCTTCGAACAGCGTGTGCACCACCGCTTCGATGGAACCGCGAACGAAAATCGTCGGGTCATACACGATGCTGTAGTCCATGCCTTCGGGGAAGCCCTTCTTCAGCTCGGCCATTTTGGCGCGCACTTCGTTGGAGATCTCGATAGCGTTGGAGCCCGGACGCTGGAAGATCGGGATCGCCACGGCCGGTTGGTTGTTCAGCAGGGAGCGCAAGGCGTACTGGCTGGAGCCCAGCTCGACACGAGCAATGTCCTTGAGGCGAGTGATTTCACCGTTTTCGCCAGAGCGAATAATGATGTTCTCGAACTCTTCCTCGGAGACCAGGCGACCTTGGGTGTTGACCGAGAGCTGGAACGCGGTGGCGTTCGGCGCAGGCGGCGCACCCAGGGCACCGGCGGCGACCTGGCGGTTCTGTTCGCGAATCGCGTTGACCACATCAGTCGCGGTCAGGTTGCGCGAAGCGGTCTTGTTCGGATCGAGCCAGACCCGCAGCGAGTAGTCGCCCATGCCGAACAGTTGTACGTCACCGACACCGCCCAGCCGCGCCAGCTCATCCTTGATGTTGAGCAGGGCGTAGTTGGACAGGTAGAGCATGTCGTAGCGCTTGTCCGGCGAGGTCAAGTGCACAACCATGGTCAGATCGGGCGAGGCCTTGTCCACCGTGATGCCGATCCGGGTCACTTCTGCGGGCAGCTTGGGCTCGGAGCGGGTGACACGGTTCTGTACCTGCACCTGGGCGTTGTCCAGGTCGGTGCCCAGCGCAAAGGTGATGGTCAGGGTGATCTTGCCGTCAGCGGTGGACTGCGACGACATGTACAGCATGTTCTCGACACCGGTGATGGCTTGCTCCAGCGGAGCGGCCACGGTTTCACCGATGACTTTAGGGTTGGCACCCGGGAAGTTGGCGCGGACCACCACGGTCGGTGGCACGACTTCCGGGTATTCGCTGATCGGTAGCTGGAACAGCGAGATGCTGCCGGCGATCAGGATCAGCAGCGAGAGCACCGCTGCGAAGATCGGCCGTGAAATGAAGAATTGGGAAAAATTCATCGGAGTTGTCGTCCCTTAACCGCGTGGAGTCGCAGCGGCGAGTTTCACAGCCGTACCCGGCGCAACCTTGGCAGGTGCGACTTGGGGCAGGTTGCTGGCTTCAAGCGCTTGGCGTTGTTGAGCGAGGGCCGCTAGGGTTTCCTGGCTGGCCATCGGGATCACTTCAGGTGTCACCGGGGAACCCGGACGTACCCGTTGCAAGCCCTTGACGATGATCGTGTCGTCCTTGTTCAGGCCGCTGCGCACAATGCGCAAACCTTCGATCTTCGGTCCCAGTTCGACGGCGCGATAAGCCGACTTGTTGTCGGCGTCCATCACCAGCACGAACTTTTTACCCAGGTCGGTGCCGACGGCTTCGTCGTTGATCAGCACGGCGGAATAGGTCCCGCTGCCCACCAGTTTCAGGCGAGCATAGAGGCCGGGGGTGTATTCGCCCTTGCTGTTGTCAAATACGGCGCGACCACGGATGGTGCCGGTTTTCGGGTTGACCTGGTTGTCGACGAAGTTCATCTGGCCCAGGTGTGGGTTGCCTTCTTCATTGGACAGGCCAAGGTAAACCGGAGTGGTTTGACCGCGTTGGCCCTGGCGGGCGAGCTGGGTGTACTTGAGATACACGCGCTCATCGGCGTCGAAGTAGGCGTAAATCTTGTCGGTGGAAACCACGCTGGTCAGCGCGGTGACATCCGCGGTGACCAGGTTGCCGGCGGTGATTTCGGCACGGCTGACGCGGCCGCTGATCGGTGCGGTGACGCGAGTGAAACTGAGGTTCAGTTTGGCCAGGTCCAGTTGCGCCTGGAGGGCGCCGACAGCCGCTCGGGCTTCTTGGGCGGCGCTGCTGCGCGAGTCGGCCAGCTCGGCAGAAATCGCATTGCTGGTGCGCAGGCGCTCACCGCGTTGGGCTTCGTTTTCGCTGCGGGTAGCATTGGCTCGGCCCTGGGCAACCAGGGCTTCAAGACGGCGGACCTCAGCCTGGAAGGGACGAGGGTCGATCTGGAACAGCAAATCGCCCTTTTTCACAAGGGCGCCTTCGGTGAATGCGACTTCGTCGATCTGGCCAGACACCCGAGGACGAATCTCGACGGTTTCCGGTGCTTCCAGGCGGCCGGTGAAATCGTCCCACTCGTTGACCGGTTGTTCCAGTACCTTGGCCACGCTGACTTTGGCCGCAGGCATGGCGGCAGCAGCTCCCGGGGTCTTGCCGCAGGCGCTCATCACCAGCAAGGCCAAAACGGCCAAGGGGAAGCGCAAATGTTTGAATGACTGTTCCATGGATGCATCCGCCACTGTATTGAGATGGGCGGATGATGCTCGGCGGGGCTGTATCAAACGAATCGAATGAGGCAAAGGTAACTATCATTCGGAATGATATAAGCGCGAAGTAAGCCCTCTAGCATGGGGGTTTTGTTAGGTAGCTATCAATTGGCTCAAGCGCAATTCAGTGTTGCGGGGAGTGCAAAGATCGGACGGATTGTCAGGCGGGTCAACTGCTATAAGCAAAGAGACGGCCATTGCGGCCGTCTCGATAAGCGTCTTGTGAACCAGGTTCAGTTGATCCCTTTTGGGTTCGACCCGAAACGGTTGTCGCCAGGCTGACTGTCCTGGACCATGAAGACAATGTTCACGATAGGTAGCAAGATCCACCAGCCACTGCGGTTAGTGTCGTGCATCCGGCGAACGGCTGCCGCCAGACCAGGAAGAAACACGGCAAGGCTATAAAGGTTGTAAATGTACCCTTTGCCACCCAGCAAGGCCTCAATAACGATGAGCCCTAAAGAGACCCCGAGGTTGATCAGAATAAACATCCAGTATTCGCGGCGGCTGGCGCGGCCTTTAAACTCGGCATATTTCTTGAGCACTTCAAGGTACGGATTGCCGGTCTCTGGTACAGCGCTTGACGCTGGACGTGTTGGCTGGAACGCCTGAGGTGCGCCACATTGCGGGCAGGTCGTAGCAGTGCTGTGAATTTCCTTGGCGCAACCACGACAAAAAACCATGCTCATATTTTTTCCCTAAAATTAGTCAAACGACAGTCCAACAAAAATAAACGTCGCAATAGCCGATAAGACGACACCGGCGATCGCCAGGTTATTTCCTGATTTTTTTTGGTTAATGCTGATGATGCCGCAAATGAGACCTGTGACGGAGAGGGCTCCCAGTCCAATGAGGGTATCTCTATCCCATTCAGAGTCATCAAACAGACTGAGTACGCAGAGGATGCCCAATATTAACGAGAGGATGGCCAGCCACGGCGAACCAACGTCATTCGTTGCAGCGATAGCAACGTGTTGGCTCGCGCCGCATTGGGGGCACGTTGGGGCCGTCTCGTGAATTTCCTTGGCGCACGCACGACAAAAGACCATTGCCATCGTTTTCCTTAACGTCTAATGCTAAATACCCGCCTCATTATCGACCAGACCTGGAAAAACGTTAGGATTATTTAAAATAAATTTCGGTAGGGTTTATTCACTGCTATTGGAGGCTGTCCGGATCCTGGTGCGGCCTCGATGGCGTGGTCACAAGCCGGCCAGCGAACGCAACATTGAAAGTGCAGGGCGCCCCTCTCTGGCGCCCTTTGAGAACCACAAACTCTGAAACGTCTACACCATATTCCTGGTCATACGCTCATTAATGGCTTAGGCCGTATTTCGGTCGGAATAGGTTTCTTGCCAGTGCAGAATCTGCTGTTGGATATTCCAATGAATAATGTGCTTGTAGAGTTTCTCGACGAAGGCCACTTCGAACCCGGCGGCGACTGCCCACTCGCGACGGTCTTCGAGCATCGCCGCGACCCGCTCTGGAGCGGGAATAGCCCGCTCATTGGCTTTGAATTGCGCGGCGGCTTTTACATAACCCAGGCGTAGTTTCAAGGACTCGAGGATCTGGCGATCATAAAAATCGATGCCTGCCCGAATATCATTGAGGTTTTCGCAGGCTTCAGGTGTTTTAAGTGGCGACATGGTGCTTGTCTCAAGGTGTGTTGAAAATAGCCAATTTCAGATGACGTCGAATCGGGGGCAGGTCTCCCTGACGGAGTTTGAAGGTCGTCGCTCATTCCCTCCTTGTTTGACATGCGCTCCCCCGAATCGCCAGGCATCCGTTTCAAGCTCGGTAATGACTTCATCGATCAATGCATCGATCATTACGTTGTCGTGATGATGGGGTGTCGTTATCAAGTGCGCTGTATCGCCAGATACCGCCAGGCAATATTTCTTCGCAATCCTCTGCGACGGACAAGGGAACACTACGGTGATGGAGTTCTCGTTGCGCCAGGCATCAATGCCCGCGGCCTGGAATCGATCCACCGCATACTGGGCTTTTTCCAGGCAGTGGTGGATACGCTGGCGCCAGTCAGCGAACGAGTGGCTACGTAGTGCCGTCCACATCATCAAGGGTGTATGGCCATTGCGCGAGCCGCTGATGGTCTTGTCATGGGCCAGGATGTAATCCACTTCCACCGAGATGCGCGCAACGTCCTTGCGTTTGGCCACGACGATCCCGCAAGGAATGGGCGAACCGATCATCTTGTGGCCGGAAACGCAGATCGAGTCGATGCCATCGGCGAACGAGAAGGGTTGTGGGTGATCGACGAAGGGCAGGATCATCCCGCTCAGCGCTGCGTCTGCGTGCAGGTAGTAGTCATGACGGGCAATGCCCGCCTGCTTCAGACGCTGTTGAATGGTGACGATATTGTCGACCGCTCCGCGCAGGGTGGTGCCGATGTTGGCGAAGATGATCGGGTGGCGTTCCTGGTCGGCGGTTATTTTGGCCATCAGGTCGTCGTAGTCGATTTCGCCATTGGCCAATGACTCGACTGCACGACATTTGATCCGTAGCAACTTGACGATCTTCGCAACGGAGTAATGGGTGTCTTTCGAGTAGTACAGGGTGCCGTTCGGGAACAGTTCGCGACCCAGGTAGCAGCCAAACATGTTGCCTTCGGTTCCCCCGTTGGTGACGTAGCCCCAGCTGTCTTCGAGCGCGATGTTGAACAGCTCGGAGAAGTACGTCATGACGTCCTTCTCAAAGTCGAATGAGTTCAACAGGTAGTTGCTGTACTCGTTCCAATCCCCGCAGTTGTTGATCGAAAATCGCAGGAAACGATGCAGTTGGGAGTAATCGAAGTCCGCTGATTCGGGGTACCCGATATTGAAGTACTGATTCGTCACGCAGTGCTGCCAGAAGCGTTCAAGCCTGCTTTGGTCGGCAGTGGATAAAGTCATGCCTAACTCCTTTTAGAAGCCGCCCGGTCAGGCGGCTTTTTGCTTGGTGTCTACCAGCGACCACCAACTGGCGAGCGTCGGCGAGGCCGCCAGCTCTTCGAAGCTGACAGCGATGCCGCGCTCTTTGAGCTCTGCAGCGAGCTTCATCACCCGCAAGGAGTCGAGGCCGTAGAAAATCAGGTTTTCTTCCGGGTCCAGGTCTTCACAGTCCTCGACAAGTTGCAGTACGCGGGTGTGTAGCCAGGCGCGGGTGGTTTCCGCCGCCAGGAGTTGGCGTAGTTGTTTTTTGTCGATCTTGCCGACGGCCGTCAGGGGCATGGTCTCGATGAGCCGGATACGATCGGGGAGTTTGTATTCGGCGATGCCGAGTTCCATCAGGTGGCGTCTCAAGGCGGGTGGTTTGAGATGGGGGTTACGGGTGACGACGAAGGCGCAGCTCTTTTCCCCCAGTCTTTCGTCGGGCATGGCCACGAGGCCAGCGTGGGTCACGTCCGGGTGGAGGACGATGAGGTTTTCGATTTCCTCCGAGGCTACTTTTTCGCCACCGCGGTTGATCTGATCCTTGACCCTGCCGACGACCCGTAAATCGCCTGTCGGTGTGAGCTCAACGAGGTCGCCGGAATAGTAGTAACCCTCATGGTCAAACGCCTGGGCATTCTGCTCGGGGCTTCGGTAATAGCCGCAGAACGTGTAAGGACCGCGAGTAGCGAGCATGCCAGGCTCACCGTGCGGGACTGGAATGCCTTGTTCGTCGACGATTTTGATTTCGTCATCCGGGCAGATCGGACGGCCTTGGGTGGCGAAGATCTGTTCGTCAGTGTCGCCCAGGCGGGTGTAGTTGATCAGACCCTCGGCCATGCCGAACACCTGCTGCAACTTGCAGCCGAGCACTCCGGGAACCTGGCGTGCCAGCGAGTCGGCGAAACAGGCGCCGCCGACCTGGAGGAACTCCAGCGATTGCAGTTGCTCCTTGTGCTCCGGCGCGGCCTGCAACCATAAGGCGACTGCACTTGGAACCAGGGCCACGGTATTCACTTCATGGCGCTGAATGATCGAAAAGCACGTCGACGGCTCCGGGCTCGGAGCCATGACAATAGTGCCGCCGGCATACAGGACACCCAGGGCACCGGGCGAGCTGAGCAAGAAGTTGTGCGCCGCAGGCAGGGCGCACAGAAAGCGCGTTTGTGCAGTGAGCTCGCATACTTGCGCACTCGCCCGGGCGTTGTAGTGATAGTCGTTATGGGTGCGCGGGATGAGTTTTGGGGTGCCTGTGCTGCCGCCCGACAATTGGAATAGTGCCACTTCACCCGGTTCGCTGGGGGAGAAGTCCACGTACTGCTCACTCGGGGTTTTGATCCAGGCGGCGAGGTTGTTTTCGTCACGCGGTTCGCCCAGCAGCAGGGTGATTTCAGGGTTGGAACCCACTTCCTTAAGGTCTGTGATGTAGCTGTCGTCGCGAAAGACTTCATGCTCGCGAGAGGCGATCAGCAACCTTGGCGCGATTTGCTGGGCGTAGCTCTTGAGTTCCAGTTTTCGATGGCTGTAGAGCGCGTTGAGGGGCGCAATCCCGGCCTTGAGCAGCGCGAACAAGACAATGTAAAACTCCGCAATATTGGGCAATTGCACCAAGGCGGTGTCGCCTTTGCCAAGCCCGCTGGCCGCCAGGCGCGAGGCCAGGTTGGACGACAGCTGCTCCAGCTCGGCATAGCTGAAACGACGATCACCGCAAATGATCGCCGATGCGTGAGGTTGCGACTGGCTGCGTGCCTGGAGAATGTGTGTGAGTGGTTGGTCGAGCCAGTAGCCTTTTTCCCGATAGCGCTGTGCTCTGTCGAGGGGCCAGTGATTGAATTCTATAGTCATGATTGTCACTACTGAAAAGTTCGTATTAGTGGGCCAAACCGCATGCGCGCAGCATGGTGCCGAGTTTGGTCTGGACTTCTGTCCATTCGGAGTCGGGGCTCGAGGCTTCGACGATGCCAGCGCCGGCGAACAGGCGAACCCTGTTGCGCTTGACGGTGCCGCAGCGAATGGTCACCACCCACTCGCCATTGCCTTGGGCGTCGCACCAGCCAACCATGCCGGTGAACAGGCCACGCTCGAAGGGTTCGACAAAGCGGATCAGGCGCCGGGCGCGCTCGGTGGGGAAGCCACAGACGGCAGGGGTTGGATGTAGGCGGCAGGCAAGCTGCAAGGCCGAGACGGTCGGATCCGCCAAGGTGCCTTCGATGCGGGTGGAGAGATGCCAGAGTGCGGGTGTGCTGATGAGGGAAGGGCGCTGGGGCACATTCAGCTGTGTGCACAGCTCCCCCAGTTGAGTGGCGATGTCCTCGGTCACGAGGCGGTGCTCGTAGTGATCCTTTTCCGAAGCTGACAGCCAATCGGCGTTGCGCTGGTCCGCTTGTGGATCGCTCATGCGTTTGGCCGAGCCTGCCAGCGGGTTGGAAACGAAGTCCAGACCGTCCTTGTGAACGAGCAGTTCAGGGCTGACGCCGATCAGCGTAGCGCCGTCCGGCATAGGTACACGGAAGTGATAACCGCTTTGATTCTGGGCCCGCAGATTGTTCTGCATGGCGCCCACATCCACATCCTGCGCAAACACCAACTCACGTTGCACCGAGAGCACGGCCTTGCGCACGTCACTGTGGCGGAAGTTGACGATCGCGTGCTCTACCGCGCGTTTGAAGCCTTGCTCGTCCGGTATGTTTTTTTGCTCGATCAGTTCAGGCAGTGCTGCAAGGCCCGTCCATACGGTGGCGGTTCGTGTTCGCCACTCGGCGTGTTCAGGAATATAGAGGCAGGAGCCTTCAGCAGGATCGAAGGGGATGGCGCCGACGATTATCGGGTTGCTCTGGCCGGCCTTGCGCGCCCGGTCGAAGGCTTGCAGCACGGTTTTCTGGAACAAGCTATTGGCGTTATCGCCGCCAATGGCAGGTGTTTCGATTCGCTGAAGCATCCCGGCGACTGTTAGTTCTCGATCGCCGGAGGTAAATGAAAAACTCTCTTTTTCATCAATAGCTTGCACCTCATCCGTGTCATTCGCTCTTAGGGTGCCCGATCTCATTTGGGGAAAGCCTCCGTGGCCTATGGGTAAAAAATTAAGTCTTGAAATATAATCATTATCGTTTCTATTATGGGACGCTAATCATTTAGATTTGTCAATCACATGAGTGAGCCATGAGAGAGTTAACTTCAATGCAAGCCGCCTGTTGGATCGGGCGCGCTGCTCATGCGTCTTTAGGGAGAGTTTCGGCTCATCTTTATGCCGAGTTCGATGGCCGTTCCATTGACCTTGAACGGCTGCGCACGGCGCTTGAACGGGTATGCTGGCTGCATCCCATGCTGCGGGTCCGGCTGAATGCGGATGGCCTGCAATCCATTGCTTCGATGGACCAGTCACCGCAGCTGGAAGTCGAAGATCTACGCTCGATGATCGAGTCGGAAGTAGCGAGACATCTGCTCTGCAAGCGCGAGGAATGGACTCATCAGCAGCTTGATCTTGGTCATTGCCCGGGCGTCCGTTTCTCGGTCAGCCTGCTGGCGGACGATGAGTTCCGCTTGCACGTCGATACGGACATGATCGCCATCGACCCATCGGGTTTTCGCACGTTAATCGAAGACCTCGCACGGTTTTATGACGACCCCGACGGACCGGTTCCACACACGCCTTCTTTCTTCGATTGGTACGACAAGGCGCGTACCGACACCTCGCTCAAAGTCGCCCGGGAACGAGACCGCATTTGGTGGCGTGAGCGCCTGGCTGAAATCGCTCCTGCGCCCACATTGCCGTTTCTCGAGGTTCAGCCTGATCAAGCCCGCAGCCATCGATTAAGCACATGGCTTGGCCCCGATGAGCGTCAGGCACTGCAGCGTCTGGCCCGTGAGCGAAGAATGACCCTGTCGACCTTGATGATGGGGCTTTTCGCGGCGGTACTCGGGGCGCAGACAGGGGACCGGAAATTCCGCCTCAACGTGCCCTCGTTCTGGCGTCCGCCACTGGTGGACGACGTCGAACGGGTAGTCGGTGATTTTGCCAATGTGCTGATTCTCGATGTGGATATCGAGTCGGCCCGCAGCCCCGCTGCCCTTTGCACGCAGATGGCGAAAAGAATGCTCGACTTGCTCGAACATAGCGCCTATTCCGGGGTGAATCTGATGCGCGATTTATCTCGTCATCATGGTTCGCCGCAACTGGCACCGGTGGTGTTTACCGCAGCGCTGGACATGCCGGGCGGCGATCTTCTCTCCGAGCGCGTCCGGCGGGTCTTCGGGCCGATGAACTGGGTGATCTCCCAAGGGCCCCAGGTTGCACTCGACGCGCAGATCGCGTGCGTCGACGGTGGCATCTTGATCAATTGGGATATTCGCCTTGATGCTCTGCCAGAAGCCTGGGTGTCGGATCTGTTCAATCGCTTCGTGGCGATCGTGCGTGAGGCGTCTGTCTGCTCCGCGGTCCTGGATCAACCGTTTTCTCAGCGCACACTGCCGCTGACCGCTCTTCAGCAGGCCTATCTGCTTGGGCGTAGCCAGCAGATGCCGCTGGGTGGCGTGGCCATGCAGGAGTTTCGCGAATACCGCGGCTCTGTGGATCCTGCTCTGCTGCGAAGCCGTTTGGCCGGGATGGTCCGGCGCCACGAAAGCCTGAGAACACGGATCGATGCGCAAAAGCTCGTGCAGTTTGTCAGTGACGAGGTGCAGATAAACCTGCAGGAAGTCGACCTCACGGCTCTGTCGCCAGACGAAGCGCTTGGCTATGTTGAGGAGCGTCGTGAGGCGTATGCGCATGCTCTGTTCGAACTGGATCGCTCGCCCTGGAATGTCACGGTTTTCCTGCTCCCGGAAGGTCATCTGAGCGTTTTTGTGCGCCTTGATGCATTGATTCTCGATGGGCGATCGATCGCAACCCTCATGGTTGAACTGTTCGACGGTGTGGTCGGCGAGGAGCCGTTCACCGAGGTTACGCCTGAGCCAGAAGAGCTCGTCAGCCAACGCAAGGCGGATGCTGTTTATTGGAAAGCCAAACTCGCCTGCGTAAGCGGCGCTCCACGTTTGCCGTGGATCACCCCGCTGGACCAGGTGGGCGCTTCTCGCTATGAGCGACAGAGCCTGTTGGTGCCCAAAGCGGCGTTCAGCGCGTTCTGCAAACTGGGAGCGCGGCAACGGCTGTTCAAGAATTCCGCCCTGATGGCGCTGGTGCTGGAAGTGCTTTCCCACTGGGTCGATGAGGGGGGCGTGTGTGTCGCGGTGCCTGTTGCTCCGCAAACGAGTGGTGCCTTCGCCAATCGCTCAAGCTTTATCGCGGTCAACTGGAACTCCGATCCAGACGGTTTTGCGCAGCGGGCTACCCAGCTGCAAGTCGATGTGCTGGAAGGTTTGCAGCATCTGGCCTTTTCAGGGGTTGACCTTGCCCGGTTGCTGTTCGAATCCCACGGTCCAGGCCCGGTCCTGCCCGTGGTGATCACCAACGGTTTTTCCTGGCCGGTCTCGCCGACGGACAGTCCCATGAGCCTGTGTGGCGGGCTGACCCAGACACCACAGGTGGCGATGGATATCCGCTTCTCGGCCAACGCCGAGGGTGCCTTGGTGTTCGACATCGACTATGCGCGCGAAGTACTGGATCCGGCGGTGGTCAGCGATATCTTGAGTGCCTTCGAAAGGGCGATCGACCAGATCACGGCAAACGGTGTTTTTGCCATTGATGCTCCGGCGATTATCGACAGGCGCCACTATCGGCTGAATAGCCCGGTGACCGAGGCGTGCCATGCACCCTTTCTCGGGCAGATCGCGAGCAATATCTTTGATCGTAGCAACGCCAGAATCGCCCTCATCAGCGGCGACCGGCAAATCAGTTATGCCGAGCTTGGCGACGGCGTATGCCGGGTGATCGCTGCCTTGCGAGCGCGCGGGCTTTCTCGGCTCGATGTGGTTGCCATATGCCTGCCCCGTAGCCCGGAGCACACGATGGTGACGTTGGCCTGTGCACTGACGGGCTTGATCTGGGTCCCCATCGATGCTTCGGCACCTGAGGAACGACGGCTTTTCCTGCTGGAAAACTGTCAACCTGATCTGGTGGTGATCACCCAGGGCGAGTCTGTCGAGCATCCTTGTACGACACCCGATGAGCTGCTGGCAGCGCAAGCCGAGGTTCCACCGGTGATGGAGGACCTGTCGTCAAGCGAAGCGCCGGCCTATTACCTCTATACCTCGGGCACCACCGGAAAGCCCAAATGTGTGGTGCTGAGCAACCGAGCCACCGCCAATGTCATTGGCAGCACCCTTGAGCGCTGGGCAGTGACCGAGCGCGATGTGTTCATGTCCGTAACCCCGCTTCACCATGACATGTCGGTTTTCGACGTGTTGGGCTGCCTGACAGCGGGGGCGACGCTGGTACTGCCTGGCCAGGGCGAAGAAAAGGATGCAGTGCGCTGGAATCAGTTGATTGCCCGGCATCAGGTGACGTTGTGGTGTTCGGTGCCCGCCATCCTGGAGATGCTTCTTTCTTGCCGCGCCGCTCATGACTTGAGGAGCCTGCGCCTGATTGCGCAGGGTGGTGACTACATCAAGCCCGCCGTGATCGCCGAGCTGCGCGCGCTGCTGCCGGATTCCCGGTTGATCTCACTTGGGGGGCCGACGGAGACAACCATCTGGAGTATCTGGCACGAAATCACGGCCGATGACCAAGCGCTGATCCCCTACGGAAGGCCTTTGCCCGGTAACGGTTACTTCACCCTTGATTCACAGGGTGAGCATTGCCCGGTGGGCGTTGTCGGCCGAATTCACACGGCTGGTGTCAATCTCGCATTGGGCTACCTGGAAAACGGCGAGCTGACACAGAGCGAGTTCGTGACCGTCAACGATGAACATGGCCAAGCCGTTCGTGCGTTCCGCACCGGTGACTGTGGTCGCTACCGTCGCGATGGCACCTTGATCTTCGACAGTCGGGTCGACGGCTATGTGAAAGTTCGCGGTGTACGGGTGTCGCTCCCGGATATCGAGATCGAACTGATCAATCACCCATCGGTCAGGCACGTGCTGGTCGTGGATTATGGCGAGCAACGTCAAGGTGAGGTCTGCATCGGTGCGCTGTATGTCGGCCAGCAGGGTGCCCCAGAGCTGACGGCAACCGAGTTGCGCAACTATGCCCGCCAACATCTGCCGCACTCCCATGTCCCCACGCGGTTCTTGAGCGTGGATGAGTTGCCGCTGTCGCAAAACGGCAAGCCTGATCGCCAGCGGGCCCGCAGCCTGCTCACTGCGCCGGCGAATGAAGTGGCCGAGCCTGCCGCCAGGATCATCTCGACCAGGAGAAACAAGGTGCTGGACCTCTACTTGAGTGTACTGGGCCGCCCGTTGGAAGACGGGGTCAATGACGCGGTGGATTTCATCAGCCTGGGGTTGCGTCCCCAGCATTTGAAAGCCATTTCGGCGCGGTTCCAGGAAGACTTTTCGGTGGCGCTTTCACCCGGGCAATTGCTGCGCTGCCGCAATGCACACGACGTCGAACGGCTACTCATGGCTGAAGGCTCGTGAGCGCCTCTGAATAATATTGAAATGTATGGAGTGGGGCACCACAGAGCGTGCTCCCTTCTATCCAGAAAGCAGTCCCTTTGGAGATGGATCGGATGACGGATATACCCACTGTAGATATTGCCGGTGTTGGCATTGGGCCCTTTAATCTCGGGCTGGCTGCATTACTGTCCAGGCACACGGGCGTGACGGGTATTTTCCTTGATCGCAAAGCGGAATTTCGTTGGCATGAAGGGCTTCTCTTGCCCGGCACGACGCTGCAGGTTCCCTTCCTGGCGGACCTGGTGACGATGGCTGACCCCACGCATCCACTGAGTTATCTGAACTACCTGCATCAGCACGATCGCCTGTATCAGTTCTATTACTACGAGAACTTTCAGGTGCCGCGGCGCGAGTACGACCATTACTGCCGATGGGCGTCGCAGCAGTTGCCCGCTTGCCACTTCGGCGAAGACATCTGTGATGTGAGCTATGACGCGAGCGTTGACCGATTCCTGATTGAAAGCCAGTCCGTGTCCGGCTTCAAACGCCGTTACTACAGCCGGGACCTGGCGATTGGGGTCGGCACCGTGCCGCTGTTGCCGAAATGGGCCCAGCTCAAGAGCACGGCGCCGGTCATGCATTCGGCGCAGTTCGGCAAAAGGCAGGAGCAGTTGGCGCAGTGCCGGCGGGTCACGGTGATTGGCTCCGGGCAGAGTGCGGCGGAGTGCGTGCTGGCATTGTTCAACGAGTTGACCCCCGAACGGATTGCGGCCGGTGCTTCGATTCGCTGGATCACGCGTTCGCCAGGCTTCCATCCCATGGAGTATTCAAAACTTGGGCAGGAGTGCTTTACGCCATCCTACATGGAGTACTTCCACAGTATTCCACGGGAGCGTCGCCGAGACATCGTTGCGGGGCAGGGGTTGCTGTACAAGGGCATCAGTTTTTCGACCATTGCCCAGATCTACGACCTGATCTACGAACGCTCGATTGGCGGCGCTGATACAGGCCTGACGTTGCTTTCCAACTGCGAGGTCGAGACCGTTGAGGATGTCGACGGCACGCTGCGAATTGCCTACCGGCACCGCGAGCTGGACCAGACCGGCACCCTTGAGGCCGATGCCATTGTTGCGGCGACGGGATACGGGCATGCCTGGCCACAGTGGTTTGAACGGCTCAAAGGCGTCGTGCTTGAAACCGATGAATTCGGCGACTGTATCGTCCAGGAAGACTTTACGGCGCGCCGCTGCGACGAAGGCACGGGCCGTGTTTTTGTGCAGAATGCGGAGATCTTCCAGCATGGTGTTGGTTCGCCGGATCTCGGAGTAGCTGCCATTCGCAATGCGACAATTGCCAACCGGTTACTCGGCCACACGCACTACCGCTTGCCCAAGCGCTCATCGTTCCAGCGCTACGGGATGCATGAAGCGTAGAGCTTGATGTGCAGGGTCTTGTTAACACTTATGGCGTTAACAAGACCCTGATTGAGGGTTATGCGCGGATATGATTCAGGGTGATGCCGGCTGCATCTGGCGTTGTAAAACGTGCGAACACGTGATCGATCATTGCGCTGAGGCGTGCCATCTGTTCGGCGCTGTAACGCTCCGAACGGTAGGTGATCACCAGGCGCAGTGAGCGTTTGCCGTCGATCAGGTTTTCCAGGATCTCGAACTGAATACCGAACATCGACTGGTTCTTGTCCGGGTCGATCTGTCGGTAGCGGATCGTTCCTGCGTCTGGCGTGCTCAGCGTACCGTTCAATGCATTGTTGGCATGAATCTGGATATAGACGTCGAACAGCAGGCCGTCCGCAGCCGTCATGCCCAAGGCTTGTTGAATCGTCTCCATCGGCACATCGGCATAGGCCATGGAGTCATTGATCAGGTGGGTGACGTTTTCGACCAGCGTGCCCACTGTCTGCTGAGGATCGAACTGCACCCGGTGCGCGACCATGGTGGTGAAGTAACCGACCGTTTCGTAAAACCCGGGGTCGGTGCGCCCGGAAGCCGATGTGCCGATCACCAGGTCCTGCAAGTCACCGAGTTTGTGCAGCGACAGCGCAATGGCCGTATAGACCACGCCGAACAGCGACGAGTTGTTCTGTCTGGCGAAGGCATACAGGTTATCGGTGAGGTCCTGGTCGGGTTTGATTTCGAACCATTGAGCCTTCGTCGAAGCGGCTTCGGCAGGCGCGCTCGCCTGATGATCGGGGGAGGGCAGTGTCAAGCCGCGGGTTGCATCACGCAACAGGCTCGTCCAATAGTCGAGATGCTGCTGATTGACGCCGGTACTTTGTTCTTGCACGGCGAACTCGTGGAAAGAGCGGGCAGGCGCTTCCCAGGTCGGCGCTTTATCGGCGGCACGGGCGAGGTAGGCTTGGGCCAGTTCCTCCATCATGACGTTGAGCGACCATTCATCAATGGCCATGTGATGGATCAGCAAAGACAGGGTTTGGCGCTTGCGCTGCGAGTCGTAAATGAAGCGAACCCTGAGGGGCAGTTCGCGGGCCAGGTCGAATTGATAAGCGGCTTCGCTTTCCAGTGTTGCCCCTCGGCTCTCATGGCTGGGCCAGAACCATTTGTAGTGGGACAGTTGCGCGATCGGCACGATTTGCTGATACGCCTCAGCGTCCTGGAAGTGGAAGGTCGTACGCAGGCTGGCATGGCGTACGAGCAGGTCGTGGAAGGCTTGCTCGAACAGCGCCTCATCCACGTTGTCGAGGAAATCCAAGGCAAAGGGCAGGTTGAAAATCGTCCCGAACCCATAGGCGACATAGGCCCGCCCGAGGGAGGCCTGGGCCAGCGCGAAAGGTGCCCGCTGCACGTCTTGCGGCTGGCCCGCCGCAGCTGCTGCCGGGTTGTCATGCGCGATGACGTGGGCCCGTGATGCCAGGGCCTCGGCGGTAGGGGCGCTGAAAAAGTCATTGAACTGGACTTCGATGCCGTGATTGCTCAACAGCTTGCCAATGATGCGGGTGGCCAGCAGGGAGTGGCCGCCGAAATCAAAGAAGTCATCCGTAGATTGCATGTCCGGCTCCGCCAGGGCACCACGGAATTCGCCAAGGATAATCGTCGCCACTTCACTGCTGTTGGCCACTGGCCGGGCGTTGGGTGCACTGGCTGCTGGAGCTGCATCCTTGCCATCGGCCTGACGGCGTAACCACGGGGTGTCGCTGGTCGAGTGACCGACATAGGCGTTCAGGACTTGGTGATAGAGGTCGATGTCCTGGCAGGTCTGGTCGAGGATCTGATGGATCACGAACGCCAGGATAACGTTCTGCCTGGTTTGAATTATCAGCGCCTTGAATGGCGGCTGGCTTTGCGCATCCCACGCTGCCGCTTGCCGCGAGAGCAATTGCTCGGTGGCTTCGGCGTCGGAGGGTGAGTGAATGAGTTCGACACAGGATTTCCAGTCACTGGCGTGGACCTTGTCCACCTCGCCGTCGTCGTTGAATTGATAGCGTGCATTCAAATCGGGCTGTGCTTCGATGACGGCCTTGATCGCCAACTCAAGCCTTGAAAGATCGACATCCGCGTCGAGCCGCCAGGCGCAGAGGTGTTTGAGGATGCGTTCGGGGTATTGCTGCTGCAAGAGCCAGATATGTTCCTCGTGACCGTTGATAGATAGCTTCGGTAACGAATCTGGACTGAGTTCCATCATGGAAATTTCCCGCCTTATCAAACTGAACAGTAAGAAGTAGAGGTGGCACCGAGTGCCGACAGACCGATCCTCGGTCTGGTGTAACGCCCAGGGTTCCGGGCATCAAAGGAGTTGCAATGAGGTCGCATTGCAGGGGCTCTGTGAACACCGTATGATGTTAAATAATAATCATACCTATTCGCATTAGTCAAAATCTGATCGCGAAGACCATCGTCTCAGGAGAGGTGTTGTGGACAACGGAGCGTTCGCGTCCCAGGAGCAATTTGAAAAGCTGTATGTCGACCACCACCGTTGGTTGTGCAGTTTGTTGCGTCGCAAGCTGGGCAATTCGGTGGATGCCGCGGATCTGGCCCATGACGTCTATCTCAATCTCATCAGGAAGGGCCGGGTTCCCTCGACCGAGAACTCACGCCGTCATCTGACTCAAATCGCCAAGGGAATGGTGATAGATCTGTATCGCCGCCGGCATCTTGAGGCCAGCCATCTGGAAGGGCTGATGCAGCAAGCCGAGCCTCAGGTGCCATCAGAAGAGGTTCGTGCACTGGCATCCGAGGCCCTGTCACAGATCGATGTCGCCTTGCATAACAAGCCACTCAAGGCCCGCGAAGCATTGCTGATGTGCAAGTTGCATGGCATGGGCCACCGGGATATCGCGGCCGAATTGAAGGTGTCGGTGTCCTCCGTCGAGAAATACATCGCTGCGGGCCTTCGGGCCTGTCACCCATTTGCATCGGGGGCGGGCCTGTGATCGATCGTTCGGTTCACGACGGCGAACGGATTAATCCGCATTTCGATTGAGGATTTTGCGTCGCCGTTCGGAATAAAAGGTACGCATCGCGCAAAACGCTCGAACACAAAGGAAGTCAGGCATGCCTTCAGGCTGTCACCAGTGGTAATTCAGGAGAGCTCATGAGTGATAAAGACACACCCGCCGCCGGCTCGGTATCCCGGATACTGAAACCTGTTCGCGGCCGGCTGATTGTCGCCGCGGTACTGGCCGCGATCGGGACCATGCTGACGATGGTGCCACTGGCCGGCATCGCCCATATCGCACAGCTCTCGATGGGGCAGGCCGGGGTCGCTACCGGCTGGGTCCAGATGCAGGGTCAGGTCTGGCAGGTTGTCAGCATCAGCCTGGTGTGCCTGTTCCTCGGCATGACGTTGATTTCGGTGGGCGAGATGGTTGCGCACCTGGCCGACAATCACATCACCGGCCATTTGCGCCTGGCGATTACTCGTCGACTGGCCAAGGTGCCGCTGGGTTGGTTTACCAGTCGGGCTTCGGGTGAAGTCAAACAGGCCATGCAGGATGACATCGGTACGCTGCACAGCCTGACTGCGCATTTCTTTACCACGCTGGGCCGTACCGTGGGGGCGATCCTCATTGCCATCCTGTACCTGTTTGCCATGGACTGGCGCATGGCGATTGTCTCCCTGCTGCCATTCCCGCTGTTTTTCCTGTTTTTCTCCAGGGCGACCAAGGCCAGTGGGGCGAACATGCAATCGTTCGGTGCCGGCATGGCACGCATCAACAACGCAGTGGTCGAGTTCGTCAACGGCATTCCCGTGGTCAAGGCCTTCGGTGTCGAGGGCAAGGCCCATGGCAGCTACCGTGAGGCGGTGGATGCCTTCGCCGAAGCGTTCACCGACTTCACTCGGCCGCTGGTCAGTGCGATGGCCAACGCCCATGCAATGGTTACCCCGGTTGCGGTACTCGGGGTGGTGCTGGCCTTTGGCACTTTGTTGGTGAGCCTGGGCTGGATCACGCCGGTAGAAGTCTTGCCCTTCGCCTTGGTGGCGCCGGGCATCTGTGCGCCACTGCTGCTGTTGAGCTACATCACCCACGACCTGAACAATGCTACCGCCGCTGCCCAGCGTGTGCATGGGTTACTGGAAACGCCGGTACTGGAAACCCTGGCGGGCGAATCACGGCAGTTGCCTGAAAATGCCGAAATTCGCGTCGAGCAGCTCGGCTATAGCTACGACGGCCAGAACCCGGTGCTCAAGGACATTGGCTTCACCCTCAAGCCCGGTACCGTGACAGCGATTGTCGGTGCTTCCGGCTCCGGCAAGTCGACATTGGCACGCCTGCTGCTGCGCTTCTTCGATCCGACTGAAGGGCGCATTACGCTGGACGGCGTCGACATCAGGCAGATCGAGAGCACGCAGCTGTACCGGCGCATCGGTTTTGTGCTGCAGGAAGTGCGTCTTATCCATGCCAGCCTGCGCGACAACATTGCCTTGGGCAGGCCATCGGCCAGCCAGCAGGACATCGAAGACGCAGCACGCACCGCGAATATTCACGAGCGCATCCTCGCCTTGCCGCGCGGTTATGACTCAGTGATCGGCGAGGATGTGCAGCTCTCTGGCGGCGAGTTACAGCGCGTGAGTATCGCCCGCGCCGTGTTGCTCGACCCGCCGGTGCTAGTGCTTGATGAAGCCACGGCGGCAGCCGATGCCGAGAACGAGGTAAAGCTCCAGCAAGCGCTATCGCGATTCGCCCGGGGCCGCACCTTGATGGTGATCGCTCACCGGCTCGATACGGTGATGCACGCCGACCGGATCATTCTGATCGACAACGGTACGATTTGTGAGCAGGGACGTCATCACGAACTGCTCGCCCGCAAAGGCCGCTACGCCCGACTGTGGGCACTGGGCGGCTACGAACAGGCCAAGGAACAGGCGGTGCCGTCATGCTGAGAACCTTTATTCAACTGTTGGGTGATGATGCCCCGGTGCTGCGGCGCTATCTCTATATGACGCTGGTCTACGGCCTGCTCTGCGGGCTGACGATTGTCACCCTGGTGCCGATACTCACCAGCCTGCTGGGCAGTGAAACGCGCGCAGCGGGGCAATGGTTGATCGCGCTGGTGATCGGGGTGGTGATTTGCTGGGCACTACGACGCACCGTGGAGAAAGCCGGTATCCGTGTCGGCATCGCCGTTCTCCAGCGGGGCCGCCATCGGCTCGGCGACCATGTGGCGCGTTTGCCGGTGGGATGGTTCACCGCACAAAATACCGCGCGGCTAAACCATGTCGCGTCCCAGGGCATGATGGAAATGGCCCAGCTTCCCGCCCACGTTTTCACGCCGCTGATTACCGGCGTGATCACGCCGGTAGTGATCCTGATTGCACTGTTCGCCTTGCACTGGCAGATGGGCCTGATCGCGCTGGTGACGCTGCCGATCCTGTTGGGTGTCTTTGTATTGACCGCCCGCTTGGGGCAGCGTGCCGACCAGGACTTCCAGTACAACGCTGCCCACACCAGCCAGCGCATGGTCGAGTTCGCCCAGGCGCAATCGGTGCTGCGGGCGTTCAATGGCGAGGACGGTGGTACCCGGTTTCTTGAACAGGCCATCGGGCGCCAGCAGCGTTCCGCAAGACAGCTGATTCACGTCTCGGCGATGTCGGTGGTGTTCAATGCCTGGGCTGTACAGGCGAGCTTCGCCGCCTTGCTGGTGGCCGCCGCGCTATGGCTGGGTGAGCTGTCGGGCGCAAGCCTGGAGGCGGGAACGGTCATCGCGGTCATCGTTTCACTGCTGCTGGTCAGCCGCTTTATCGATCCGTTGCTGGAAGTGGCTGGCTATAGCGAGGTGTTGCGTGGCGCGCGAGGGCAGTTGAGAGCCGTGCACGAGATCTTTGCGGTCAAGCCGCTACCTGAACCGCAAACGCCACAGGCACCCGTCGGTGGGTCCGTTGAACTGCGCAACGTGAGCTTTCGTTATGCCGAGGATCAGGCTGATGTATTACAGAAGGTCAGCCTGCGTATCGAGCCGGGCAGCATGACCGCTCTGGTCGGCGCTTCCGGCTCGGGCAAGACCACGCTGGTGAGGCTGATCGCGCGTTTCTTCGACGTGACTCAAGGCAGTGTGATCGTCGGTGGTGTGGATGTGCGCCAGATGTCCGGCGAGCAACTGGCCGGCCAGATCAGTCAGATCTTCCAGGATGCTTACCTGTTCCAGGGCAGCATCGCCGACAACATTCGCATTGGCAAACCCGATGCCAGTGATGCCCAGGTGATGGAAGCGGCACGACAAGCCGGTGTCGTGGAGATCATCGAACGACTGCCTCAAGGCCTGGATACCCCGGTGGGCGAGGGCGGCGCCCGATTGTCCGGCGGCGAACGCCAGCGGATTTCCATCGCCCGCGCGTTGATCAAGGATGCACCGATTCTGTTGGTCGATGAGGCGACTGCTGCGCTCGACGCCGAGAACCAGGCCGCTATTGCCGAGGCACTGGCACGCTTGCGTGGTACGCGTACGCTGATCGTCATCGCGCACCAGCTCTCGACGGTGGCCATGGCCGACCAGATCCTGGTGCTCGATAATGGCCGGATCAGCGAGCAAGGTTCCCACGCGCAATTGAGTGCCAAGCCAGGTCTCTACGCGCACTTTCTCGCTCAGCGCCGGGCCGCAAAGGGCTGGCGGATTGCCGGGGCGTTTGGCAGTGAGGACGATTCTTGAGTCGTGCAACCTTACTGATCCTGTTTGTTGTGCTCTGTTGCCTTTCGCTGATGGTTGGAGTCAAGCAGGTCTCCTGGACGGCGCTCTTCACCTTTTCCGAAGATGCCTGGCTGACACTGACCGCCAGCCGCCTTCCGCGCCTCGCAGCCCTGATACTCACCGGGGTAGGGCTGGCCGTCTGCGGCGTGATCCTGCAGCAGATCGTGCGTAACCGGTTCGTCGAACCCGCCACGTCCGGTGGGCTGGATGCGGCAAAGCTGGGCATTCTGATTTCACTGACGGTAGCCCCCGCCGCGGGGACTGCCGGCAGGATGCTGTTTGCCCTGGCGTTCTGTTTTGCCGCGAGCCTGATCTATATCGCGATCATCCGCCGTATCAAGTTCAAGAACACGGTGATGGTCCCTGTCATAGGCCTGATGTATGGCGGCGTGTTGAGCGCCGTCGCCGAGTTCTACGCCTACCGTCATAACATCTTGCAGAGCATGCAGGGCTGGATGCTCGGTGACTTCTCGAAAATCGTGCAGGGCAATTACGAGATCATCTATCTGATCCTGCCGATTGTCATGCTCACCTACCTGTATGCGCACCGGTTTACCGTCCTGGGGATGGGTGAGGGCATGGCCAGCAGCCTGGGCTTGAACTACGCGGCCAATGCGGCGCTAGGTCTGATGCTCGTGGCGGTCACCGTTTCCGCCACGGTCATCACGGTCGGGGCGATCCCCTTTGTCGGTCTGGTGATTCCCAACCTGGTGGCGCTGCACTACGGCGAAAACCTGGAGCGAACATTGCCCATCGTCGCCTTGTGTGGCGCGTCGTTGCTATTGGCCTGCGACATCCTCGGCCGCCTGCTGATCTACCCCTTCGAAGTGCCTATCGGCCTCACCGCCGGCAGTGTGGGCGGCCTGTTATTTCTCGTGCTGCTGATCAGGAAGTACACATGAGGCGCGTGGCTACCCGTTATGGTCTCTGGCTGCTGGTTCTGGCGCTGGCGATCGGGTTCCTGTTGTTGGGGGCCGGTTTCGACTTCGACTACGTCATTCCCAAGCGACTGACCCGTTTGGCGGCGATGTGCATTGCCGGGGTATGCATCGCCTATTCGTCAGTGATTTTCCAGACCATCGCCGGCAACCGAATACTGACGCCGGCGATCATGGGGTATGAGGCGATCTACCTGCTGTTCCAGGCACTGTTGATTCTGCTGCTGGGCACCCAGAGCCTGGTGTTGCTGGGGCGTGACGGTAACGTCCTGTTGTCGGTCCTGCTGATGCTCGGCTATTCATGGCTTATTCATCGGTGGCTGTTCCGTGACGGGAGCAACAACGTGTACCTGCTGCTCCTGTTGGGACTGGTACTGAGCATGGTGATGGGGACGTTTACCCAATTCATCCAGCTGAAGATCAGCCCCGGAGAATTCTCGATTTTCCAAGGGTTCAACTACGCCTCCTTCAACAAGGCGCAACCTGGGCAAGTGATCTATTCGGGCGTGCTGGTCGCGGCGGTGTGCGGCATCGCCCAACGAACCCTGCCGGTGCTCGATGTGCTTTCCCTGGGGCGTGACCAGGCCATTTCCCTGGGGGTCGATTACCCGCGCAGCGTGCGCCTTCAACTGGCACTTATTGCCATTCTGGTGGCGATCTCGACGAGCCTCGTCGGGCCGACGGCATTCATGGGCGTGTTCGTTGCGAACATCTCCTATGCGCTTGCCCGAACCGCTCGGCACCGGGTCACGTTGCCCATGAGTTGCGCCATCGCCATTGGCATTTTCATTGTCGCCCAATACCTGGTCGAGCAGATATTCAACTACAACACCTCCGTCAGCATTCTCATCAACCTGGTGTGTGGTGTGTATTTCCTTGCGCTGATGATTCGAACCCGAGGCACCCCATGATCGCCCTCAATAACGTTTACAAGGCCTATGGCAGCCGGCACGTCCTGAGTGACGTCAGCGTCCGGTTTCCACCGGGGCAGGTCACGTCGCTGATCGGCCCAAACGGAGCGGGCAAGACCACGCTGCTGATGTTGATCGCACGCCTGCTGACGCCGACCCGGGGCGACGTGCTGATTGGCGGGCGGAGCATTCTGGATGTGCCCGTTCGCGACTATGCCAAGCGCGTGGCCACCTTGCGCCAGTCCCCGGATTTCAACCTGCGCCTGACCGTCGAGGAACTGGTCGCCTTCGGGCGCTTCCCCTACAGCCGTGGAGCGCTTACCGCCCAGGACCGCGAGGCTATCGATGAAGCCATCGAGTTCCTGTCTTTGCAGTCCCTGCGCCTCTCCTACATTGACGAGCTCAGCGGCGGACAGCGGCAGATGGCCTTCCTAGCGATGACCATTGCCCAGCAAACGGATTACCTGTTGCTGGACGAACCGCTCAACAACCTCGACATGAAGCATGGCGTACAGATCATGCGTGCCCTGCGGCGCTTGTGTGATGAGCAAGGCCGCACAGTGATCCTGGTGGTCCATGACATCAACTTCGCGGCCAACTATTCCGATCATATCGTTGCCATGAAAGGCGGGGGAGTTCACTGCCACGGCCCAGTCGCGGAGGTGGTGACCGAGGCGCACCTGCGCGAACTTTTTGATCTGGATTTCGAAATCCTGCAGAGCGAACAAGGGTTTGTCTGCAACTACTTCAACCCATCACCTTCAAGGGAACTGATATGAGCATGGATCACGCGAACAAATTCTGTGGAATGCTACTGGCAATGGCCGTAGCGGCCGGGCTGCAGGGCTGTGACAAGCCGGCGGCAGAGGCCAAGCCACCAGTGAGTGCGCAGGCGCACTACGAGCCGATCAAGATCGAGCATCCTCTGGGCACAACCGTGGTGAGCAAACTGCCCGAGCGCGTAGTGGCTTTCGATATGAGCGAGCTCGATACACTCGATCAGTTGGGTGCGCCGGTGGTGGGTATCGCCAAGGACTACGTCACCAGCTTTCTCGCCAAATACCGTGACGACTCGAATGTCATGGATGTCGGATCGACTATTCAGCCCAATCTCGAGCGGTTGCATGCGCTCAAGCCGGACCTGATTCTGATCTCTCCGCTCCAGGCGCAAAGCTATAAGGATCTCAGCCAGATCGCCCCGACCGTCTACGACGACGTGGACCTGACCAACAAACAAGGCAATTTCATCGGCACAGCCAAGGAGCATTTGACCCTCCTGGGACGCATCCTCGGCAAAGAGGAGCTGGCCCGCCAGAAAGTCGCGGAAATGGACGCCAAGGTGGAACAGACCCGCCGTGTCACCGAAGGACGTCCAGAGAAAGCCTTGATCGTGCTGCATAACAACGGCGCCTTCACCTCCTACGGCGTGAAGTCGCGCTACGGCTTTGTCTTCGACACCCTGGGCGTGAAACCGGCCAGCACTGACATCGAAGCCGGTTTACATGGACAGCCGATTTCCAATGAGTTTATCCAGCAGGCCGATCCCGACATTCTTTATGTAATCGACCGAACCGCGGTGATGGAGCATCGTCCGGCACTGGACATCAAGAGCCTGGATAACCCGCTGCTGCGCAAGACCAAGGCCTGGAACAACGGCCGTGTAATCTTTGTCGATGCTCAGACCTGGTATCTGTGTACCGCTAGCGTGACCTGTCTGAATCGAATGGCTGACGAGGTGGTTCAGGGCTACAAGGGCTGATTCGCGACGTGTATCTGCGGCACAAAGGGCTGGTCCTGTTCAGGCACCGGCCCTTTTTTGTGGCTTTCGAATGTTGCTTCGGTCATTGGGGGGGGCGCCACTGATCCAGCCCCTTGGAGTGTTCTTGGTGCGGTATATGCAAATTATTATCATTTGGATTGAGGAATTGGCGTTCTGGTACGGAAACCTAATGAATGCACTTCAATTCATCGCATCGAAAGGAATCCAGCATGTCGGAACACGGCCGCCCACACAGCGCCAATCCTGATTCATCGCAGGCTACGCAACGCGCTTTTTCGTTTACCTTGAATCGAACCTTCTCTGCTGTACACATGGCACTGTTACTAGGGCTGACTGGGGGATCGATGGCTGTGGCTGCTGCGCCTGAGCCGTCAACACAGTCTCCGACGGGCACTGGCGAAGGTAGCCTTGTGCTGTCTGAAACGACGGTGGAGGGCACTATGGGTGCAACTGCCGACCTGCCGCCCGCCTATGCGGGAGGCCAGGTTGCCACTGGCAGTCGAGTCGGGCTGCTGGGCACCAAGGACTTTATGGAGACGCCCTTCAGCGCCATCAGCTACACCGATGACTTCGTGCGCAACCACCAGGCGAAGGACATCGGTTCGGTCATCGGCGCAACCGATCCATCGGTGAACGTTCCCTCCAAACGGGCCATCCTCGAAACCTTCTTCATTCGTGGCTTCAATACCAGCGCCAACGACATCACCTACAACGGCCTGATCGGCATGGCGCCGAACCTGCGCGGCGCGACCGAGCTGGCCGAACGCATCGAAGTGCTCAAGGGCCCGTCTGCGCTGCTGAACGGCATGCCGCCGGATGGCAGCGTCGCAGGCAGCATCAACATGGTGCCCAAGCGCGCTGGCGACGAACCGCTGACACGCCTGACGACCTCTTTTGAATCCAATGGTTTATACGGTGCGCATGCCGATGTGGGTCGGCGCTTTGGCGAGCAGAATCAGTTTGGTATCCGCTACAACGGGGCGTACCGCGACGGCGATACCGCTGTGGACGACCAGAAACAAAACATGCAGCTCAATGCGCTGGGCCTGGACTGGCGCGCCGAACGCATTCGCCTGTCGTTGGACGCCTACAAGCACCGTGAACATCTGGAGGGCGCGAACTACTTCGGTATTTTCTCGGTCAACCCCACGGTCACCAGCGTACCCCGCGCGAAGAAAGGTGATTACGCGCTGGCACCTGACTGGGCGTACACCACCAACGACACCGAAACCTTTTTGCTCAGAGGCGAGGTCGATTTGAATGAATCGCTCACCGCCTTTGCGGCCTATGGGCAGAGGGACGGTGGCCGCAACGCCCTGATGACGCGCGACACGCTGCTCAACAACGCCGGTGATATCAATGTTCTGGCTTATCGCTCGGATGGGCAGGGCACCCAGAAATCGGGCGAGGTTGGCCTGAAGGGCAACTTCGACACCGGTCCCGTAGGCCACCAATGGTCGCTGGCGGCCACTCAGTACAAGTCGGAGATGAGCTTCAAGGATAAACAGATAGCCAACTACGTGACCACCAACTACTACAACCTCGACTTTGGCCAAACACCGCCGTTGGACAATTTCGGTGCGGTCACCTCTCGGACCGAAGACAAGCTGGGCAGTCTGGCTTTTCTCGATACCCTTTCGTTCCTTGATGATCGCATCCAATGGACGGTGGGTGTGCGACGTCAGTCGGTGGAGAGCACTAACCTGACTCCGGCGCGGGTCAAGACCTCTCACTACGACGAGAGCCGTGTTTCGCCGGCTACCGCGTTGCTGGTCAAGGTCACTGACGATGTATCGGTCTACGCGAACTACATCGAAGGTCTGTCCAAGGGGGGGACGGCTCCGACGACGGCAGCCAACCCGGGTGAAATCTTGAGCCCGATTCAGACAAAACAGTATGAGGTGGGCGCCAAGCTTGACCTGGGTACGTTCGCCACTACGTTGGCCGTGTTCCAGATCGAAAAACCCAGCACCTTTACCGACCCGGTCACCAATATTTTTGGCGTCAATGGAGAGCAGCGCAACCGTGGCGTGGAATGGAGCTTCTTCGGTGAGGCCCGACCAGATCTGCGTTTGATGGGCGGTGTTTCCTACACACAGGCGGTGTTGACGAAGGCGCTGGTAGCGTCGAACGAAGGCAATCAGGTGACTGGAGTTCCGAAAATCATCGGCAAACTCGGGGTCGAGTACGATCTGGAGAGGGTCCCTGGGCTGACCTTGACCGCAGGCACGAACTACGTAGGTAGCCGCTACGTTACGGACGACCATCGGATGGAGTTGCCGTCCTACACCGTGTTCGATGTGGGCGGTCGGTACACCACCAAGGTCATGTCCAAACCTGTGACCTTACGGGCTAACGTAGAGAACCTCGCCAACCGGGCCTACTGGCTCGGCTCCTACAATGGCGGCGACGGCAGTGGCCTGTCCGGCGGCCTGGGCGCTCCACGTACCCTTCAGCTTTCAGCATCGGTCGATTTCTGACAGTCGGCCAGCCAAGAGGCGGGGGAGAGTTCTACGACTTTCTCCGGTCTTGGCGGTACGACACGGCCCGCGGGAATTCTCGCTGGATTTAACGATAAAGCCCCGATCAATCGGCAATGCTGTTCACTTAAGAAAGTCTGGAGACGTGAGAAGTATCTGTGGCGAGGGAGCTTGCTCCCGCTGGGGCGCGAAGCGGCCCTGAATCGGGCCTGCTACGCAGTCCGGCGGGAGCAAGCTCCCTCGCCACAAGTGCGGATGTGCCTGAAACATCGGTTCGCCGAGACCCCTGCATTAATGGAAGACTGGCTGCTACCGTTGGTTGAGGCTGGTGTTGATGTTCTGCATTGCTCGCAGCGACGCTTCTGGGACCCTGAATTTCCMGAAATTGACGGGGAGAACGGACTGAACTGCGTTGCAGTGTGGCCCGGGCATTTACGCGCAGGCTACACAGTGTCGCTAGGTAATGTAGCGTTAGATTCTTCATGGTCGATTTGTGACTATATGTATTATCGGTCACAAGTTGTCAGTCCTCGATAGGATGAGTAAGCTGTTCCCATGAATCAGCCATCAATATCTTCAGCTTCCCCCAGCCCCCGTGGCCCAGCCGATCACGACATTCGAGACCAGATTGTCGCGGCGGCCAACGAACACTTCAGTCAATACGGCTACGGCAAAACCACGGTTTCCGACCTGGCCAGGGCCATCGGGTTTTCCAAGGCCTACATCTACAAATTTTTTGATTCCAAGCAGGCGATCGGTGAAGCCATCTGCGCAAATTGTCTGGCAGAAATCGTCGCGGCTGTGGAGCAGGCGATCAATATAGAAGACCTGTCGCCGACGGAGCGCTTTCGACGATTGGTCAAAACTGTGATCGCCACAGGTGTGAATCTGTTCTTTAACGACCGAAAACTCTATGACATTGCAGCATTCGCGGCGTCGGAAAGCTGGCCCAGTACGCAGGCTTATGACGCACAGATCAAACGCTTCGTGTTGCAAATTGTGCGGGAGGGGCGAGAGATCGGCGAATTTGAACGCAAGACTCCCCTGGACGAAACAGTAGAGGCGATACATCTGGCTTTGCGGCCTTTCGTCAATCCTTTACTCCTGCAGTACAACCTCGATTATGTCGAGGAGGCGCCCACGCTCACCTCCAACCTCATTTTGCGTAGCCTCATGCCTTGACCTTCGGCTAACGGTTTTACGTCATGCCTGTGTAAGCGACACATCACCAAAACGGCTTTTCACTTTGCCCTTCTTCCAGTCGTCGAAGGGCATTTCATTTATTCGCATTGTGACCGTTGACTGAATTGGTCACATGAATAAATATGGTGAGCCATTGCTTCTACTGCTTCATCTCAGTGATCCCCATAGAGTTCAAACAATGAAAAAAATAGTGCTCAAGAGCCCATTTGGCCTCGCTGTCGTGCTCGCATCTTCAAATGTGTTTGCAAGCGGTTTCGCTCTCAATGAACAAAGCGTCAGCGGGATGGGGGCCGGGTTTGCCGGGCGCTCCTCATCCGCTGAAGATGCGAGCACGGTCTTCGGTAATCCGGCGGGCATGTCTCGATTGAAAAGAGAGCAGGTCAGCGTGGGCGCGGCGACTCTATTCGCGAAGACCGACATAAGCCAAACCCGCAGTACATTCGGAGGCCAGGAAGACGGCGACATGGTGCCAACCACCACAGTGCCTATGGGTTACTACGTCAAACCCATCGATGAGCATTGGGCGTTTGGTGTAGGTTTTTATGTACCTTTCGGTCTGATGACTGACTACGGCAGCGATTTTGCCGGGCGTTACTACGCCAACAAAAGTGAGGTCACGACCCTTACGTTCCAGCCCACCATCAGCTATGCCTTTAACGACAAAGTTTCGATCGGGTTCGGTCCGACCATCAACCGCATCACCGGTGAGCTGTCCGGGATGGTGCCCAATCCACTGAGCCCAGGTCGCAATGACGGAAAACTCAAAAGCACGGGCGATGACACGGCCCTCGGTTTCAACGCCGGTATCCTGGTGCAGGCTACAGACCAAACTCGCTTGGGCATGACTTACCATTCCAAGGTCAGTTACCACTTGGACGCCAAGACCAAGGTCACCGACGGCATCTTTAGCGTGTTGGGGGTCAGCGGTCGGAGCTATGACGCTTCGCTGGATGTGGATACCCCAGAGTCAGTGGATTTCTCGGTGACTCATCAGCTCAATAATGACTGGACTCTATATTTGGGGAGTACCTGGACACGCTGGAGTCGCTTTAAAGAATTAACCATCGAGAACACGGGTTTACCCCCTTTGTTGAGCGGCTCCCTGGGCACTATTACCGAAGAACAGAACTGGCATGATACGTGGGCTCACGCTATCGGCACGGCGTACAAATTGAACAGCCAATGGGTACTTCGCGCAGGCTTCTCGGTCGACCAGTCGCCCACCAACAACACCAACCGAGGACCACGTATTCCCACGGGCGACCGGAAGGTTATCAGCTTCGGTGCTGGCTGGACTCCGGCGGACAATGTCACGATCGATGTTGCTTATTCCTACCTATGGGAGGAGAGCGTGCAGATCAACGACGCCTCTGCGAACAGAGGTGTATACAGTGCCAAATTCAAGAACAGTGCGAACGGGCTCGGTACGTCCGTTAGTTACCGCTTCTAATTGAGTGCTGTTACACGATAAATGTCCTGTCGGGAGCATGCGTTGCCTCCCGACCTTTAAGAACATATCTCGGGCCTTTCCCCTGAGGTAAAAGGCCCCTTTGTCGCCCCCTCAGACTCCCATCACCTGCGCCATAAGGCTCTGATGAAACCGACGAGGCGTGGCCCAAGTCAAGACAGTAATGGCCTTGTTGCCAAAACCCGGCACCACACTCATGCGTCCGGCTTGCAGTGCACGGATTCCTGCACGCACGACGGGTTGAGGCTGCATCATCACCATTTTTAAGGCCGGTGTGATCCGTTGCTTGGCGCTTTCTGCAAATCCGGTATCCGACATTCCTGGGCAAAGTGCGGTAACGACGACGCCGTCTTTTTTCAGTTCGCGATGAAGCGCATCAGAGAAGCGAAGAACATAGGCTTTCGCGGCAGAGTAAACGGCGAAATTCTTCACGCCCTGGAAGGACAGCAAGCTGGCGACCATCAGGATGTGCCCACGTTTGCGGGCTCGCATGTCGGCCGCGAAAAGGCGTGTCAGCCCTGTCAGGCTGGCGATATCCAAATCAATCATGGTCAGAGACTCATCCAGAGATTGATCCAGGAAAGGCCCCTGCAATCCATGACCCGCATTGTTGATGAGCACATCGATCACTATATTGCGTTCGCTGAGTCGCTCATGCAGTTCGATGATCGCCGGGATCGAGGACAGGTCTACTTGTTCGACGATCACATCAACGCCGAAGCGTTCGCGCAACTGCGCCGATAGTGCTTCGAGCTTGCTCAGTCTTCTTGCTACCAGAACGAGCGATTTTCCCTGTGCTGCATATTGCCGGGCAAACTCCTCGCCAAATCCGCTTGATGCTCCGGTGATGAGCACCCAGGAATTCTCGTTCGACTTCATTTCGCTGTACTCCGGTTGGTTTCTATTGAGCAATTGGCTACTGACCGCGTCAGTCGGTGAACGAACCCGCGCTCGGATTGGGTAGTAGCTGAAAGAGGAGGGGTAGGTGCGTGCATCAAGTGCTACGTCACCTGGTTAAATCATCGTGTCGCAACAGGCTGGGCTTCAGGAGGCTGCCAGCCACCACCGAGCGCCTTGAATGCCGCGACCGCCGCCCGTGCCGATTCCGTTCGTGCTTGTGCCCGGGCATCGGAAGCCTGCAGCATCGTCTCGTCGGCGTGCAGGACGTCGATCAGGCTGGCCGTGCCTTTCTCATAGGCAATGAACGACGATTGGCGAGCCTGTGTCAGAGACGCCTCTCCCCCGGTGAGGGTGGTTGCTTGAGCTTCCCGATTCACCAGTGAGGAGAGCGCGTTCTCCACATCCTCGGTGGCGCGCAGCACAGACTGACGGTAAGCGGCCAGGGTTTCGGCTTCCTGTCCCTTGGCTTGGTCGATTTGGGCGTTTATGCGACCAAAATCGAAGAGCCTCCAGCGCAATCCCAATACGCCCGCCGACTGGCTGGCGCCGCCAGTAAAAAGGTTGCCTGCGGATACAGCCGTGGCACTGCCCAGCAATGCGCTAAGGGAGAATTTCGGGTAGTACTCGGCAATCGCCTCCCCGATGCGTGCGTTTGAGGCCGCAAGACGGCGCTCAGCCACAATGAGGTCTGGCCTGCGGCGCAGCAAATCGGCCGGCGTTCCCATCGCCTTTAATTGCGGCGCTACAGGAATGCTCCCCGCACTTGCCAGTTGTGTGCGGTGAGTGCCTGGCGGCGTGCCGAGCATGACATCCAGCGCATTCATGGCAGCATCCAGACCGGTCTGCAGGACCGGCACTGTCGCTTGGACCTGCGATAGCGCTCCCTCGGCCTGGCGAATCTGATAGTTGGC
This sequence comes from Pseudomonas sp. 05N36, assembly GCF_056397385.1. Classification (NCBI taxonomy): domain Bacteria; kingdom Pseudomonadati; phylum Pseudomonadota; class Gammaproteobacteria; order Pseudomonadales; family Pseudomonadaceae; genus Pseudomonas; species Pseudomonas sp. 05N36. The sequence continues at coordinate 122,628 of NZ_JBFTNH010000003.1, read as the reverse complement.
GGCGAGCCCCTTGCTGTAGAGCATTTGGACTTTCTCTAGCAGATCCTGCTGTGTTTTGACTTGTCGGTTCGCAATGTCCAGCCGGGTCTGCAGTCCGCGGACAGTGATGTAGATATCAGCGGTCTGCGCGGCGATGGCCAATCGTGTGGCAGCGACGCCCGCCTGGGACACCTGGTACTCGGCCAGAGCAGCCTCGCGTCCGCGGCGCAATCCGCCAAAGACATCTACCTCCCAGCTGGCATCGAGGTTGGCCTCGTAGGAACTTCCGTACCGATCATAGCCAGGCGTTGAGTTCAACATCTGGCCGAGCGGCGTCTCGATTGACTGGAAGGAGCGCGCGGCCTGTCCGGTGATGTTCCCCGAGGGCAGTAAAGCGGCATTTGCGGCGCCCAGTCCGGCCCGTGCCTGCGTGACTCGCGCCGACGCCTGCGCCAGATCCAGGTTCTGCTCAAGTGCCTTGGAGACGAAGTCGGCTAACAGTGGATCACCAAAGCCTTCCCACCAGGCGACAAGACCGGCCGGCGTCGCCCCTGGCCTCTGTTCGACAGAAGACTGCCCCAGGTAATGGTCCGAAAGTGGGGCGTCCGGACGGTGATAGTCCGGACCGACCGCGCAACCTGTCATCAAGCTGGCACTCACCAAGAGAGCAACGGGACGGAGGGTAGGCATTGAGGTTCCTTCAATTGAGGATGTTTGTGACCATATTACGTTATGGTCACTTTCTGTCAATCGACACTCTTTGGGCTAAGCTCGAGGTTGGCCAACAGCTTACGGCGATACTAGTGCTGAGATTAAAGGGGCTCGGTATTTCATAATGTGTGACCATTGACAGATATGGTCACCAGACTGAGAATATGACGCCTGTCCTATTTTTTAAGTAAGGGAACCTATGCGCCGACTTCGACCTGTCCCCATTGCCGCTTGCTTGTTGCCTCTCGTCCTGACGGCGTGTGGCGACTCATCCACCGTTGAAGATCCACGCACGCAGGCCCCTTTGGTGAGGTCTTCTGCGGTTCAGGCTTCGTCCGACGTCTCACGTTCTTTCACGGGTGTCGTGGCTGCCCGCGTCCAGGGCGATCTGGGTTTTCGGGTATCAGGCAAGGTGCTTGAGCGTCTGGTTGACACCGGTCAGACCGTTAAACGTGGGCAGCCACTCATGCGCCTTGACCCAATCGACCTGGGGTTGCAGGCGCGAGCACAGCAAGAGTCAGTCATAGCCGCTCGGGCCCGAGCCAAGCAGACTGCAGATGACGAGGCGCGATATCGCGACCTGGTCGCCGCAGGTGCTGTTTCTGCATCGGCCTATGACCAGATCAAAGCCGCAGCGGATACCGCAAAAGCGCAGCTCAGCGCTGCTGAAGCGCAGGCTGACGTTGCCCGCAATGCTTCTGGTTATGCGGTGCTGTTTGCGGATTCCGACGGCGTAGTGGTGGAGACGCTCGCCGAGCCCGGACAAGTTGTCAGCCCGGGACAGCCCGTGGTTCGACTGGCGCGGGCAGGGCAACGCGAAGCCATCGTGCATCTGCCCGAGACGCTACGCCCCACAGCAGGATCCACTGCGCAGGCGACGCTTTATGGCAATACCACGGGTGCAGTTACAGCGAAGCTGAGGCTGCTTTCTGACTCGGCCGACCGTATGACACGCACCTTCGAGGCGCGGTATGTGCTTGAGGGCGCACTGGCCAATGCACCGCTAGGTTCGACCGTCACACTTCGGATCGCTGAAAGCACCACGCAAGGGCAGGGGCTGCAAGTACCGATCGCTGCCGTTTATGACCCAGGCCAAGGCACTGGCGTGTGGGTCATCGCCGGTACACCGGCGAAAGTGACTTGGCGATCTGTTCAGGTCCTGGGCTTGAGCGACGACGCAGCGCGAGTCGCAGGCGATCTCAAGGTCGGCGAGCAGATTGTAGCGTTAGGCGCGCATCTGCTGCGCGATGGTGAGGAGGTGAGACTGGCTCAACCGGGTGACGTCAAGGTTGCCGGGAGTCATCCATGAGCGAGGGGCGCTTCAATCTTTCCGCGATCGCCGTTCGTGAGCGCTCCATCACGGTGTTTCTGATCTTCCTGATCGCCGTTGCGGGCATCCTGTCGTTCTTCCAACTGGGGCGTGCGGAAGATCCTCCGTTTACGGTCAAGCAATTGACGGTCATTACCGCGTGGCCGGGCGCCACGGCACAGGAGATGCAGGATCAGGTAGCAGAGCCACTTGAAAAACGCCTGCAAGAACTGAAATGGTACGACCGCACGGAAACTTACACCCGTCCAGGCCTCGCTTTCACGATGGTGTCACTGCGCGATAGCACACCGCCCTCGCAAGTGCAGGAGGAGTTCTATCAGGCGCGTAAAAAACTCGACGATGAGGCCAGGAAGCTGCCGGCGGGTGTCATCGGGCCAATGGTCAACGACGAGTTTTCGGACGTGACATTTGCACTGTTCGCCCTGAAAGCCAAAGGCGAACCGCAGCGACTGTTGGTACGTGATGCAGAATCGTTGCGCCAACAACTGTTGCATGTGCCGGGCGTGAAGAAGGTCAACATTATTGGTGAGCAACCCGAGCGCATCTTTGTTTCCTTTTCCCATGATCGGCTGGCCACCTTGGGCGTATCGCCTCAGGACATCTTTGCCGCGCTGAACAATCAGAACGTGCTCACGCCTGCCGGTTCGATCGAAAGCAACGGGCCACAAGTCTTCCTCCGGCTGGATGGCGCCTTCGATAAGGTGCAAAAGATTCGTGACACACCCATTGCGGTTCAGGGGCGGACGCTGAAGCTCTCGGACGTGGCGACGATCGAACGTGGTTATGAAGATCCGGCAACCTTTCTCGTGCGTAATAACGGTGAAGAGGCCTTGTTGCTGGGGATCGTGATGCGTGAGGGCTGGAACGGTCTTGACCTCGGCAAGGCGTTGGACGCGGAGACGGTCAAGATAAATGAAGGCATGCCTTTGGGCATGACGCTCTCCAAGGTCACCGATCAATCTGTAAATATCAGTTCGGCCGTCGGCGAGTTCATGGTCAAATTTTTCGTCGCGCTGCTTGTGGTGATGCTTGTCTGTTTTCTCAGCATGGGCTGGCGTGTAGGCGTTGTGGTCGCTGCGGCTGTACCGTTGACGTTGGCGGTGGTGTTTGTGGTGATGGCGGCCACTGGAAAGAACTTTGACCGTATCACCCTCGGCTCGTTGATTCTGGCGCTCGGACTGCTGGTGGACGACGCCATCATTGCTATCGAAATGATGGTGGTGAAAATGGAGGAGGGCTACGACCGCATCAAAGCTTCCGCGTATGCCTGGAGTCATACAGCCGCACCGATGCTTTCCGGTACGCTGGTGACGGCTATCGGCTTTATGCCCAACGGCTTCGCGCAGTCGACAGCCGGCGAGTACACCAGCAACATGTTCTGGATCGTGGGCATTGCCCTGATTGCCTCCTGGGTGGTTGCGGTGGCTTTTACCCCGTACCTGGGCGTGAAGATGTTGCCGAACATCAAAAAGGTGGAGGGTGGTCATGCGGCCATCTACAACACCCGAAATTACAACCACTTCCGCCAGGTGTTGACGCGTGTCATCGCTCGCAAATGGCTGGTAGCCGGTACTGTTATCGCAATGTTTGGCGTGGCGATTCTCGGCATGAGCCTGGTCAAGAAACAGTTCTTCCCTACCTCGGACCGTCCAGAGGTATTGATTGAAGTGCAAATGCCTTATGGAACCTCCATTGAACAGACCAGCGCCACTACCGCCAAGATAGAGGCCTGGCTGCAAAAGCAGGATGAGGCAAAAATCGTCACCGCTTATATCGGGCAAGGCGCGCCGCGTTTCTATCTGGCGATGGCGCCGGAACTCCCCGATCCGTCTTTCGCGAAGATTGTGGTGCTGACGGACAGCCAGGAGGAGCGCGAGGCCCTCAAGTTCCGTCTCCGCGAGGCCGCTGCCGAGGGACTTGCCCCAGAAGCGCGTGTCAGGGTGACTCAGCTTGTGTTTGGTCCGTATTCGCCGTTCCCTGTTGCCTATCGGGTGATGGGGCCTGATCCGTCGAAATTGCGCGAGATCGCGGGCCAGGTACAGGACGTGATGCAATCGAGCTCGATGATGAGAACCGTCAACACTGACTGGGGGCCACTGACACCGACGCTGCATTTGGCTCTGGATCAGGATCGCTTGGAGGCGGTGGGGTTGACGTCAAACTCAGTCGCGCAGCAACTGCAGTTCCTGTTGGCCGGAGTGCCGATCACCGCAGTTCGTGAGGACATTCGTTCGGTGCAGGTGGTTGGTCGCGCAGCGGGTGATATCCGGCTCGATCCCGCCAAGATAGAAGGCTTTACGCTGGTAGGCACGGCGGGTCAGCGGATTCCGCTGTCTCAGGTGGGAGAGGTCGATGTTCGTATGGAGGACCCGATCCTCCGACGTCGTGATCGCACGCCGACCATTACCGTGCGCGGTGACATTGCCGAAGGCCTGCAGCCACCGGACGTCTCGAGCGTGATCATGAAAGAGCTGCAGCCGGTCATCGACAAGCTGCCTGACGGGTACCGGATCGAGCAGGCGGGTGCAATCGAGGAGTCGGGCAAAGCCGGTAAGGCGATGTTGCCGTTGTTCCCGATCATGATTGCCATGACGCTACTGATCATTATTCTGCAGGTACGTTCGATCTCGGCGATGATCATGGTGTTCCTCACCTCGCCACTGGGGTTGATTGGTGTGGTGCCGACACTGCTTATCTTCCAGCAGCCGTTTGGTATCAACGCTCTGGTAGGTCTAATCGCCCTTTCAGGCATTTTGATGCGCAATACGCTGATTCTGATTGGGCAAATTCATCACAACGCGCAAGAAGGGCTGGATCCGTTTCACGCGGTGGTCGAAGCCACGGTCCAACGTGCCCGCCCGGTACTGCTGACAGCGCTGGCGGCAATCCTGGCGTTCATTCCCCTGACACACTCCGTCTTCTGGGGGACGCTGGCCTACACGTTGATCGGAGGCACGTTCATCGGAACCATCATGACGCTGGTGTTCCTGCCAGCGATGTACTCCATCTGGTTCAAGATCCGTCCTGACAATACGGATCAACCTGAACCAGCGAAAAGGCAAGCAAGCCTAGTGGACAGGACGCCACCCCGTCCTCTCGCCACTCACCTCACCACAAAGCTTTAGCCGTACACCATAGCTTGCTGTTTTTATTGGGTGTCGACTGAAAAATGAAGAGGGTTCAATGATTAATCTCGAAAGTCAGAAGCGAATCGTAGTCACGGGCGCCGGAATTGTCGGACCTCTGGGATGCGGAGTAGAAGAAGTCTGGAAGAGATTGCTGGCCGGACGTTCTGGCATCCGTAGCCTGCCCGACGATATTACTGAGGGTACGGGCGTTGCAGTAGGCGGCCAGGTGCCGTCTTTAGAAGATGATGCCATCGCGGGTTACGACCCGGAGCGCATTATCTCGGCCAAGGATCGCAAGAAGATGGATCGCTTCATCGAGTTTGCGCTTGTGGCCGCGCACGAAGCTCTGGAGCAGGCCGGCTGGCATCCGACGGATGTCGCAGACCAGGAGCGTACCGCTACGATCATTGCATCGGGCGTAGGTGGTTTTGGCGCGATTGCCGACGCTGTACGTACCACCGACGCGCGTGGCCCTCGCAGATTGTCGCCGTTCACTGCACCGTCATTTCTCGCCAATATGGCGGCTGGGCACGTTTCCATTCGGCATGGTTTCAAAGGGCCCCTCGGGGCGCCCATAACGGCCTGTGCTGCAGGGGTGCAGGCTATCGGCGATGCGGCCAGGCTCATCAGAAGTGGCGAGGCGGACATCGCCATATGCGGCGGTACCGAAGCAGCGATAGACCGTGTGACTCTGGGGTGTTTTGCTGCCGCCCGCGCACTATCCACTGGTTTTGCCCAGCGTCCGCAGGAGGCATCACGTCCCTTTGATCGCGATCGTGACGGCTTCGTTATGTCTGAGGGGGCCGGGTTGCTTGTAATCGAGTCGCTGGAGCATGCCCTCTCACGTGGAGCCAAACCCTTGGCGGAACTGGTCGGCTATGGCACCAGCGCCGATGCCTATCACCTGACGGCAGGTCCGGAAGATGGCAACGGAGCACGGCGCGCCATGGAGCAAGCACTGCGGCAGGCCGCTGTCAGTCCTGCGGACGTGCAGCATATCAACGCGCACGCGACCTCCACTCCGGTTGGCGATAAAGGGGAGCAGGCGGCAATTCGCTCGTTGTTCGGGAGTGACTCGGGCGTGGCGATCACTTCGACCAAGTCCGCCACCGGGCATCTTCTGGGAGCGGCCGGTGGTATTGAAGCCATCTTCACCGTACTGGCGCTTCGTGACCAGGTCGTGCCCCCCACGTTGAATCTGGTTCATCCCGATGAGGCGGCCGTCGGGCTCGATCTGGTCGGCCTGAAGTCCCGGAAGACGTTGATAAGGCACGCGCTCTCAAATGGGTTCGGGTTTGGTGGTGTTAACGCCAGCGTCCTGTTCCGCCGCTGGGAGCCTGAATTTTGAGCCTGGCGGGGGGTTGTTACAAACTATCAGGATCCCCAAAAAACATCTGAATCCGCGACCTTAGCCAGCGCTCACCCGGATCGTTGTCCTGAGAGCCGCGCCAGGCCATGTGCAGCTCGAAGGTTCGTGTCGGCAGCGGCGGGTCTTCGGCGCGTACGCCTCCGGCGGCGGTCAGTGCATCGGCGGTGTAGTCCGGCACGGTGGCGAGAATATCGGTGCCGGCCAACAGCGTGCCCAATCCATTGAACTGTGGAACCGCGAGCACCACATGACGCTTGCGTCCGAGTTTCTCCAGTTCTTCATCGATGAAACCGCTGAGGTCGCCGGCGAAGGACACCAGGGCATGGGGGCGAGCGCAGAAGTCGTCCAGGCTCAAGGCGCCGGGGACCGAGTCGGCGCGCAGCAGTTTCGGCATGCTGCGTCGTAGGACTTTGCGTTTGGCGTTGGCGGGCAGATCGGTGGTGTAGCTGACGCCAATCGAGATTTCGCCCGACGCCAAAAGGCTCGGCATCAATAGATAGTTGACACGTCGCACCACCAGCACGATGCCGGGGGCCTCGGCACGCAGGCGCTTCAACAGCATCGGCAGCAGGGCGAACTCGACATCATCCGAGAGACCGATGCGAAATACCGCGGTGCTGGTGGCCGGGTCGAATTCAGCGGCGCGACTGACGGCGGTAGAAATCGAATCCAGCGCCGGAGAGAGCAGGGCGAAGATTTCCACCGCCCGGGCCGAAGGCTCCATGCTGCGTCCGGTACGCACGAACAGCGGGTCGTCGAACAGGCTGCGCAGGCGTGATAACGCCGCACTGATGGCCGGCTGACCGAGAAACAGCTTCTCCGCCGCGCGGGTCACGCTGCGTTCATGCATGAGGGTTTCGAACACGATCAACAGGTTCAGGTCGACACGACGCAGGTCATTACGATTCATCTGGAGTCCTGGCAGAGTCAGCAAACTTGACGAGAGCGGCCATATGAGAACAATGGCCGGCATGAATCTTACGGGGAAAGGCTGTTACTCTGCACCGAGTAATTCATTTTTCCCACAATGCTGGTTCGGTTTTCTACGTTTATTGACGTATTGCCGGAGCTGCGGAATCAATGACAGGCATGTCGACTATTAATAGCCACTGATGGTCTTGGCCAGAAAGCCCAGATAGAGTTCATGGCATTAGAGGTTACTTTGACGAGGTTTGCGATGTCCCGCACGATCCGTTTTCACAAGTTTGGTCCTGCCGAGGTGCTCAAATGCGAAGAGCATGCGGCAGCTCTGCCAGCGCCGGGCGAAGTGCAGGTGCGTGTCGAAGCGATCGGCATCAGTTGGTATGACATCCTCTGGCGCCAGAACCTGGCGTCATCCCATGCCCGGTTGCCATCGGGCCTGGGTCATGAAATGGCCGGCGTGGTCACCGCCGTCGGCGAAGGTGTCGATGATCTGGCCGTGGGTGACAAGGTCGCGAGCTTCCCGGCAGAAAGTCCCAATGACTATCCCGTCTACGGCGAGCAGATCGTTCTGCCGCGTTCGGCGCTGACGCGCTATCCGGATGTGCTCAGCCCGATCGAAGCCGCTGTGCATTACACACCGCTGTTGGTTGCCTACTTTGCCTACGCCGATCTGGCACGGGTCAAACCCGGCCAGTTTGCACTGGTCACCGATGCGAGCCATTGTGCCGGCCCGTCCTTCGTACAGCTTGGCAAGGCCTTGGGTGTGCGGGTCATTGCTGCGACCAAAACGGCCAGCGAGCGCGAGTACCTGTTATCCCTAGGTGCCGAGAAGGTGATCGTCACTGAAGAGCAGGATCTGCTCATGCAGATCAACAAGCTCACCGACAACCGCGGTGTCGACGTGGTATTCGACGGCCTTGGTGGTCCGCAGATGTCGATGCTCGGTGACGTGCTGGCGCCTCGTGGCAGCCTGGTGCTGTATGGCCTGCAAGGCGGTAACCAGACGCCGTTCCCGGCCTGCGCAGCGTTCCAGAAAAACATTCAGTTCTTCGTGCACTGCATCGGTAACTTCACCGGCAAACCGGAACTGGGGATCATTCAGGACCAGGTCGCACTGCAGCGGGCCTTGCGCGATATCAACCAGTTGACGGCTGATCGTGTACTGCTGCCACTCAAGACCCGGGTCTTCCCGTTTAGCGAGTTTGTCCAGGCACACCGTTACATGGATGAATGTCCGTGTCACGAGCGAGTGGCGCTTCAAGTAGAACCTGCATGACGCTTGCGCAAGAGTCCGTGTTGACGGACTCTTGCGTTTTTGTTGGACGGGCAATCCTCTCCTGCCTCTTTGTCCTCTTCCGGTTCAGCAACTGAACTGGTTTTTGCTCCTGATCTGTATCTTCTAATCATCATATAAGCCCTGATAATTGCATGATTAATTTCATCTCAAGGAATAAGTCATGGCTGGGTATCTTTTTTTAATGAGTACTGCTTTTGGTGCTATGTATACGGACCATTGCTCGCTTGCGCTTCGCGTTGAAACGCGGCAAGTAAGCGGTTCGCTTGTTAGTTATGGAAGTATTGCCTTGTTCTGGCTTCCTTATTTCTCGTGCTCATTGTCTGTGGGACGTTGTCGGAAAAATCCTAGGCCGCCCATCCGCTCCGCCAGAGCTCATGGCCTAGGGGGTTGTGGGCGATTGGCTCGGTCGTGACTGTTATTCCTATAACAATCGTTTCAAATAGTTACCACAACCAAAGTGTTAGCATTTGAAAGCAGATACTCACGATAAGCCGTTATCAGCCAGCATCGATCGCAGGTCGTGCAAGCAAATGATTGTTTGTGCGATGCCGACTTTTTGAATATCAGGTAAATGACAATGAGCACAACTCATGATCAAGCGATGAACTATGTCTATCAGCAAGTTTTGCAGCGGTTGCTGAGTTTCTTTTCTCGCGCGGAACGTACTGCATTGCAGCTGTTGATCCAGCGTCTGGTGGTGGCTGCCGGGGGAATGGACAGAATCGGTACTTACAAGGTGCTGATGATGCACTCTGGAACGCGCGACAGTTGCTACACACTGGCATTCCTGCGTGCCGCGCAGTTGAGTATCGCGGGCAGAGCGCCAGCAACCTTTCAGTTGCGTGTCGCCACGCTACGGCTGGGCGGGACGACGTCGATGATCATGGAGAATATTCATAGCAGCTACGGTGCCCTGTTTGTCTACGACGATCCGCGGGTCGAGGTGGTGATGGCCGATAACCGCGAGGTGTTGCCCTTCAGCCATCTGGCGCCGATGTCTGAGGCTGGTCGCGATTTGAATCGCACCAACATGCTGATGCTCGGCCATTTGCGAGGGGCCGGCGGGGTGTTTGAAGCGTGTGGCGACGGCTATCTGGCGACAGGCGAGTTCTACTCGCAGATGGCCCGTTGGGAGGGCGGTGTCGATGCGTTGATCAGCGGTGAAACCGTGCGTCAGCAAAAGCGGTTCTTGGCCGGCCTGATGCATGAGGCACAAAAGGCCGGCTTGCCGGCAATCACTCATCCGGCCTTCAGTTATGAAGGATTGTTTTCAACGCTCGATCAATTGGGCGGCGATTGTTATCGCAAGCTTTATGCGGGCCATGAAACAGTCGAGTGGCGGCCACGCGAGAGTTTTGAGGCGCGACGCGGCGCAGACTACATCGATATCCAGGACCTCGTGACCGGCAACATGGAGGAGCGTTGGCCATTGCTGACCGACTTTCTCGGGCTGCAACCGGATGAAATTGACGTTCACCTGCGCGAAAACGAATTTGCCAGTCCTTTGCTCTCGGCCCATTTGGGGGGCTTGCAGGCCTGCTTCGTGAATGGCCTGGCCTACGAAAGCGGATTCAGCGAGTACATACAACGGGCGTTGTTGAAGATGCGTAAACGACGTCTGCCCGAGCGGCTTTGCGAGCAGGTGCTGGAGGTCTACGGCAATCCGCAGGCAATGGCCGAGCTTCGGACCCAGGCGTCGGCCGAGGCTCAGCAAGTATTGGGGCTCAATGAAACACAGCAGCTGTGCCTGCTGTTCGCTCCCTTTGTCGATGCCGGTGCCGGGCTCGAGCACTTTTTGCGCCGCTGCCATCCCGGCATGTTGGTGGCGATGCCCGAGCTGCACAAGGCGATGCAGGGCAACGCCGCTCCAGAGCAAGTCATGCAATGGATGATCGACGTCAGCGGTCTGCCGGTCAGCCTGATCTGCAAGCTCTACGGCATGCGTTCGGTGTCCGGGATCGGGCTCGAAGCAGGTGATTCGGGCTTGAGTGCCGCAGGCACGGGAAAGTTTGAGGTGGATGACGCGCTGAGTGAACGGTCAGCGAGACGTTGAAGGAGTCTGGTTTGACCGATTCAAACACTACCTGCACCGCGATTGGCCAGCGTTCATGAAGGGGCAAAGGGAAACCGATTTTGCCTACCAGGCCGTGTACCGATACCTGACCACCCTGATTAATGAAATGGCGACTGAAGCACCGATCAAGCTGCCTTCGCTAAGGCAACTGGCAGACCGGTTGAACGTGTCGATTTCAACTATCCAGTACGCTTATTCGCTGCTGGAGAAAGAAGGGCGAGTGTATTCGGTGGCAAAGTCCGGCTACTACGCGTTGCCGGTGTCCTTGAACACGTCGTTCAGCAGCGGCAACGACCTGCTTGAAACGGTCTATGTCAGCGCGAGGCGCCCGGGAATGCTGGTCCTGAGTATCGACGAACCCGCGCTTCTGCAGTCGCTGGACAGTCCACTGTTACTGCTGGAGCGAGAACTGGTGCGCCAGTATCCGCGTCAGCCGCAGCTTCACTCGCAGCCGTGTGGCGAGCTGGAATTACGCACCGCGCTGGCGGCACGCTACACCACTTCACCGGCACGCTGCTGGCACGCCGATGATGTTTACATCGGTGCCGACTGGCGGGGTGTGCTGGAAATACTGATCGCAGTGCTCGAACTCAAGGATGCGACCGTGCTGGTCGAATCGCCCTGCGACTGGGCCATTTTGCGCTTGTTCCAGACCGCTGGCGTGCAGGTGATCGAGTTGCCGATAGACAGCAACGGCTGCCTTGACCTCGAGTTGCTCGAGCATTTGCTCCAGACCGAGGCGGTTCGCCTGGTGGTGCTGTCGTCGGGCGTGAGCATGCCGCGCGGCAGCCTGATGCCGTCGGACAACCGGCAATCCACCGCCGAGCTGTTGGAACAACACGGCAGTTGGGTACTGGAAAACGACATGTATGGCGAACTCGCTCATGAGCCGAATGAAAGTCGTTTTCGCGATGTGCTCGATCCTGATCGACTGATCGTGTTTTCCACCTTCGAAAAGCTCATGGGGCCTGAGGCGCCTTACGGTTATCTGCTTTCACGGCATTTGAGCGCGCAATTGCAGCGACATTTTTTGCTGCGCTCGTTTCGCCTGTCGCCAATTCGTCAGAAAGCCATCGCGCGTTTGTACAGCAGCGGCCGAATCGACCAGCACTTGCAGGTGTTGCGCCGGCTGTTGAAAGAGCGAAAAGGCCGAATGACCCAGATGCTGCAGGACCGTCTGAGCGACTCGCTGGAGTTTGTCGAGCCGGCGGGCGGGGCGACCATCTGGGCGCGCTCGTTACGGCCGGTCGATGTGCGGCGGGTCTTCCAGCGCATGCTCAAGCAACAGGTGGTGATTGCTCCCGGTGAACTGTTCAGCCTGCATGGGCTGCATTCGCAGCACGTCAGGCTCAGCCACACATTCAGCGGGCAGCATGACCTGGAGGCTGCATTGACGATGCTGGCAGATGCGTTGAGGCTTGAACTCATCGATTGACCGGGCGTCAATATACCCAGCCGATGTCTGGATAGATTTTGTCTGGATAGATATCGTCGCTCTCTGGTCAAACTGCCAGTAAACTGCGTCCCCATTCCTGAACCACTCTTTTTCAGAGGTTTTGCATGACACTCAGTCCTTTTGCGGGCAAACCGGCACCCGTAGAGTTGTTGGTCGACATCCCGCGACTGGTAACGGCTTATTACACCGGCCAGCCCGATGCCTCCGTTTCGACCCAGCGCGTCGCGTTTGGTACTTCAGGCCATCGTGGCAGCTCGTTCGAGCTGAGTTTCAACGAATGGCACGTTCTGGCCATCAGCCAGGCCATCTGCCTGTATCGCGAAGCCCAGGGAATCGACGGCCCGTTGTTTGTCGGCATCGACACCCACGCGCTATCGACGCCGGCCGGCGCCAGTGCGCTGGAAGTCCTCGCCGCCAATGGCGTGACCGTGATGATTGCCGAAGGCGACGAGTACACGCCGACGCCGGCTATTTCCCACGCAATTCTTTGCTACAACCGCGGCCGTACGTCGGGGCTCGCGGACGGCATCGTCATCACGCCATCGCATAACCCACCGCAAAGCGGCGGTTACAAGTACAACCCCACCAACGGTGGCCCGGCCGATACCCACATCACCAAGTGGATCGAGGCCAAGGCCAACGAGTTGCTGGCCAACAAGCTTGCCGGTGTCAAACGCATCAGCTACGAGCAGGCACTCAAGGCCAGCACCACCCATCGTCACGATTACCTCAATACCTACGTCGCCGATCTGGTCAACGTGATCGACTTCGACGCCATCCGTGGCGCCAACCTGCGCCTGGGCGTGGACCCGTTGGGCGGAGCAGGGGTGCGCTACTGGTCGGCGATTGCCGAGCATTACCGCCTGAACCTTGAAGTGGTGAACACCCAGGTCGATCCAACGTTCCGCTTCATGTCCGTCGACTGGGACGGTCAGATTCGCATGGACCCATCGTCGAGCTATGCCATGCAAGGCCTGATCGGTCTGAAAGAGCGTTTCGACGTGGCGTTCGCCTGCGACCCGGACCACGACCGTCATGGCATCGTCACCCCGTCCGGCGGCTTGCTGGCACCGAACAACTACCTGGCCGTGTCCATCGACTATCTGTTCCAGAACCGTCCGCAATGGCGCGCCGATGCGGCGGTGGGTAAAACCGTGGTCAGCAGTGGCTTGATCGACCGCGTTGCCAAGCGTCTGAATCGTCGTCTGTACGAAGTGCCGGTCGGTTTCAAATGGTTCGCCGATGGCCTGTTCGACGGCTCGCTGGGTTTTGGTGGCGAAGAAAGTGCCGGTGCCTCGTTCCTGCGTAAGGATGGCTGCGTCTGGAGCACCGACAAGGACGGTCTGATTCCAGCCTTGCTGGCGGCTGAAATGACTGCTCGCACAGGGCGTGATCCAAGCCAGGCTTATCGCGCACTGACCGATGAACTGGGTGAGCCGTTCTCGGTACGCGTCGACGCCAAGGCCAACCCTGAGCAAAAAGCCTTGCTCGGCAAGCTGTCACCGGACCAGGTCAAGTCGACACAACTGGCTGGCGAAGCGATCCAGAGCATTCTCAGCAAGGCGCCGGGTAACGACCAGGCAATCGGCGGGCTGAAAGTCATGACCGAAAATGGCTGGTTCGCGGCACGTCCTTCGGGCACCGAGGATATCTACAAGATCTACGCCGAAAGCTTCATTGGCGACGCTCACCTCAAGCAGTTGGTCAGCGAAGCCCAGACACTGGTAGACAGCGCCATCAGCACCAAATAATCGAGGGCCCCATCACTGCATAGGAATCTACACAACCTTGACATACGGTGAAGCACCACCTCCGTAGCAGCTGCTACGAGTGCTGGGACAGCTAGATGTGTAGAAACTATGCCCGCGATGAAGGCAGTGCAGCCAACATCGATTGTAAGCAAAAAGGGGTGACCTAAATGGTCACCCCTTTTTGCATCCGACCTTCAGCGCATCAAGCCAGGTCCACCAACACGATTTCACTGTCCTCGATGGCGGTCACCCGCAGCACCTGTTCCTGCGCAACCGCTACACCGTCTCGAGCTTGTGCACGCAAGCCATTGACTTCAATGACTCCGGTGGCAGGCACCAGGTACGCCCGGCGACCGTTGTCCAGTTGATACTCGGCGGTTTCGCCAGCTTTCAGGTTTGCCGCCACCAACCGTGCATCGGCGCGGATCCGCAGGCTTTGGTCGTCGCCGGCCTTGCCGCTGGCCAGGGTGACGAAACCTTCGCGCTGACCTTGGGGAAACGGTTTGGCACCCCAGGATGGCGCCAACCCGGTTTCATTCGGGATGATCCAGATCTGGAAAATCTTCGTCGATGTCGATTCCAGGTTGTACTCGCTGTGAGCAATCCCGGTGCCGGCGCTCATGACCTGTACATCACCGGCCTCGGTGCGGCCCTTGTTACCCAGGTTGTCTTCATGGCTGATCGCACCTTCGCGAACGTAGGTGATGATTTCCATGTCCCGATGCGGGTGTTTCGGGAATCCGGTACCCGGCTCAATCACATCGTCGTTCCACACCCGCAGGTTGCCCCAGTTCATGCGCTTGGGGTCATGGTACTCGGCGAACGAAAAGTGATGATGGGCATCCAACCAGCCATGGTGGGCGCCGCCCAGGGAATTGAAGGGTCTGAGTTCAAGCATGATCGTCTCCTGAAAAGGTTCGTCATGGGGCGGAACGCTTGAGCCGCAAAACGAGAACCGGTGGTTGATGGCAAACATCATCTATCAGTCAACAATCGATAAAAAGCGTAAAAACTGCCTTAATCTGATCAGTTT
Source organism: Pseudomonas sp. 05N36 (assembly GCF_056397385.1). Classification (NCBI taxonomy): domain Bacteria; kingdom Pseudomonadati; phylum Pseudomonadota; class Gammaproteobacteria; order Pseudomonadales; family Pseudomonadaceae; genus Pseudomonas; species Pseudomonas sp. 05N36. Next base: position 107,576 of record NZ_JBFTNH010000003.1, on the reverse strand, counting down.
ATTAGATGTTATTTAAAGACTATATTCTACGTTTCAGCATTCACTTCATCGCTTAAACCAATGATGGATAAGCATTTGACTAGAACTCGCCGGCAAATGAAGACACCATAGCCTGCAACAGCCTCACACCCTGGAGTCAGCGTGCCGCGCCACAATCCCGATCTTCCTTCCGAGCTTTTGCCCCTGGCCGAGATGCCGTTGCTCAAACGCCTGGCCGCGCGTTTTTTTGGCCACGGCCTCAACCGCCTGCACGCGCAGCATCGGGCGTCCTGGCTGCACGGCCAGGCCGACGGCTTTCGCAGCGGTCATAGCGCCGGCGTCGACTACGGCTACAAGGAAGGCAAGCTGGACGGAATAGAGGAAGGCCGTCAGGTACTGCTGATCCGCGACAGTCGATCCACCGAGCATCCGGCGCCGCGCATTGATGAAAACCTGTTCGACGACTGGCGGCTGCCGCTGAGTGCCGAGATCAAGAAACGCATGAAGGCCGATGTCGCCCGCTTGTTGCCGGAATCGGCGCAGCCGAGTGCTGCACAGTGGAAGATGATCTTCAGCGACACCCCTTCGACTTCGGTGATCGCCGGGGCGGGCGCCGGGAAGTCCACAACCCTGGCGCTGCGCATTTTGCTGCTGACCCATTACCTGGGGTTTGAACTCGATTCGTTGACCGTGGTGACATTCACCCGCGAATCGCGCAAGGACTTCATCAACAAGCTGATCGGGCTGTTTGCCGTGTGGGGCCGAGCGCTCTCCCAGAAAGACGCCCGCGATCTGGTGCGAACTTTCCACTCACGCATTCTGCCGATGGTCCGCAGCCTGCCGGGATTCGAGCGGCTGCAGGCCTTCGAAAACCTCAGCGGTCGTTCGCTGTTCGATGAGGCAGAGGTCGACAGCAACCCGTTCGATCTGCGGATCAACGACACTCAGCGCCAACTACTCAATGCCTGTTTTCACCGGCTGTTTACCCAAAGCGAGCGCTTTCGCGAGCTGATCACGCCGCTGTCCCGTCATGCCTTGCAGCTCAAGGAGCTGGAACGCGATCATCCGGATGTGCAAAAGCGTATGGCGGTGACTGAACTGGCGGCCAAGCGCGATGAAGAACTCTGCGATGTCGTCGAAGATCTGTGGATTCACGCAGGCGCCTGGCCGATCAAGGGCATTGAGCCGAGCCGCCAGACATTCGAGATCAACGGTTCGACCTTCCATTGTCACGGTTACATCCCGACGCTCGACGCCTGGGTGGTCCTAGGCTTCGACCCTCGTGAAAACCCGCAAGTCAGCCGTCCCAACGCCAAACTGACGGTTCGCGCCGAATGGGCAGTCAAGCGCACCCTATTTCAAGCTTTCTGCCGTAAGCCTTTGATTTGGCTAGATAGCTACGAGTCTTCAAAACGCGTCTTGGCCACGCTGGCCGGGGATGCCAGCGCCGGGCCGGGGTTCGATTACAAGGTCAAGGGCGAACTGGGTTCCGCGCCGCTGCTCGACTGTTTTGTCGCGGCGGCCAGCTTTATCGAAAACCTTGGGCTGGATGTTCCGGCTGCCGTGGGCCAGATGAGTTTCGCCAAGGACGATCCGGACCGTTTGTTCTTTGAAGCGCTCAGCCTGTACTGGCGAGCCCTGGAGGATCACCTGCTGGATCAGTCGCCGCCGGTGATGACCTACAACCGGATGTTCGCCTTGTTCAGCGAGCATTCGCCAGAAAACCTCAAGCTGCTGAGCGATGAGTTGCTGCGACCGATGTCGCATTTGATGATCGATGAATTTCAGGACGTTTCCCCGCAAATCGTCTCCTGGATTCGCGCAACCCTGATGGAAATCCGCAGCCGTGGTCCGGCCATGCACATCGGGCGCGGGGCGCAACGCTCGTCGCTACTGTGTGTCGGCGATGACTGGCAGTCGATCTATGGCTGGCGCGGCAGTTCGCCGAAGTACTTCATGGAGTTCAACAAGGAATTTCCGTCACCCGCTACCACACGGGTAATGCTCAGCGAAAACTACCGCAGCCATCAGCACATCATCGACGCTGCCGAGCATATCGTGCGCGCCGCACCGGCGATTCCCGGCAAAAAAGCCAAGGCCAGTGGCGAGCCGGGGGAACTGCTGCCGGTCAACGTCCATGATCGGGATGATTCGGCCATGGCCAAGCGTCTGACGGAACACTATCGAAACGGTGATTCAATCTTGATGCTTTATCGAAAAAGTAGCGATAAGTCATTGATTGAAGAGCATATTTTGCCTGTAGTTAATGCTGATTCTAGCTTGCCGTTCGAGGCTCGACGGCTCAAGCAGCTGACCTATCACAGTGCCAAGGGGCTTCAGGCAGACGCGGTATTCCTGCTCGGCGATTGCCAGCACCTGACCAGTTCACCGTACAAGAATCAGGTCTATCGCATGGCCGGGCTGGGCAAGGACGGCGACGCGGAGCCTTATGACAGTGCACAGAAAGACGAAATTCTGCGGTTGGCTTACGTTGGCATCACCCGGGCAGTGAAGCACTGCTATTGGTATGTCGATGGCCAGGACAATCAATCGGTCAATATGCCCAAGGCATCCGACAGGATCGCGCAGGGCAAGCCTTTCTTCGCCGATCAGCGAGTTGGCAAGCCGTCAGCCTGAACAGGATGGTGCAGGCATCCGGAATGCCTCCGAACGAAAAAAGCCCACGCTGCGTGGGCTTTGATATCAAGGGTGCGGCTCAAGAAGCACTTTTCAGGGCAAGCGGAGGAGCAAAGGCTTCAAGCTCATCTTCCACCGCTTCGATTATGCGTTCGACATCGGCGGCGTTCATCACGGTAGCGCAGGGAATTCCCGCAATGGCGATCATGGTCTCGCCACTGGCACGATCAAACAACCGGGCAATCATACTGTCCGGGGCATCCATGCTCGCCTCGAATCCCATGGGATGAAAATACCAGCGCATCAGCTGGCAGGCGTTTGGAAACGTAACCTTACTCAACGACACTCTATTCATGTGTTGCCCGCCTTGTTCATCGAGCGCGTCCGTTAGCCCGTAGTTAGGAGGGATGAGCCCTCACTGGCCCAACCGTTAGAATTTTAAAAATAGCACTCGTTGGTGAAAGGACCGTGAAATCTTTAAGGCCGTTTGGCGATTGAAGCGCTGTCATTGATCTGGATCATGTTTTGTGGGGCATCGGCCGGAGCGCCGCTGTATCTGTCGATTAAAGTGAGCATTGAAGCCTTGGCCGAAGTTCGGCAAGCTCGGTTTTTCTGTCGTTGAGTGCCCTATGCCTGCCCACGATGATGGCCCGCTGCAAACCCGGGCAACCGGCGAAACCGTGCTGCGTTATCACTTGTGCTGGAAGCACCGGGACCTGGACGGCGTCATGGCGCTGTATCACCCGGACATCCAGTACAACGACTTTTTCCAGAACCGCACGCTTGGTTTGAGTGAGCTGCGCGAGTACGTGCGCAGCAGCATGCCGCGCGATCCGGATGAGGCGCTGGAACATTCGGACCGGATTCGCCTGGACGGCAACACCGCATTCATTCAGTACCGGGTGACGTTACGCGGCGGCGAAGGCTTGGTGTCGTTTCGCTCCAGCGAGGCGATCACCGTGCGCGACGGGCTGATCTGGCGCGTCAATGAATACGCCTCGCTGGTCCACGAACAGGCGTCCAGCAAGTCGGCCGCCAGCTCGCGCCCGGCGGTCAGTCGACTGGGGCTTTCGCCGCGGCAATTGAGTTTCATGGCTGAGGACCTGCAACAGTACTTCGAGCGTCAGCAACCCTATCTCGACCCGGAACTCGATCTGCAACGGGTGGCGAAGGAGTGTGGCTACAGCCGAAATCAGATTTCCTATCTGCTGAACCAGGTGCTCGGCCAGAGCTTTTACCGTTACGTGAACCAGGCACGCCTGCGGCACTTGCTGGCAGCGCTGGACACGGCAACGCCGCCGCTGCGCATCGACGAGCTGGCGTTCGCCGCCGGTTTCAACTCGCTTTCGGCGTTCTACAGCTGCTTTCGCCAGCACACCGGCCTGTCACCCAAGACCTACGCCAAACAAATTTCCTTGCGTGCACGCGCGCAAGACAGCCACTGAACCGAGGCACTAGGATCGACGACATCGAAGTTTGAGTGGCGGAGTCTTGCATGCCGGCGTGGCGCACTATCAGTTTGTGGATGGATCAGCTTGAGGAGCCGTTGCTGGCTCGGCCGTCGCTTGAGCAGGACCTGGACGTCGATATCGCAATCATCGGCGCTGGTTATACCGGTCTTTGGACCGCTTATTACCTCAAGCGTCAGGCGCCTGACCTGAAGATCGCCATCATTGAAGCCAGGACCGCCGGTTTCGGTGCATCGGGGCGCAATGGCGGTTGGCTGATGGGTAATTTGCTGGGCGAGGAGCGTTTACTCGCAGGCTTGCCGGCTGAGCAGCGCCGCGCGTCTTTTGATTTGCTGCACTGCATTCCCGATGAAGTGCAAGTTGTCCTCGAACGAGAGGGCATCGACTGCGATTTTCGCAAGGGTGGGGTGCTTTACTGCGCAGCTCGTTACCCCGAACAGGAAAGCAGCCTGCGCCGCTATCTGGACTCGCTCTACCGCCAGGGCCTGAATGAAGCCGATTACCGCTGGCTCAACCCCGAGCAACTCGCTCAGCAGATCCGTGTGGCCAAACCCTACGGCGGAGTGTATGCGCCACATTGCGCGACGATCCAGCCGGCGAAGCTGGTGCGTGGCCTGGCGCGGACGGTGGAGCGCATGGGCGTCAACATCTACGAAAACAGCCCGGTCACACAGTGGCAGTCCGGCCGTTTGCGCACCGCCAAAGCTTCAGTGCGCAGCCGTTGGATCGTGCCGGCCGTGGAAGGCTACGCCGTGACGCTGGCACCGTTGGGGCGATATCAATTACCGGTGCAGAGCCTGCTGGTGGCGACCGAACCCTTGTCCGCCGCGACCTGGGACGAGATTGGCCTGGACCGTGGTCAGGCATTCAGCGAAAGCAGCCGTCAGGTGACTTACGGTCAGCGCACCGCCGACAACCGACTGGTGTTCGGTGCCCGTGGCGGCTATCAGTTTGCCGGCAAGCTACGCCACGACTTTGACCTGACCCGCAATGAAGTCGAGTTGCGCCGCTACCTGTTTGGCGAGCTTTTCCCGCAGCTGAAGCATGTCGAAATCACCCATTTCTGGGGCGGCAACCTCGGCATGTCCCGACGTTTCAAGCCGCACATGCTCTGTGATCAGTGCAACGGTATCGCCTTGTCTGGCGGTTACGGCGGCGAGGGAGTCGGCGCAAGCCATCTCGGCGGCAGGACCCTGGCAGACCTGATCCTTGGACGCGACACCGAGCGGGTCCGCCAGCCGTGGGTCATCACGCAGGGTGGCCTCGACGCGCTCAAAGCCTGGGAGCCGGAGCCGCTGCGCTGGCTGGGCTACAACGCGATCATTCGTAGTTTCATCCATGAAGACCAGACCCTGGCCGACCCGACCAGCGCGCCATGGCGCCGCAGACTGGCCTCTCGGGTCGCGGGTTTCATGGAAGGTTTCATGCAGTAAACGCCGTACCTACGTCTTGATTTTCTGATCCTCTGATCACCCGAAAACCTGCCAATAAAAACGCCATACAGGAATCGAATCGTGATCCGTACCCCCAAAGCTTCATCAATGAAGGCTCCCTTGTTGCTGGCGCCGCTGATGCTCGTTGCGTCACTCAGTCAGGCCGCCGAAACCGTCAAGATCTACAACTGGTCGGACTACATCGCCCCGGACACGATGAAAAACTTCCAGGCGCAAACCGGCATCGGTTTCAGCTATGACGTCTACGACAGCAATGAAACCAAGAGCGACACCAAGGTGTATCCGAGCCCGGAAATGATGGGCAAGCTGATTGCGCTGGAGTCCATGCCACTGAACATCGACCGGATTCGTTCACGGTTGTGGAAGAAGATTCGGACGGGGAGTTGAGGGGTTACATCTGGTTGAGCTTTGCGCCAGCCTGAATGTCGTTATCGTTGTAAGTTCCGAGCCACCTATGAATGGATGAAGGGGCAAGGAATGCCTGTTTCAACGAATGCGGGACTATTGCGCAAGGGACGGGTGTCGGAGGTTGGGCGGATTTATTTGCTGACTGCAGTCGTCCATCAGCGCCATCCGGTTTTTGCGGATTGGCGCTTGGGGCGGTTGGTCGTGGAGCAACTCAAGCTTGTTCAGGAAGATGATTGGGCAGATTTCTTGACCTGGGTTGTGATGCCAGATCATTTTCATTGCCTGCTTGAACTGCGAGAAAAGACGTTGGCGCAAGTGATGTGTCGTATCAAGTCGCGCAGTAGTTTGGCGGTGAATCAGGCATTGGGGCGTAAAGGACGTTTGTGGCAGAAGGGGTATCACGATCGCGCTGTTCGCACTGACGAAGACGTGAAAACCCTTGCACGATACGTCATTCAAAACCCGATTCGTGCCGGGTTGGTTCAACGGGTTCACGATTATCCGTTATGGGATGCGTGCTGGTTCTAATGCCGAGGCGCCTGGTTTACGACTGCTTCGCAGCCGAACGCGGCCTGCGGCCGCTGCTACAGGGTGTGTGCGCACCGCAGCTTTTGTAGCAGCTGGCGCAGCCGGCGTTCGAGTCGGTCCGCGTTCGGGCGCAGCGCTCGCCAATGCGGACGACTCGGTGAATCTGATGCACCGCAGGGCATGGTTTTACGGCGGCTTCGTAAACCCGGCAGTTGATGTACTTCAATCCGAATATTTACTGCGCGTATTGAGTATAAGTGGGTGAAGGAATCCAAATAAAACTGCGACGTAGTAATCAAATACAACTGTACTGCTATTTAATATTTAAATAGAAGATTGTCCGACAATCCTATTGAGGGATTGAACCACAAAGATTATTTCGACTCGTCGGTCATTGTTTTCGGGAGTTTTGTGGAGCAGTTCAATTTGACGTCAAAAAAATAGTAGACGTCTGATTTCGAAATGTGTCAGCTTTCTTACGCCTTCATTGGGCGAGTGATAGGACGATCTCGCCAGAGATTGTCGCTGTCTGACAAAAACTGTTCCATTGCTAAACAAGGAAGTGTGTTTATGTCGAAAGTAAAAGTGAACGCTATTGACTCACTGGCCGCCACAAGTAGTGCGTGGTCGCAGATCGATAGTTTCAGCCATCAGTATGACCGTGGCGGCAATCTTACGGTCAATGGCAAACCCTCCTACTCGGTAGATCAAGCTGCGACGCAACTGCTGCGTGATGGTGCCTCCTGGCACGATCTCAACGGCAGCGGCAAGATCGAACTCACGTACACGTTTCTGACCGCACCGACGTCGAACTTCAGCGGTCTGGGCGTTACCGGCTTTAGCCAGTTCAGCTCTTTGCAGAAGGCTCAGGCCGTGCTCGCCATGCAATCCTGGGCAGACGTGGCCAATGTCACCTTCACTGAAGCCGCCAAGGGCGGTGACGGTCACATGACCTTCGGCAACTACAGTGGCGGCCAGGAAGGTGCAGCAGCATTCGCCTTCCTGCCGGGTACCGAGCCTGGCTATGACGGCCAATCGTGGTACCTGACCGGCAGTGGCTACAACGTCAACAAGACCCCGGGCGTGAACAACTACGGTCGTCAGACCCTGACTCACGAAATCGGCCACACCCTCGGCCTGTCTCACCCTGGCGACTACAACGCCGGCGAAGGCAACCCGACCTACAACGATGCGTCCTATGGCCAGGACACGCGCGGCTACAGCCTCATGAGTTACTGGAGTGAAAGCAACACCAACCAGAACTTCAGCAAGGGTGGCGTCGAGGCTTATTCGTCCGGTCCGTTGATGGACGATATCGCTGCGGTGCAGAAGCTCTACGGCGCCAACATGAGCACCCGTACCGGTGACACCACCTACGGCTTCAACTCCAACGCCGGCCGCGATTTCTACAGCGCGACCTCGTCGTCGGACAAAGTCGTGTTCTCGGTGTGGGACGCGGGCGGCAAGGACACCCTGGACTTCTCCGGTTTCACCCAAAACCAGAAGATCAACCTCAATGAAGCCTCGTTCTCCGACGTTGGTGGCATGGTAGGCAACGTTTCCATTGCCAAGGGTGTGACCATCGAGAACGCCATCGGCGGTTCGGGCAACGACTTGCTGATCGGTAACAGCGTGGCCAACGAGCTCAAGGGCGGTGCCGGCAACGACATCATCTACGGTGCCGGTGGCGCGGACAAACTCTGGGGTGGCAGCGGTTCCGACACCTTCGTGTTTGCAGCTAGCTCCGACTCCAAGCCGGGGGCGGCCGATCAGATCCTGGATTTCACCAGCGGTCTGGACAAAATCGACCTGAGTGCCATTACCAACGGCGCAGGCCTGCACTTCGTGAATTCGTTCACCGGTGCAGCGGGCGACGCGGTATTGAGCACGATCTCCGGTGGCAGCAGCCTTGCCATCGACTTTTCCGGGCATGGCGTGGCGGACTTCCTGGTCACCACCATTGGCCAGGCAGCTACCACGGACATTGTGGCCTGAGTCGATGACTATGGGGGCAGCGCATCTGCGCTGCCCTTTGTCCTTGCCAGCACCGCTGCGGTAGGCGAGGCTGCATAGGCTACAACCTGGAACGAAGCACCTTATGACCCATAACGCCTTTACCTACAGGGCAATGGCCTGGCTGATTGCCACGCTGATGATGTTTTCTGGAGATGTAGCCATGGCAAGCAGCCTGAGATTAGCGGACCCGTCGGAACTGGCCGGGCAATGGCAGGTTTACCTGACGGCACAGCCGCAGAACACCTGTTCACTGGAACTTGTGCAAAATCAAACATTGGCGGGCGATATTCAATGCCTCGCCAGTTGGCTGAGTGAAACACCCGTTGGTTGGTTCCCGGAACCCGACGGTATATCGCTGACGGGTAAAGAAGGTTCAAGAATTATTCATCTTGGCCGACAGCAGGAAGGGCGCTACGAAAGTACCAAACACTCTGATCCGCAGATTGTCCTGCAACGCGCTCCAAACTAAGAGCGCCAGGGTAAGTCGAGTCTTTTCCTGTAATGGAAATAACGACGCCCTCACAGTTTTTTGCTGACCGGTAAATAACCTGAACTCTATATCGTCATGACATAGAGTTCGTTCGCCTGCCAGTTGCATTATTAAAAGCATGTCCCAGCCAGCGTGGGGGGCAGTTTATTGGAACCGTGTCGAACTACCGCACGGGCTATCAGCTCAGGGAAGATCAATGAGAATGGCGAAGACCACTCCCACTGCACCGCTATTGAAGGCGCTGGGCGACTATAAAAGTATTCTGATCAGCGTCGGTTGTTTCACCGCATTGATTAACGTACTGATGTTAGTGCCGTCGATTTACATGCTCCAGGTCTATGACCGGGTACTCTCGTCGCAGAATGAAACCACCCTGGCCATGCTGTCGCTGATGGTGGTGGGTTTCTTTGCGTTTATCGGTTTGCTGGAGACCGTGCGCAGCTTCATCGTGATTCGCATCGGCAGCCAACTGGAGCGACGTTTCAATCTGCGGGTCTATCAGGCCGCCTTCGAGCGCAATCTGTTCAAGGGCGAGGGCAACGCCGGCCAGTCGTTGGGCGACCTGACCCACATTCGCCAGTTCGTCACGGGACCTGCGCTGTTCGCGTTCTTCGATGCACCGTGGTTTCCGGTCTACCTGTTCGTGATTTATCTGTTCAATGTCTGGCTTGGGGTGTTCGCTACCGTCGGCGCGGTGCTGTTGATCGGTCTGGCGTTCCTCAATGAGGCGATCACCAAAAAACCCTTGGGTGAGGCCGGCGGTTACTCGCAGCGGTCCACGCAACTGGCCACCAGTCACCTGCATAACGCCGAGACCATCCAGGCGATGGGCATGCTCGGGGCGTTGCGCAAACGCTGGTTCCAGGTGCATTCACGTTTTCTCGGCTTGCAGAACCAGGCCAGCGATACCGGCGCGGTCATCAGCTCCTTCAGCAAGACCCTGCGTCTATGCCTGCAATCGCTGGTGCTGGGGTTGGGTGCCTTGTTGGTGATCAAGGGCGAGATGACCGCCGGGATGATGATCGCAGGGTCCATCCTGATGGGCCGGGTTCTGAGCCCGATCGATCAGTTGATTGCTGTCTGGAAGCAATGGAGCGGGGCGAAGCTGGCTTACCGACGGCTGGACGCTCTGCTGCAAGAGTTCCCACCCAATGAAGATGCCATGGAGTTGCCTGCGCCCAAGGGCCAAGTGACCTTCGAACAGGTCAGCGCCGGCCCGCCAGGTCAACGCACAGCAACCCTGCACATGGTCAATTTCAACCTCAGGGCTGGTGAAGTGTTAGGTGTGTTGGGGGCTTCCGGCTCCGGCAAGTCGACCCTGGCCCGGGTGCTGGTGGGCGTCTGGCCAACCCTGGTCGGCACCGTGCGGCTGGACGGTGCGGACATCCATCGCTGGAACCGCGACGACCTCGGTCCCTACATCGGCTATCTGCCACAGGCCATCGAACTGTTCAGCGGCAGCGTCGCCGAAAACATCGCGCGCTTTCGCGAAGCCGACCCGCAGAAGGTGGTCGAGGCCGCGCAGCAGGCCGGTGTGCACGAGATGATCCTGCGCCTGCCGCACGGCTACGACACCGTGCTGGGCGAGGATGGCAGCGGTTTGTCCGGCGGCCAGAAACAGCGCGTGGCCCTGGCCCGAGCGCTGTATGGCAAGCCGAGCCTGGTGGTGCTCGATGAGCCGAATTCGAACCTTGACACCGTTGGCGAGGCTGCATTGGCCAGTGCCATCGCACAGATGAAAGCCCAGGGCACCAGCGTGATTCTGGTGACCCACCGTTCCTCGGCGCTGGCCCAGGCCGACAAGTTGCTGGTGCTCAACGAAGGCCGCCTGCAAGCCTTTGGACCGAGTCAGGAAGTGCTCAAGGCGCTGTCTGGCGCACAGCAGTCTGGCGCACAACAGGAACAGCCACGGGAAAAAAAAGCCGCAGCACCGGCCGGGCTCAGCATGAGCCGCCAGTATCAGGCCCCGACCAAGAGTAGTGGTGTATGAGCAAGGACAGCGGCATGACAATCGAACAAGCTTACGCACCGGAGCGTCCTGAGCGCGACGCCGGTTATTTTGCCCGCCTGGGCTGGATACTCGCCGTGGTCGGCGCCGGCAGCTTTTTTCTCTGGGCCAGCCTGGCGCCTCTCGATCAGGGGATTCCGGTGCAGGGCACGGTGGTGGTGTCCGGTAAGCGCAAGGCCGTGCAATCGATGAGCGGCGGGGTGCTCAGCCGGATTCTGGTGCGTGAAGGTGAGGCGGTGAAGCAAGGGCAACCGTTGTTTCGCCTCGACCAGACGCAGGTCGAAGCCGATGTGCAATCCCTGCAAGCCCAGTACCGCATGGCCTGGGCCAGCCTGGCGCGTTGGCAAAGCGAGCGTGACAACCTCAAGCAGGTGAGTTTCCCGGCCGAACTGAGCAACGACCCCGACCCGCGACTGGCGTTGGTGCTGGAAGGCCAGCGGCAACTGTTCAGCAGCCGCCGCGAAGCGTTTGATCGTGAGCAGGCCGGGATGCGCGCCAACATCGAAGGTGCCAACGCACAACTGGCTGGGATGCGCCGGGCGCGCACCGACCTGACCGCGCAGGCCGAATCCCTGCGCCAGCAACTGACCAACCTGCAACCCTTGGCGGACAACGGTTACATCCCGCGCAACCGGCTGATGGAATTCCAGCGTCAGCTCTCGCAGGTGCAACAGCAACTGGCGCAGAACAGCGGCGAAAGCGGGCGAGTGGAGCAGGGCATTCTTGAAACGCGCTTGAAGCTGCAACAGCACAGCGAGGAATACCAGAAAGAGGTACGCAGCCAGTTGGCGGACGCGCAGCTCAAGAGCCTGACCCTCGAGCAGCAACTGACCTCGGCCGGTTTTAATCTGCAACAGAGTGAAATCGTCGCGCCAGCCGACGGCATCGCGGTCAACCTCGGTGTGCACACCGAAGGCGCGGTGATTCGTCCGGGCGAAACCTTGCTGGAAATCGTGCCCCAGGGCACGCGTCTGGAGGTCGAGGGTCATTTGCCGGTGAACCTGATCGACAAGGTCGGTAGCCACTTGCCGGTGGACATCCTGTTCACTGCCTTCAACCAGAGCAAGACACCGCGCGTGCCGGGCGAAGTCAGCCTGATTTCCGCCGACCAGATGGTCGACGAGAAAACCGGCGTGCCGTACTACGTGCTGCGCAGCAGCGTCAGTGACGTGGCCATGGAGAAACTCAACGGTCTGGTGATCAAGCCGGGCATGCCGGCCGAGATGTTCGTGCGCACCGGCGAACGCTCACTCCTCAACTATCTGTTCAAACCTCTGCTCGACCGGGCAGGCTCCGCATTGACCGAGGAATAAGGATGTCCCGTCGTATGAGCAAGCATTCCATTCTCGGGACCGCTATCGCATTGCTGGTCTGCACCAACGTTTACGCCATGGGGCCCTTTGAAGTTTACGAACAGGCGCTGCGCAATGATCCGATATTCCTCGGCGCCATCAAGGAACGCGACGCCGGCCTGGAAAACCGTACGATTGGTCGCGCCGGCCTGCTGCCAAAACTGTCGTACAACTACAACAAGGGCCGCAACAACTCCAAGGCCACGTCCCTGGACGAACGCCGTCGCAACCAGACCGAAGACCGCAACTACAACAGCTACGGCTCGACGTTCACCCTGCAACAGCCGCTGTTCGACTACGAGGCATACGCGGCGTATCGCAAGGGCGTGGCGCAATCGCTGTTTGCCGATGAGAACTTTCGCGGCAAGAGCCAGGAGCTGCTGGTTCGGGTGCTGACCTATTACACCCAGGCGCTGTTTGCCCAGGATCAGATCGACATCGCGCAAGCGAAGAAAAAAGCCTTCGAGCAACAGTTCCAGCAGAACGAACAGATGTTCCGTCAGGGCGAGGGCACCCGCACCGATATTCTCGAAGCGGAATCGCGTTACGAACTGGCCACCGCTGAAGAGATCGAGGCCCGCGACGAGCAAGACGCTGCCTTGCGTGAGCTGGGCGCGCTGATCGGTACGCGGGATATCGATATCAAGGACCTCGAGCCGTTGAGCGAGTCCTTTGAGTCGTTCTCCTTGCAACCGGCCAATTTCGACAGCTGGCATGAGCTCGCACTGAGCAACAACCCGAACCTCGCTTCCCAGCGTCAGGCGGTGGAAGTGGCGCGTTACGAGGTCGAGCGCAATCGCGCCGGTCACTTGCCCAGGGTCAACGCCTACGCGACGGCACGCAAGAACGAGTCGGAAAGCGGCAACACCTACAACCAGCGTTACGACACCAACACCATCGGTATCGAGATCAGCGTGCCGTTGTATGCCGGCGGCGGGGTGTCGGCATCGACGCGTCAGGCCAGTCGCTCGATGGAGCAGGCCGAATACGACCTGGACTCGAAAACCCGCGAAACCCTGATCGAGCTGCGTCGCCAGTTCAGCGCCTGTCTGTCGGGAGTCAGCAAGCTGCGCGCCTATCAAAAGGCCCTGACCTCGGCCGAAGCGCTGGTGGTCTCGACCAAGCAAAGCATCCTCGGTGGCGAGCGAGTCAACCTTGATGCACTGAACGCCGAACAGCAGCTCTACACCACACGCCGCGACCTGGCCCAGGCCCGTTATGACTATTTAATGGCCTGGACCAAGTTGCATTACTACGCCGGCAACTTGCGTGAAGAGGACCTGGCCAAGGTCGATGAAGCCTTCGGCCCGCGCAAGACGACCCGATAAACGCCACACCGCTGCACCGCCCCGGGATAGGGGACTACAAGTCTAATAACGCCAGGAAAGCGAGTATTTATGAACACGGACGTACGTCGTAATCGTGCCCAGCCGATCACCACTGGCTCATTGCTGTTGCTCGTCGCCGCGCTGCCTGCTGCAGTTCAGGCGGCTTATCTTGATCCGGGGCAAGTGGGGGATCCCGCCAGTTGGCGCACCGCTGAGTACCGGAGTGACTGGGGCCTGGATCGCCTCAAGGCGAATGAAGCCTACGCCTCAGGATTCACCGGCAAAGGGGTGAAGATCGGCGCGCTGGACTCGGGTTTTGACCCGAACCACCCCGAAGCAGCACGCTTTCACGCGGTAACGGCCACCGGCAACTACGTCAACGGCACACCGTTCAGCGTCAGCGGCATTCACAACGCCAACAACGACTCCCACGGTACCCATGTCACCGGCACCATGGGCGCCGCGCGCGACGGTGTCGGCATGCACGGCGTGGCGTTCAACGCGGATGTGTACGTCGCCAACACCAATCAGAACGACAGCTTCCTGTTTGGCCCTGGCCCCGATCCGAAGTATTTCAAGGCGGCCTATGACGCCTTGGCCGATGCCGGCGTACGGGTCATCAACAACAGCTGGGGCAGCCAGCCCAAGGATGTCGACTACAAGACGCTCGAGAGCCTGCACGCCGCCTATGCCCAGCACTGGAACCAGAACACCTGGATCGATGCGGCCGCCGATGTCTCGCGTCGCGGCGTGATCAACGTGTTCAGCGCCGGCAACAGCGGGTACGCCAACGCCAGCGTGCGTGCGAGCCTGCCGTATTTCGAGCCGGACCTGGAAGGTCACTGGCTGGCGGTGTCGGGGCTGGATAAAAACAACCAGCAAAAATACAACCAGTGCGGGATCGCCAGGTACTGGTGCATCAGCACGCCGGGCGCAAAGATCTACAGCACTATCGTTGGTGGTGGCTATGCCAGTTACAACGGCACCTCGATGGCGGCCCCTCATGCGACCGGTGCCTTGGCGCTGGTGATGGAACGCTACCCGTACATGAACAACCAGCAAGCCTTGCAGGTGTTGCTGACCACCGCGACCCAGCTTGACGGTTCGATCACCGACGCGCCGAGCACTCGGGTCGGTTGGGGCGTGCCCGACCTTGCGCGGGCGATGAGAGGGCCGGGGCAATTGCTCGGTCCATTCGACGCCAGTCTTGCCGCCGGTCAGCGTGATGTGTGGAGCAACGACATCTCGGATAAGGCGCTGATCCAGCGTCAGAGCGAAGACGCCGCCGAGCACAGCGCCTGGCAACAGACCTTGAAAGACAAAGGTTGGGAAAACGGTGTCGCGGCCAATGCCAGTCAGCAGGACAAGACCGATTACGCCGTGGGCACGGCGCGCGATGCCGCTGCCGCGACACGACTGTATGAAGGCAGCCTGATCAAGTCCGGCGCGGGTCAGTTGATACTGACCGGGAACAACAGCTATCGCGGTGCAACCACGGTCAATGGCGGCCTGTTGACGGTCAATGGGGCGCTGAGCTCGGCGGTCACGGTCAATGACAGCGGCACCCTGGGCGGTTCCGGGCGGGTCGGTGGCTTGATCGCCAACCGCGGCGCAACGGTCGCGCCGGGTAATTCGATCGGCACCTTGCAGGTCAACGGTAATGTGACGCTGGCACCCGGTTCGACCTATGCGGTGGAGCTGTCGCCGACCAACAGCGACCGGATTGTCGCCAGCGGCACGGCGACCGTTTCGGGCGCGACTGTCAGCCTTGCTCTGGAAAACAGCCCGACACTGTTAAGTGCCAGCCAGGTCGAAAGCCTGCTGGGGCACCAGTACAACATCCTGCAAGCGGCGGGCGGCATTCAGGGGCAATTCGGTGCGGTGGTGCCGAACTACCTGTTCATCGGCGGCAGTCTCGACTACTCGGCGACGGGCGTGCAGCTGGCGATTCAACGCAACGGCACTTCGTTCGCGAGTGTCGGGCAAACCCCGAACCAACGTTCCGTGGCGGCTGTCGTCGAACAATTGGGCACGGGCAATCCGGTTTATGAAAGCCTCTTGTTGTCGCCGTCGGCAGCGTCTGCGCAACAGGCGTTCCAGCAGTTGTCCGGGGAAATCTATCCGGCGCTCGACACCTTGCTGATCAACGACAGCCGCTACCTGCGTGATGCGGTGACAGAGCGTTTGCAGGCCGATCCGGCAACGGGCGGTAGCGGTTGGGTCAAGGCGCTGGGCGCCTGGGGCAAGACCGATGAGCGCAATGACATGGCGGGTTCGACCAGCTCGATTGGCGGCTTGCTGGCCGGGGTCGACGGTTTGCTCGACGAAGACACGCGTCTGGGTTTCGTCACGGGCTACAGCGACAGCTCGCTGAACCTGGACAGCGGCACCCACTCGCGGGCCCAGGTCGACAGCTACCACCTGGGCGCTTACGCCGGGCGCGAACTGGGCGCGTGGCGTCTGAGTCTCGGCGGGTCTTACAGCTGGCACCGGGCAGACATCAAGCGTGACCTGCACTACGGCGAGGTCAGTGCCAGGCAGAAAGCCAAGGTCGATGCCAACACCACGCAAGTGTTCACCGAAGCCGCCTACCGGATGGACCGGCAGCCAGTAGCGATGGAGCCGTTCGCCAACCTCGCCTATGTGCACCTGGACACTGAGGGTTTCACCGAAAAAGGCGATGCCGCAGGGCTGAAAAGCGGCCGCGACCCGCGTGATGCGGTGCTCGGCACGTTGGGCGTGCGAGCGCTGAAAACCATCAACCTTTCCAGTCAGCAACAGCTCGACCTGGCCGGCACCCTCGGCTGGCAACACAACCTGAGTGCTACCCGATCGGAAGACCATCTGGCCTTTGCCAGTGGCGGTCCGACGTTCGCCGTCGAAAGCGCACCACTGGCCCGCAACGCGGCGCTGATCGGGGTTCAGGCAGGGCTGGCATTGGCCAAGGACGTCCGTTTGAACCTCGATTACAACGGCCGCCTGGCCAGCGGCGAAAACAGCCACGGAGTAGGGCTGAGCCTGAATTGGCAGTTCTAAAGAACACCACGGCTTTTGTAGCGGCTGGCGCAGCCGGCGTTCGAGTCGGTCCGCGTTCGGGCGCAGCGCTCGCAATTGCGGACAGCTCGGTGAGCCTGACGCACCGCGGGGCATGGATTTACGACTGCTTCGCAGCCGAACGCGGCCTGCGGCCGCTGCTACAGGGGAGCGTGGAACACATCAAAGTGTGTGCAGATAAACACGAAGGGATTCAAGCAAGACAACTAAGGAAGGTCGCTGGATGGAAGGTAACTCTCGCAACAACACGCCTGTGCAAATCGGCATCAGCCGCAAGGCCAAAGCCCTCAATGGGGCTTTTATCGCTTATCTGGCGGCAATCGGGGTCGCTCAGGCCGCACCCTATGTGGAAAGCGGCAAGCTCGGCGATCCGAGCAGCTGGCGCAGTCCCGAATTCAACGCCGAATGGGGCCTGGGCGCGATCAACGCCCAGGATGCCTACGCAGCCGGGTACACCGGCAAAGGCGTCAAGCTGGGCATCTTCGATCAACCGGTCTACGCCAAGCACCCGGAGTTTTCCGGCGTAGACAAAGTAGTGACGCTGGTCACCAGCGGTATTCGTGAATACACCGACCCCTACATTCCGGTCAAAGCCGGAGATGCCTTTCGGTATGACGGCACACCGACGGTAGGTTCCGACGGCAAGCTGGGGTCTCATGGCACCCATGTCGGCGGGATTGCCGCCGGCAGCCGCGATGGCAGCCCGATGCACGGCGTGGCGTTCAACGCGCAAATCATCAGCGCCGACAACGGTGACCCGGGACCTGAAGACGGGATCATTCTCGGCAACGACGGCGCGGTCTACAAAGCCGGCTGGGATGCTCTGCGAGAAAGCGGCGCACGGATCATCAACAACAGCTGGGGCATCGGCATCACCGATCGCTTCAAAAAGGGTGGCAAGGACCCGGCGTTCCCGCATTTCACCGTGCAGGACGGCCAGGCGCAGTTCGATCAAATCCAGCCGCTGCTCAACACCAAACAGGGCGGTGCGTACCGCGGCGCCATCGACGCGGCGCGCAGCGGTATCGTGACTATCTTCGCCGCGGGTAACGACTACAACCTCAACAACCCGGACGCGATCGCCGGCCTGGGTTACTTCGTGCCGGACATTGCCGCGAACTGGGTCACGGTCGCGGCGCTGCAAATGAACCCGGACACCACTAGCGCCAATCCCTACATCATCAGCACCTTCTCGTCGCGTTGCGGTTATACCGCAGGCTTTTGTGTGTCGGCGCCGGGTACCAAGATCTACAGCGCAGTGATCGGCGGCACCAACGCCGATGACCTGACCGTGGGCTATGCCAACAAGAACGGCACCTCGATGGCCGCGCCACACGTTGCCGGCGCCACGGCGGTGCTGATGGAGCGCTTCCCGTACATGACGGGCGCGCAGGTCGCCACGGTGCTGAAAACCACCGCCACCGACATGGGCGCACCGGGCATCGATTCGGTGTACGGCTGGGGCATGATCAACCTGCGCAAGGGCATCGACGGCCCCGGCATGTTTGTCGCCGATGCCGACATTCCGCAGGAATTCCGCGTGGCCGGCTCCTATGGCTCCGGCCAGTTTGTCGCCGACCTGCCGGGCATTGGTGCGGTCATCGATGCCGGCAAGCCAACGCAGCGGATCTGTAACGACATCAGTTGCGGGTTCGACGTCTGGCGCAACGATATTTCCGGCCACGGCGGCTTGACCAAGCAGGGCATTGGCACGCTGGTGATGACGGGCAGCAACACGTATTCCGGGCCAACCCTGGTGAATCAGGGGCGACTGGCCGTCAACGGTTCGCTGCTGTCGGCGGTCACGGTGAACGACAGCGGCATCCTCGGTGGCTCCGGGCAGGTCGGCGTATTGACCGCGAAAAGCGGCGGCACCGTCGCGCCGGGCAACTCGATCGGCACCTTGCACGTCGCCGGCAACGTAACCTTCGAGCCCGGTTCGACCTATGCCGTCGAGCTGTCCCCCACCAACAGCGACAGCATCGTTGCCAGCGGCACCGCCACGATCCAGGGCGCGACCGTGAGCCTGTCGCTGGAAAACAGCCCGACGCTGTTGAGCCCCGGCGACGTGCGCAGCCTGATCGGTCATCAATACAACATCCTGCAAGCGGCCGGTGGTATCCAGGGCCAGTTCGGTGCGGTGTTGCCCAACTACGCGTTTATCGGTGGCAGCCTCGATTACTCGGCGACCGGCGTGCAATTGGCGATCGAGCGCAACGGCAACTCCTTCGCCAGCGTCGGGCAAACCCCGAATCAACGCTCCGTGGCTGCTGTCGCCGAGCAACTGGGCGCGGGCAACGCCGTGTATGAAAGCCTGCTGCTGTCGCCGAACGCGGCAAGCGCGCAGCAAGCCTTCCAGCAATTGTCCGGGGAAATTCATCCGGCGATCGGCACCTTGCTGGTCAATGACTCGCGCTATGTGCGTGATGCCGTTGGTGAGCGCCTGCGCGATGGCGGTCTCTATGACGCCGCGACGCCGAACAGCACCGAGAACAACGCCTGGGTCAAAGTGCTGGGCGCCTGGGGCAAGACCGACAGCGGCCACGACAACGCCAACTACACCAGCTCCATCAGCGGTCTGCTGGCCGGGGCCGACGGTTTGATTGCCGACCACACACGCCTGGGTTTCGTCACCGGTTACAGCAACAGTTCGCTGAACATGGGCGATGACACCCATTCTTCGGCAACGGTCGACAGCTACCACCTGGGTCTGTACGCCGGGCATGAAATGGACGCGCTGCGTCTGAGCGTCGGCGGTGCGTACAGCTGGCACCGTATCGATGCCAAACGCGACCTGCAGTTTGGCGACATCAGTGCCAAGCAGAAATCCAGGCGCGATGCCCACACCACACAAGTGTTCACTGAGGCGGCTTATCGCCTGGACCTGCAACCGTTGGCACTGGAGCCGTTTGCCAATCTGGCCTACGTGCACCTGGACAGTGACAGTTTCACCGAGAAGGGCGGTGCGGCGGCGCTCAACGGCGGCGACGACAACCGCGACGCGGTGCTTTCCACCCTGGGCCTGCGGGCGAGCAAACGCCTGGCGCTCACCGAGCATCAGCAACTCGACCTGTCCGGGACCCTGGGCTGGCAGCACAACCTGAGCAATACCCACGCCGAGGAAAACCTCGCGTTTGCATCCGGCAGCACGCCGTTTGCCGTGCAGAGCGTGTCCATGGACCGCAACGCGGCGGTGGTCGGCGTTCGCGCAGGGCTGGCGTTGGCACGCGATGTCTCGCTGAACCTGGATTACAACGGACTGCTGGGCTCGCGGGACAAGACCCACGGCGTCGGGCTGACCCTCGACTGGCAGTTCTGATTTGAAAAACCGCAACACATACCAGCAATGAAGAGGCAAGAAAATGGGTGTTTTTGATTACAGGAAGTTCGGCAGCGAGGCCAGCAAGGCCCTGTACAGCGATGCGATTGCATTGACGCTGTACGCCTACACGCCGACCGGCAAGCCATTGGCCACGGGCTGGACGCCGGTCACCGCCGGACAATTGGGCTATAAGGGCAAGGTCGGCGCCCAGGGCACCTTCTTTGGCGAGCAGGATGGCTTCACCAGTGCAGAAGCCGAAGTGCTGGCCAAGTACGATGCGGCAGGCAAGCTGATCTCCCTCGGCATCGCGTTCCGCGGGACCGGAGGCCTGGGTTACAGCGACACCTACGGCGACATGAAGAACAATCTGCTGGCCGCTGTCGGCCCGACGGATTATGCAAAGAACTACGCCAAAAGCGCCTTCGACACCTTGCTCAAGGACGTCGCCGCGTTCGCCAGCGCCAAGGGTCTGAATGCCAGGGACGTGCTGATCACCGGCCACAGCCTCGGTGGCCTGGGCGCCAACAGCGTGGCCGAATTGAGTGCCGACCACTGGGACGGTTACTTCAAGGACGCCAACTACATGACCTTCGCCTCGCCGACGCAAAGCTCGGCAGGCACTCATGTGTTGAACATCGGTTACGAAAACGATCCGGTGTTTCGCGTGCTCGACGGTACCACCTTCACCAGTTCATCGCTGTACAAGCACGACAAGGTTCAAGACTCGGCGACCAACAATATCGTCAACGTCAACGACCACTACGTCTCCACCCAGATGACCCCGTTCAGCATTGCCAACCCGCAACACTGGGCGGCCCACAGTTCCCTCGGTTATGCCGACGGCCTGAACCGGGTGATCGGCTCGAGCTTCTACGACCTCACCAGCAAGGACTCGACGATCCTCGTCTCGACCTTGTCGGAGTCGTTGCGCGCCAGCACCTGGATCGAAGACCTGGGCCGCAGTGGTGAAACGCACACCGGCAGCACCTTCATCATCGGCACCGACAGCAACGATTTGCTGCGCGGTGGCAAGGGCAATGACTTCCTCGAAGGCCGCGACGGCAATGACACCTTCAGGGACGCGGGTGGCTACAACATCCTGCTCGGCGGCAAAGGGCAGAACGTTTTCGACCTGCAACAGCCACTGAAGAACTTCACCTTTGCCAACGACGGTGACGGCACGCTGTATGTGCGCGACAGCTACGGCGGCATCAGCATCACCCGCGATATCGGCGCGCTGGTCAGCAAGGAATCGGGGGCCATGTGGGGCCTGCTGAACAAGGACGTTACCTACAACGTCAGCGCCAAAGGCTTGTTGGCCGGCACCGAGCTGACCCACTACAACCACTCGCTCAATGGCGATGCCTACGGCAATTCGCTGGTGGCGACCGCCGACGGTGACTGGCTGTTCGGGTTGTCGGGCAACGACGTGCTGCGCAGCGACAAGAGTCAGGTGACGTTCGTCGGCGGCGCGGGCAATGACGTCATGTATGCCTCCGGCGGCCACAACACCTTCCTGTTCAGCGGCGCGTTCGGTTTCGACGCCATCAATGGTTACCAGGGCAGCGACAAGCTGGTGTTCATGGGCGTTCAAGGCGCGGGGCAGGGTTATGACTACAGCCAGCACGTTTCGCAATCGGGTAATGACACGCTGCTCAAGGTCGGCGACTACGCGGTGACGCTGGTGGGTGTCGGCCTGAATAACCTGTCGGGTGCGGAGATCGTATTTGCTTAAACCGCAGCACAAGGCATTGCACTAAATGGAACGCCCTGCGCTGCGGGGCGCTCCATCTGCGTGAGCTATCTCTAACAATTTCAACAAAAGAGAGGCAATACCATGGGTGTCTATGACTACAAAAACCACAACTCAGCCGAATCCAAAGCGCTGTTTTCCGATGCGCTGGCGATCACGCTGTATTCCTATCACAACCTCGACAATGGCTTTGCCACGGGCTATCAGCACAATGGTTTCGGCCTCGGGCTGCCGGCGACGCTGGTCACTGCGCTGATCGGCGGCACCGACTCGCAAGGGGTGATTCCCGGTGTCCCCTGGAACCCCGATTCGGAAAAAGCCGCGCTGGACGCAGTACAAAAGGCCGGTTGGCCCCCGATCACTGCCAGCCAGTTAGGTTATGGCGGCAAGGTCGATGTGCGGGGAACTTTCTTCGGCGAGAAAGCCGGTTACACCAGCGCTCAGGTCGAGATCCTTGGCAAGTACGACGCTCAAGGGCATCTCACGGAAATCGGCATCGCGTTTCGCGGCACCAGCGGCCCGCGTGAGATACAGATCAGCGACTCCATCGGCGATGTGATCAACGACCTGATGGCGGCGCTGGGCCCCAAGGACTACGCCAAGAACTACGTCGGTGAAGCCTTTGGTTCATTGCTCAAGAATGTCGCCGCATTTGCCACCGCCAATGGCCTGAACGGCAAGGACGTACTGGTCAGCGGCCACAGCCTCGGCGGGCTGGCGGTCAATAGCCTGGCGGACCTGAGCGGCGATCACTGGAACGGTTTCTATAAGGATTCCAACTACATCGCCTACGCGTCACCGACCCAAAGCAGCACCGACAAGGTGCTCAACATCGGTTACGAAAACGATCCGGTATTCCGCGCGCTGGACGGTTCAACGTTCAACCTGGCATCGGTCGGCGTACACGATGCGCATCAGGATTCGGCAACCAACAACATCGTCAGCTTCAACGACCATTACGCCTCGGCGGCGTGGAACGTACTGCCGTTTTCGATCCTCAACGTCCCGACCTGGATTTCCCATCTGCCCACCGGTTACGGCGATGGCATGACCCGGGTGCTGGAGTCGAAGTTCTATGACCTGACCAGCAAGGACTCGACGATCATCGTCGCCAACCTGTCGGACCCGGCGCGCAGCAACACCTGGGTTCAGGACCTCAACCGCAACGCCGAAACCCACAAGGGCAGCACCTTCATCATCGGCAGTAACGGTGACGACCTGATCCAGGGCGGCAAAGGCAATGACTACCTGGAGGGCGGCGATGGCAACGACACCTTCAGGGATGCCGGTGGCTACAACATCCTGCTGGGCGGCAAGGGCAGCAACACACTGGACTTGCAGCAGTCAGTAAAAAACTTCGACTTTGCCAGCGATGGCGCCGGCACCTTGTACGTGCGCGATGCCAACGGCGGGATCAGCATCACCCGCGATATCGGCAGCATCATCAGTAAAGAACCGGGTTTTCTCTGGGGCTTGCTCAAGGATGACGTGACTCATAGCGTTACCGACAAAGGCTTGCAGGCCGGCAATAACCTGACCCAGTACGCGTCATCGGTGAAGGGCGACGCCGGAGGCAATGTCCTCACGGCGCATGCGGCTGGCGACTGGCTGTTTGGCCTGGACGGCAATGATCATCTGATCGGCGGCAAGGGCAATGACGTGTTTGTCGGCGGTGCCGGTAATGACCTGATGGAGTCGGGCGGGGGGAGCAACACCTTCCTGTTCAGCGGCGACTTCGGCAACGACCGAATCGTGGGCTACCAGAGCAGCGACAAGCTGGTCTTCCTCGGCGTCGACGGTGTGGGGCAAAACTACGACGTACGCGACCACGCCAAAGCCGTAGGCGCCGATACCGTGTTGAGCTTCGGCAATGACTCGGTGACGCTGGTCGGGGTCGGGCTCGATCACCTGGCCAGTTCAGGCGTGGTGATCGCCTGACATTAAAAGCCCGGCGCAAACCTCGGTTCGCGTCGGGCTTTTCAGCATTTATTCATAGTGAATCACGATGCCCTTGAGCTTGCGTCTCTGCTCGCTGTGGACATCCCGGTCCATCGGAAGCGCAGCGCTGACGTAATCCGAAATGGGCAGGGTCATGTCGTAGATCACCACCACGGCATCGCCGCCGATTTTTGCCGCTTCTTCACGCAGTCTCTGCTCGAACTCGTCGATGGGCGGAGCCGGCTGCGCGCGTGTGTGCAGAATCACTTCACCCAACCGCGTGTACGGTCGTGTCGGCGGGGTACGCAGTATTTGCACCGAGTCCGGGGACGTGGCGGTTGTGTGCTGGGCCCCGGCGTATTCGGTGGTGTGCGCGCGGATACTGCTGCATGCACTGAGCCCGAAGACGGCTAGGGTCAGTGCCAGAACTTTGAAGCCGGGCAGGGGAAGCGCGAATTCCTTATCGCTCAAAAGGCGTTGTAGGGTCTGCACGCTGTTGATTCCTTGTGATCGGAAAAGGTGACCTGTCGCTACACGGCAGGCTCAAATACCGGACAAAAGCATTTCCCCGGGATCAGGAAAACGCCCGTCGACTCCGAAAAGCATAGCCACAATGTTCCGGTGAGCCAGGCGTAAATTAGAATTTTGCGCGCGTGCCCCGGTATTTTTTTTGCCATGGCATTAAACCACCGGGCAGGCCATGCGTTTCCAGAGGGCGCCACCTTCGAGCAGCACAGACACCAGGCGCGGTGAACCGAAACAGGAGATTGAACACAGTGAGTAACAACAAGAGGCAGGCAGTCGCAGCGGCGCTGATGATGTTATCGGCGAGCGCGATAGCTGAGGAGTTGCCTCATGGCTCGATTTTGAACCGGTACGGCGTGACCGCCGATCAACTGCCACCCCCCGCACAGGTTGAACAAACCGAGCCTGAACCCGAGAACAGCCGTTTCCAGATTCAGCCGGAACAACCCTGGGTGAAACTGAGCCTGGGTGACGGCAAGCAACCGCCCGTGACCGGCAACATCAGCATCGACAACGCGAATGCCCGGGAATACGAGCGCTGCCAAATGATCAGGGGGCAATTGCTGCGACGCGGCGAGCAGGTTATTTCCTGCGATAACAGTATCCCGGGGCAAAACCCTGCATTGCAGATGCCCTGAGGCTTTCGATCATTTTCCTGTGCGGATGGTGGCGACGTCGTCCGCCTTGACCTTGATCCTGGCGTCGGAAATGTCCTTGAACTCAATGAAACCGTCTGTGCCTTTGGTTTTCGGCGTGTCCTGGGTCAAATATTGCGTGCCGTTCTGCAACGTCACCACCGTTGGCGACGCGCAACCGCCTAATGCCAGCAAGCCTACGATAGTCAGGGGCATGCTCAGAATGCGGATACTCATCAATAAACCTCGCTTACAGAATTCTTTTGATCGTCTCGACGCATAGGTGCGTCATTTCGATACCGACCGTTCTTGGTGTCACTCACTCCCGGAAAGTTCGGTTGATGACGGAAAAAGTCCAAAACCGAATGATGACGACCCGTCAAGCCGTAACGCGGTCCGTAGATGGCGAAGCCTGCATTCGGATCGGTCTGCGCTCGGGCGAAGTAGTCGTAAACCCTGATTGCGCGATTAATCTGATAGACCGAGCTACCTGATTTCACGGCTGGTGATTACATTTTGATTGGAGGCGCGTGGAACTCCTCAATCCTGGATCGCAGCGATTACCTGTACAAGCAACTGCTCAGTTGGGAGCTCTCCATTTACCCTTAGTGAGGGCAAGTCCAACTGCTTGAGCCACCGCTCATGGCGTGGTCGGCTGCGGCCAGCCTTAGTGCCCTCTTCGTAACTTTCAGCCCACGCGACAAACGCCAAGTGATTCGCGTGCATGTCCCCTCCTAGGAGAATGCGCTCACCATAACGCTGTGATTCGCGTGCCTTTAGGCGCTCAATTCGGAGGTGTGTGGGCGTATCGATGAAGATGACCAGATCAGCGTGTTGAATCACTTCGTCTCCCCAGCCATCCAATGAACCGGAGAGTACCCACTGGCCATCAGCCAAGCTATGGTTGAGTAGGTTAACTCTCTCTGCTGGAGGTCGTGATTGCTCGAATGGTGGCTCTGTCGGATACCAATAATAGTCATCGACATCAAAGTGGGGGACTCGAAGCCTTGCTGCCAGAGCGGCTCCCAGAGTGCTCACGCCGGCTCCAGATGCACCGCTTATGTAAACACGCCTGCTCACTTCATGGATCTCCTATATGTTCAGAACATGGCTATGGGGAGGCAGATAGTATGAGGTGGCATTCAATTTTGTGGCAGTAGTTGCGCTTACTGCCCATTTTCTTCGTAGGCAAGTGTGTCAGATATTCGTGAATAAACCTCTCTTACAGAAATCACTAGATCGTTTCGACACACACATGCGTCATTTCGATACTGACCGTCCTTGGTTTCACTCATTTCGGCAAAATTCGATTTATGGTGGAAAAAGCCACCCAACCGGCTGATGACTATCAGTCAAGCCGTAACGCGGTCCGTAGCAGCTGGCGAAGCCTGCGTTCGGCTGCGAAGCAGTCGTAAATCCTACTTGCACGGTCTGTCTGACGTACCGCATGGCCTGATTTTACGGCCGCTTCGCAGCCGAACGCAGGCTTCGCCAGCTGCTACGGGTCATGCGTCGTGCCCGGACATGGTGACCTTCATTACGCAAAACCCGCCACTTATCTTTTTCCATTTGCCAGCACCGTGCTTCAGCTGATATCTGTACGCATAACCAGTACCCGCTCGCCATGGCGCTTTCTATTCGTGACAGTCAATCCGCTCGATGATCCCTTCTATTACCTGAACAACTTTCAACAAGTGCTCGCCTGGCTTGAACAGCGCTATGCCGACGTGCTCAGCGTGGAGGAGCAGCAATTCATCGTTGATTTTGGCCAGTTGCCGCGCGCGTCGCAGGCACTGCTGGTCAGAATGGTCATGCGAAAGGGCGAGCATTTTCGCCTCGGCAAGTTGCATTACGCCGAAATAGGCGAGATCGCCCGCGCGGCAGAACCCTTGCTGAACCTTGGCTGGGTTGACGAACAGACGCCACTGTCGATTGAGCAACTGTTCGAGGTACTGCTCAAACCGGAAATCCTTCAGTGTTTCAGCACGGCCATCAAACAACCCAAAGCGAAGAAGTCCGAGTGGCTGGCCGCACTGAGCGAGCAGTTCACCGAGACGCAGTCCTTCAAGACCTGGTGCCCGACGCTGGATGACCGGTTGTTGAGCCTGACCATCATGGACCTGTGCGATCGGTTGCGGCTGATGTTCTTCGGCAACCTGTATCAGGACTGGTCGGAGTTTGTCCTGGCGGATCTTGGGATCTTCACCTACGAGAAAGTCGAGTTCTGCGCCGAATCCCGAGGCTTGCGCAGTCGTGACGACGTCGAGGCGTTTCTCTATCTGCACGATTGTCAGCTGCGTTTTGAATCCGGGGAGCCGCTGGAACAAGTCGTCGAACAGATCCAGGCACTGCAAACCGCCAACCCCTGGCTCGAGCGGCGACGCGCCAAGCTGCTGTTTCAGATCGGGCAACACTGCGAGCGCATGTCCGATTTCCCGGTAGCGCTGACGATCTACCGCGCATGTGCGTACCCCGGCGCCAGGTTGCGCTTGATCCGGGTGCTGGAGCGTTGCGCCGAGTTTCAATTGGCCCTGGAGTTGGCGACCCACGCTGAACACGCGCCGGAGAGCGCCGCCGAGCAACAACAATTGTTGCGGGTGCTGCCCCGGTTGCGGCGCAAACTTGGCGGGCCGCCAATGCCGCGGGTCAAGGCCCGCGAAGTTGAGCGCCTGGAGCTGAGTCTGTCGCGAATCGATCCGGCGCAGTCAGTCGAGTTCTACGTGCAGGCTCATCTCGATGAACCCACAGCCCCGGTGCATTACGTCGAAAACAGCCTGATCAACTCGTTGTTCGGGCTGCTCTGCTGGCCGGCGATTTTCGCACCGTTGCCGGGTGCGTTCTTTCACCCGTTCCAGCGGGGGCCGGTAGACCTGCTCAGCGAGGATTTTCATTCCCGGCGTGCCGAGCTGTTCCAGGCGTGCCTGGCAGAGCTGGACGATGGGCGTTATGCCGAGACCATCCGCCAGCGTTTTCGCGCCAAGTCGGGTGTGCAGTCACCCTTTGTGTTTTGGGGCGTACTGACCGAAGAGCTGCTTGAGCAGGCGCTGGACTGTCTGCCGGCCGAACACCTCAGGCACTGGTTCAATCGCCTGTTGCTGGACATCAAGGCCAACCGCGCCGGGATGCCGGACCTGATCCAGTTCTGGCCGCAACACAAGACCTACCGGATGATCGAGGTAAAAGGCCCGGGCGATCGCCTGCAAGACAACCAACTGCGCTGGCTGGAGTTCTGCCACGAGCATCAGATGCCTGTCGCTGTCTGTTATGTGCAATGGGTGGAGCACGAGGCGTGAGCTATAGCGTTGCGGTGCGTGCGCTGTGTGAGTTCACCGCCAAGGTCGGTGATCTCGACTTGCGTTTCACCCCGTCGCCGACGGCCCTGGAAGGCATCGTCGGTCACCGCACTGTCGCTTCGCGGCGTAGCGAGACCTATCAAAACGAAGTGGCCCTTGAAGGCGAATATCGGCAGTTGACGGTCAGGGGCAGGGCGGACGGTTATGACCCCGGCCAGAACCGCCTTGAGGAAATCAAGACCTACCGTGGCGAACTGGAGCGAATGCCGGCCAACCACCGCCAGTTGCATTGGGCCCAGGCGAAAATCTACGGCTGGTTGATGTGCCAGAAATTGCAGCTGGCCGAGATCAAGCTGGCGCTGGTGTATTTCGATATCGTCAGCGAAAAGGAAACCAGCCTGGTCGAAACCTGGAGCGCGCTTGAGCTGGAGCGTTTCTTCACGCTGCAGTGCGGGCTGTTCCTGCAGTGGGCCGAGCAGGAAATGGCCCATCGCGAAGCGCGCAATCAGGCCGCGCAGGTACTGGGCTTTGCGTACCCGGACTTTCGCCCGGGGCAGCGTCACCTTGCCGAATCGGTGTTCAAGGCGGTCAGCACCGGTCGCTGCCTGATGGCCCAGGCCCCGACCGGTATCGGCAAAACGGTCGGTACACTGTTCCCGATGCTCAAGGCGTTGGCGCCACAACAAATCGACAAGGTGTTCTTCCTCACGGCCAAGACTCCCGGACGCAAACTGGCGCTGGATGCGGCACAGGTGATCGTCGACAGCAGCGACGGTTTACCGTTGCGAGTACTCGAGATGATTGCCCGCGACAAAGCCTGCGAGCACCTGGACAAAGCCTGCCACGGCGAATCCTGCCCATTGGCGAACGGCTTTTACGATCGCTTGCCGGCGGCCCGCGAGGCGGCGAGCCGGGTGACTTTGCTCAATCAGACGGCCCTGCGCGAGATCGCCCTGGAACATCAGGTATGTCCGTATTACCTGAGCCAGGAAATGGCCCGTTGGGCTGACGTGGTGGTCGCTGACTACAACTACTATTTCGACTTCAGCGCGTTGCTATTCGGTTTGGCCCAGGCCAACCAGTGGAAGGTCGCGGTGCTGGTGGATGAGGCCCACAATCTGGTGGAGCGCGGTCGGCAGATGTACAGCGCCAGCCTCGATCAATTCACCTTGAATACCCTGCGCAAAAGCGCACCCGAGGTGCTGAAGAAGAGCTTGCAGCGGGTCAACCGTGAATGGAACGCACTGCATAAAACACAGATCAGCCCTTATCAGGCCTACGCCAAGGCCCCGGAAAAACTGTTGCAGGCGCTGTCGCTCTGCACGACCGCCATCGGCGACTACCTCAACGATCACCCGCAGGGGCTGGACGCTGCGTTGCAGAGCTTCTATTTCGATGCGCTGCAATTCAGCCGGGTCGCCGAGCTGTTCGATGAGCATTTCCTGTTCGACATCAGCAAGCGCGAGCTCGGCAACACGCGCAGCCTTTCGCAGCTGTGCCTGCGCAATGTGGTGCCGGCCGGGTTTATCCGCCCGCGCCTGACGGCGGCGCGCAGCACCGTGATGTTTTCCGCGACCTTGAGCCCGCAGCGCTATTACGCCGACCTGCTCGGGTTGCCGACGAGCACGGTATGGATCGACGTCGAGTCGCCGTTCAGCGCCGAGCAGCTCAAGGTGCAGATTGTCAGCCGGATCTCCACCCGATTCGTGCACCGGCAGGCCTCGCTTGCGCCGATTGTCGAGCTGATGGCCCGACAATTCATGGAGCGTCCCGGCAATTACCTGGCGTTTTTCAGCAGCTTTGATTATCTGCAACAAGTGGCGCAGTTGTTTGCCCAGAGCTGGCCGCTGATCAACCAGTGGTCACAGTCGCGCGGCATGGACGAAGCCCGGCGTCAGGAGTTTCTTGAACAGTTCACGCCAGCGAGCCAGGGCATCGGCTTTGCGGTGTTGGGCGGGGCGTTTGGTGAAGGTATCGACTTGCCTGGCTCACGGTTGATCGGTGCGTTCATCGCAACGCTGGGGCTGGCGCAACTGAACCCGGTCAATGAGCAATTGAAACAGCGCATGGCGGCGATCTTCGGTGCAGGTTACGACTACACCTACCTGTTTCCCGGTGTGCAGAAAGTGGTGCAAGCCGCCGGGCGGGTGATTCGTACCCCGCAGGATCAAGGCGTGGTGATGCTGATCGATGACCGTTTTGGCGAAAGCAAGGTTCAGCAGTTGTTGCCGCGCTGGTGGTCGGTCAGCGGGCGCGTGTGAGACGCGCCGCCGCCGTCAATGCATGCCAACTGTCCGGTCGGCCCGGCGCGAGGTCTGAACACTGCGTGCCTGGTGCACCATGCTGACCAGCTCCGCGGCAAAACGGTGGCAGTCGCCCGGCCAACGTGCGGTCAACAGGTTGCCGTCATGCACGATAAATCCGCATTGCGGGTTTTCTGTCGAATCACGTTGCGCGAATCGCGGCCCCGGCAAGAAGTCATGGACGCTGGCCAATGCCGCGGTGACTTCGGCCTGCACCGTTTGCGAATAGGTGCGGTAGTAGCGGCCAAGCCATGGCGCGGTGATCCACCAGGCTGGCAGCTCCATGGTGTTGGCCAGCAACGCGGTCACCTTGCGCCCGTGCAGCACCGAAAGAACGTTATCGGTATCCCGCGTGCGGGCCAGCAGCAAGACACCGTGGCAGACCGCCGCGACCGGTTTCTGTGCCTCAAAGAAGTGCCGGACAATCCGCCGGGCGTCTTCGGATTCGAGCAAACTGCGCATGCCCTTGGCATGGCCGCCCGGGATCACCAGCCCCTCGAACTGCTCGGGGTCTACTTCGGCGTAGGCCATGGGTGATTTGAAACCCTCGTCGGCGGTCATGGCGGCGTAACACTGAAGATCTTCCTTGCGGGTCATCAGCAGCGAGTTCAGTGGCCCGAAACCGATGTCCACCAGTCGCGCGTCGGCGTAGGCCGGCAAGCCTTTTGGCGTCGCGAAGCGCACCTCGATTCCGGCGTCATGCAGCGCCTGCCAGGGAACGCTGCTTTCAGTGGGGTCGTAGTCAGCCTGAGGTAACAGGAAAAGCAGCATGCTCAAAGCCTCGAGTCGTCAGCGCTGGGGATCGTCTATTGCTCTGAGTCTGGACGCAGGGACTAGACTTCGCCAGCCGTTGCCTGCCGATTTGATGCAGTCAGCGGTTCAAGCTTCAGTGAACCGAAACTTGAACAGCGTGCACGGGTAGCCGTCGACGGGAAGCTGATGAAGAGTGAACTGACCCTGGGTCAGCTCGGGGATGACTTTTGACCAGAACGCCTGCGCCGGCTGATTGGCGTCGATATGAAAAATCTGCCACTGACCGGGAAGCTGCTGGAGCAGGGCAGACACCACAAACCTGCCGACGCCGCGACCTCGATAGCGGCGGCTGACGAAGAGATAACCGATGTTGTATTGCACGTCGTCGAAACGAACTGCGTCGTCGACCGTCACGAAGCCGGCGATCTCCCCGTCAACCTTGATCAGGAACGGCTGCGTCGCAGGCTTTCGCCAGTAGTCGAGTTTTGGCTGAATATTGAAAAAACCATGGGCGCCAAACTCCAGCGGCAGCCACTCGCTGAAATCGTACATATAGAACTGCATCAGGTTTTCGATGCAGTCCAGTTCATCCCGTTGTGCGCGGTGCAGCTCGATCGCGGCCATTGCTAGAAGCTCCAGACGATTCGATGGTGATGGCGATTAACCTAGCACCTCACGCAAACGATGCCACAACATACCCAGTGCCAGGAGCGGAGTGCGCAATGCACGGCCACCTGGAAAGATCATGTGTGGCACCGCACTGAACACGTCCAGGCCCTGGCTGTGTCCGGCATGAATCGCCTCGGCCAGCAGGCGCGCGGTCCAGTGCGTGACGTTGAGGCCATGACCGGAATAGCCTTGGGCATAAAACACGTTCGGGTACTGCGACAACCGCCCGACCTGGGGGAAACGATTGGCGGTGATGCCAATCCTGCCGCCCCATTGATAGTCGATGCGCGCATCGGCCAACTGCGGGAACACCTTGAGCATTTTCGGGCGCATGTAGGCGGCGATGTCAGCTGGATCGCGCCCGGAATAATGGCAGGCGCCGCCAAACAGCAAGCGCCGGTCTGCTGATAATCGGTAATAGTCGAGTCCGACTTTCTGGTCGCACAGCGCCAGGTTCTGCGGGATCAATTCGGCGGCAGCCTGCGCTGACAATGGCTCGGTCGCAATGATGTAACTGCCCGCCGGCAGCACCTTGCCGCTGAGCCGTGGTTCCAGATCCTCCAGGTGCGCGTTGCAGCCCAGCACCAGACTTCCGGCGCGCACCGTGCCGCCTGCGCAGCGAACCTGCACGGTACTGCCATGGATGATCTCCAGCACCGGGCTTTGCTCGAAAACCCGCACCCCCAGCGACTCGGCGACCCGAGCCTCGCCGAGCACCAGGTTGAGCGGGTGCAGATGGCCGGAGCCCATGTCCACCAGTCCGCCTGCGTATACACCGGAGTTCACCACCTGGCGCATGTCTTCGGGCCTGACGAGGCGGGTTGCATGGGCATAACCCTGGGCGTCCAGGGTTTCTTGCTCCAGCTGAAACGCAGCGAATTGCGCGGGTGTATTGGCCAGTTCGCAGAAGCCCCAGCGCAGGTCGCAGTCGATGCCGTGCTCGCGGATGCAATTGCCCACCACCTCGACCGATTCGGTGCCGGCGCGCTCCAGATAGCGCACGCCTTCCTGGCCGACGTAACGGGCAAAGCCCGAAACGTCGTGGCCAATACCCCGGATCAACTGCCCGCCATTGCGGCCACTGGCGCCCCAGCCGATCCGCCGCCCCTCCAGTAGAATTACCGAGAGCCCGCGCTGGGCCAGCTCAATGGCGGTGTTGACGCCGGTAAAGCCGCCGCCAATCACGCAGACGTCGGCTTGCAGATCCGACGTCAACGTCGGGTGTTGCACCATTGCGTTGGCCGAGGCGTTGTAATAGGAGCGGGCGTGTTCCGCCGACAGGTTTATTGCAATCCGATTCATTTGTTGGACTTCACTTTGCTCCAGGAACGGGTCATCACACGCATGATTTCCGCTGTCGGTGTGGTCGAGATATACAGCTTGTCCAGCACCGCCTGGGAGGGGTAAACCTCTGGATTGTTCACCAGTTCCGCGTCCATGAACTGCTTGGCCGCAGGGTTGGGGTTGGCGTAACCGACGGTGGCGCTGACCTTGGCGATCACCTCCGGCTCCAGCAGGTAGTTGATGAATTCGTGGGCTTGCTTCGCGTTGCCGGCATCGGCGGGCACGGCCAGCAAGTCGAACCACAGGTTGCTGCCTTCCTTGGGAATCGCATAGGCGATGTTCACGCCGTTTTTCGCTTCCTTGGCGCGGTTCGCCGCCTGGAACACGTCCCCCGAGTAACCGAAGGCGATGCAGATGTCGCCGTTGGCCAGGTCCGACACGTACTTGGAGGAGTGGAAGTAGGTAATGTACGGACGTAGCGTCAGCAGCTTGGCTTCGGCTTTTTTGTAGTCTTCGGCATTCGAACTGCGTGGGTCCATGCCCATGTAGTTGAGCACCGCCGGGAAGACTTCGTCGGGCGAATCCATCATCGACACGCCACACTGGCTGAGCTTTTTCAGGTTTTCCGGTTCGAACAGCACGGCCCAGGAGTCGATGTGATCGACACCCAGCACTTGCTTGATCTTGTCGACGTTGTAGCCGATGCCGTTGGTGCCCCACAGGTACGGTACCGAATGCGTGTTACCCGGGTCGTTCTTCTCCAGCAGCGTGAGCAATTTCGGGTCGAGGTTTTTCCAGTTCGGCAGCTGCGAGCGGTCCAGTTTGAGGAACGCGCCGGCTTTGACCTGACGGGCCAGGAAATGGTTGGAAGGCACCACCACGTCATACCCGGTACGCCCGGCAAGCAGTTTGCCTTCCAGGGTTTCGTTGGAGTCGAATACGTCGTAGATGACCTTGATACCGGTTTTCGCCTGGAAGTCGGCGAGGGTGGTCGTACCGATATAGTCGGTCCAGTTGTACACACTGACGCTCGGCTGCGCTTGTGCGCCGAGGCTGCAGAACAGCGCGAGCGCTGCGGGAACGACTGATTTCAATAGACGCATTTCGACACCTCTTTGAATGATTGTTTTCGATGTTCTGGATTTGTTTGTTGCACCCCCGGGCCAATGCCAGGCACGGACCTTGTGGGAGCGAGCCTGCTCGCGATGAGGACATGGCAGTCACATCAACATTGACTGATGCACCGCCATCGCGAGCAGGCTCGCTCCCACAGGGGGTGGTGTTTCAATTGATTGAGATCAAACACTCAGCAACAGAAACTCACGCTCCCAGGAGCTGATCACCCGCTTGAAGTTTTCATGCTCGGCGCGCTTGACCGCGACGTAACCGCGGACAAACTTGGTCCCCAGATAACGCTCGATGGTCGGGCAGTCTTCCATGTGCGCCAGTGCATCCTCGATGGTGATCGGCAGGCGCAGGTTACGTCGTTCATAGGCGCGGCCCTGCACCGGTGCGCTCGGTTCGATGCGTTCGATCATGCCCAGGTATCCGCACAACAGGCTGGCAGCGATGGCCAGGTACGGGTTGGCATCGGCGCCCGGCAAACGGTTTTCCACGCGCATGGCTTCGGGACCGGAAGTCGGTACGCGCAGGCCGACGGTACGGTTTTCTTCGCCCCACTCGACGTTCACCGGTGCCGAGGTGTCCGGCAGGAAACGGCGGAACGAGTTGACGTTGGGCGCGAACATCGGCAGCAGTTTCGGAATGTACTTTTGCAGACCGCCGATGTGGTGCAGGAACAGCTCGCTCATCTGCCCGTCGCTGTCGGCGAAGATCGGCTTGCCGGTGGCGATGTCGACCACGCTCTGGTGCAGGTGCATGGCGCTGCCCGGTTCGTCGCCGATCGGCTTGGCCATGAAGGTCGCGGTGACGTTGTGCTTGAGCGCCGCTTCGCGCAGGGTGCGCTTGAACACGGTGATCTGGTCGGCCAGATCCAGCGCGTCGCCATGACGGAAGTTGATTTCCATCTGCGCCGGGCCGTCTTCGTGGATCAGCGTGTCGAGGTCCAGCCCTTGCAGTTCGCACCAGTCGTAGACGTCTTCGAACAGCGGATCGAATTCGTTGGCCGCATCGATGGAAAACGACTGGCGACCGCTTTCGGCGCGGCCCGAGCGACCCAATGGCGCCTTGAGCGGCAAGTCCGGATCTTCGCAGCGCTGGGTCAGGTAGAACTCCATTTCCGGCGCCACAATCGGCTGCCAGCCCTTGTCGGCATAGAGCTTGAGGACTTTCTTCAAGACGTTGCGCGGCGACAGTTCGATCGGATTGCCGAGCTTGTCGAAAGTGTCGTGAATCACGATGGCGGTCGGCTCGATCGCCCACGGCACCAGGTAAATCGCCGAAGAATCCGGGCGGCAAACCATGTCGATGTCGGCAGGGTCGAGCAGGTCGTAGTAAACGTCGTCGTCGACAAAGTCCCCGGTTACCGTTTGCAACAGCACACTTTCCGGCAGGCGCATGCCTCGCTCATGCAGGAACTTGTTGGTGGGCGCTATCTTGCCGCGAGCGATACCGGTCAGGTCACTGACCACGCATTCGACTTCGGTAATCTTGTGTTCTTTCAGCCATGAAGACAGCTGATCGAAAGGGGCATTCATAAAGACCTCGTGGTTGGTTTTGTCAGCGCCAGAGTCGGTCTCTGCATTCCGTACAAGCGGCGAGAGACTTCCCCTGTAGCGCGTTGACGACTATCTTGGTCGACGCGTTTCGATCCATCTATCCACTTTAAGCAGAACCAAAACGCACCAAAAAAGTGCGCACAGGTCATTCCATGACAGAGTCAAACCCCTTGCACGTGCAGGCTTTCAACACCGCTGATGTCGCCGAACAGATCCGCGCGACCCCTGGGTGGGTGCAGCACTATCAGCAGATGTCGCCCGGGCATTTCGCAGGGCAAGTGCGTTATCTGGACCTGCAAGGCGTGGAGATTTACGAGGAGTGCATGAACACCCGCGTCGAGCAGAATTTCAGTGCGCCACCGGGCTCGCTGGCGTTCTGTTTCGATCGCAGTGACAACGCGCTGTATGTGCTGAACGGCGAAAGCCGCAACATCTGGATCACGCCAGAGAATTATCAGGAAGTGGCCGTGGTCTTCGGCCCGGAATTCGTTCAGCGCCATGGATTGAATGTAGAGCGGCTGGAAGGCTTGTTCATGGCGCCGCTCAACTCGCAGCAGAACGCATTGTTCAGCCGTTGGCTGAGCGGCACCCTGACGCGTCTGTCACAGACCATCGATCCGCCAAGCAAGGACGCGCTGACCCAACAGCTGCTGGACGACTGCCTGTTTATTCTCGACAACGCCTGCGTGTGCCTGGACCAGGGCGCGTTGCAGCGCCGGGCAGGGGAGCGAACGATCATGAAACGGATCGGTGAATGGGCGGCGGATACACCRGAAGAGAACCTCAATTTGCTCGAGTTTTCCCAGGTCGCCGAAGTGTCATTGCGTCAGCTGCAACACGCGTTCAAGACCTACACCGGCATGGCACCGACGCAATGGCTGCGTTTGCGCCGGCTCAACAGCGCCCGTCGCGAATTGCTCAACCGCACCGCGACCGACACCACGGTGGCCGAAGTGGCAATGAACTGGTCGTTCTGGCACCTGGGGCGGTTTTCCAGCAGCTACCGGGCGCTGTTCAAGGAATTGCCGAGTGACACCTTGAAGCGTGCATGCGCCACTCAGTCGAATGGGCGCGTGCGTCGCTAGAATGTAGGCGGGGTGATCACCCAGATCACCACCGCATCGACGTCGCCGGGGTTGCCATAACGGTGGGGTTCCTGGCTGGAAAAACTGAAGCTGTCGCCTTCGTTGAGCTGGAAATGACGTTCTGCGACCCACAACTCGAAAGTGCCCGACAGCAGATAACCGGCTTCTTCGCCTTCGTGGCTGTAGCTGTGCTGGCTGTAGGTGCCTGGCGGGAAGCGTGAATGGAGCATTTCCAGCTGACGGTTGGGTTGCGGGGTCAGCAGTTGGTCGACGATGCCGTCTTCGTAATGCACGCTCATGCGGCTGTTCTTGCGCACCACGTAACCGTGGTCTTCGGGCGCGGTGTTGGCTTCGCTGGCGAAGAACCACTGGATGGTCACGCCCAGGCTTCGGGCGATGTTGAACAGCGCAGGGATCGACGGGTAGGCGAGGTTGCGTTCGAGCTGGCTGATGTAGCCTGCCGTCAACTCACTCATGTGCGCCAGTTCCGCCAGGGTCATGCCCCGACGTTTGCGCAGGCCGCGAATCCGCGTGCCGAGAAAATGCGGTTCTGCCGCGCTGCTTTCTGGCGAAGGCGCGCTGCTGGCAGGCGGCATCTTGCTGCTATTGCTCATGGCGTGCTCCGAACGGTAAAGGGCCCAGTCAGTTGCGCGCAGTCCATTGTGGGAGCGAGCCTGCTCGCGATGAGGACATGGCAGTCACATCAACATTGACTGATGCACCGTCATCGCGAGCAGGCTCGCTCCCACATGAACTGTGCTTGACTCACGGCCCAACGTAAAAGTCCCGGAGTATAAACAGCCTCAAAGCTCCCAGGCGACTTTCAAGCCTTCATAAATCGCTTCTTCGGCGGTGCGCGGTGCCAGGCAGTCGCCGATCCGCCGAAACTCCACCAGACCTTGCAGTTCTGAACCCAGCGTATCCACCGGCTGATGGCCCTGACACAGCACCAGCGTATCGACGTTTTCGAAGAGCATCGGTTCGCCGCTGGCGGTGTGTTGCAAGTAGACGGTGTTGTCGTCGCAACCGTAAAGCCGCGCATAAGGCGTGATCGGGATGCCCAGCTTATGCAGTTCGCCGGCCAGTTGATCGCGCACGTACAGCGGCAGGTTTTCCCCGCAGTGGGTGCCATTGACCGCCAGTTGCACCTGATGCCCGGCGCGCACCAGCCGTTCGGCAATGCCGGGGCCGATCCAGTCACAGCGCCAGTCGACCACCACCACTGAACGGCCAATCTGCACCTCCTCGCGCAGCACCTGCCAGGCGTCCACCACCTGCAACTCACCGCCACGTTCGAACGCTGGCCAGTAGGGTTCGGCACCGGTGGCGACGATCACCATGTCCGGCCGTTCGCGCTCCACCAAGGCGCGGTCGACCCGGGTATTGCGCACCACGCGCACCCCGGCCAGTTCCATCTCGCGCTGGAGGTTGGTGCTGGCACCGCCGAACTCGCTGCGCCGTGGCAACAGTTGCGCCAGCAGCACTTGCCCGCCGAGTTGTGAGCGGGCCTCGTAGAGCGTCACCTCATGCCCGCGTTGCGCAGCCACCGCCGCGGCTTTCATCCCGGCCGGACCACCGCCGGCAATCATGATGCGTTTGCGCTGGGTGGTCGGTTGTCGCTGGCCGAACAGCAGCTCGCGACCGGTTTCCGGGTGCTGGATACAGGAAATCGGCAGACCTTTGTGGAAATGCCCGATGCATGCCTGATTGCAGGCGATGCAGGCCCGCACATCTTCGGCGCGCCCGGTGTCGGTCTTGTTGGGCATTTGCGGGTCGCAAATGAGTGCTCGGGTCATGCCGCACACATCGGCCTGGCCACGCGCCAGAATCAGTTCGGCTTCCTGTGGCTGGTTAATGCGCCCGGTGACGAACAACGGAATGCTCAGGCCGGCCTTGAAGGTTCCGGCTTCCTTGGCCAGGTAAGCGGCTTCGATCGCCATCGGCGGCACGATGTGCACCGCGCCACCCAACGACGCCGAGGTGCCGGCGACGATGTGCACATAATCCAGCTGCGTTTGCAGCGATTGGACGGCTTGCAACGACTCGTCTTCGGTGAGCCCCTCGGGGTCGCGCTCATCGGCGGAAATGCGCAAGCCGATGATGAACTGCTCATCGGTGTTGGCACGCACGGCGGCGATCACTTCACGCAAAAAGCGCAGACGCTGTTGCAGGTCACCGTTGTAGTCGTCGGTGCGACGGTTGAGCCGTGGGTTGATGAATTGCGCCGGCAGGTAGCCATGGCTGGCGACTACTTCGACGCCGTCGAGCCCGGCCTGATACAGGCGCCTTGCAGCAGCACCATAACCGGCGACGATCTCGTCGATCATCGCCTGATCAAGCGCGCGCGGCATCACCCGAAAACGCTCGTTGGGCACAGCCGAAGGCGAATAGGCGACCGCCAGCAGGCCATCGCTGGACTCCATGATCTCGCGTCCCGGATGGAAAATCTGCGAGAGCACCACGGTGCCGTGGGCGTGGCAGCTTTGCGCGAGCTTCCGATAGCCCTCGATACAGGCGTCGTCGGTCGCCATCAGCACATGCGAGGTGTAGCGCGCACTGTCATGCACACCGGCCACTTGCAACACGATCAACCCGACACCGCCTTCGGCGCGCGCCTTGTGGTAGGCGATCAGTTGTTCGTTGACCCGGTTGTCGGTGGGCATCGAGGTGTCATGCCCGCTGGACATGATGCGGTTTTTCAGGCGTTTGCCACGAATCTGCAAGGGTTCGAACAGATGCGCAAAAGCTGGGGTCGAGGTCGGCATGGTACGGGTACTCCAGGCGGGCTGAAGCCGAAAGGCCGGGTTTTCGGCGTTGTTATTATTGCCCTATAGAAATTTACCACCAGTAAAAAATCAACTTGTTTTTTTTCTTGCGCTTGCAGTAGCTTGTTTTGGCGCCCACTCCTGGGGCGAACCTCACCACAATAAAAAATGGGTCACGCCGGCGTTTGCCTGAGTGACACCAGCACGAGGAACCACTGATGAAATCGAACACGCTCAAGCACGGTTTTTATCCCTTGTTGTTGACCCTGGCCGTCGGCCTTGGCAACGCTCAGGCAGCACCGGAGATGGTGGTGGTAGGTTACGGCGGAGCCGGACAAAAAGCCCAGGATGTGGCGTTCTTCAAACCCTTCAGCACGGCGGATCGGAGCACACTGATCCAGAGCGAATACAACGGCGAAATGGCCCGGATCAAAGTGATGGTCGACACCGGCAACGTCGATTGGGACGTGGTGCAGATTGAAGGCCCGGACCTGATGCGCGGCTGCGACGAAGGCATGTACGAACGCCTGGACTGGAAAGCTCTGGGACGCGCCGAGCAGTTGATCCCCGAGGCTGCGCAGGAATGCGGTTCCGCGGCGCTGGTGTGGAGCGTGGCGATTGCCTACGACACCCGGAAGCTGGCGCAGGCCCCGACCTCATGGGCCGACTTCTGGGATGTGCAGAAATTTCCCGGCAAACGCGGGCTGCGCAAACGTGCGGTGTACAACCTGGAGTTCGCTTTGCTGGCAGACGGGGTGAAAGTCGAGGACGTGTACAAGGTGCTGAGCACCCCGCAAGGCGTGGACCGGGCGTTCGCCAAACTCACCGAACTCAAGCCGCATATCCAGTGGTGGGAAGCCGGCGCGCAACCGGCGCAATGGCTGACCGCCGGCGACGTGGTGATGACCTCGACCTACAGCGGGCGCGTGGCTGCTGCCGCACAAAGCGGCAGTCACCTCGGGCTGGTCTGGCCGGGCAGCCTGTACGGCATGGACTACTGGGCGATCATCAAGGGTTCCAGACACGTCGATCAGGCCAAGCGTTTTATCGCCTTCGCCAATCAGCCGGATGCCCAGGTCAAGTACGTCGAGCAGATTCCCTACGGCCCGACCAATACCCAGGCCGCCGCACGACTGGACAGCAAACTGGCGCAATGGGTGCCGACTGCGCCGCAAAACCTCAAGGGTGCACTGTCGATGAACGTGGCGTTCTGGGTCGACCACGGCGAGGAGCTTGAAGAGCGCTTCAACGCCTGGGCCAGCAAGTAATTGCCACGGGCTGGAGACTTGCCACGCTCTTGCTGTACAGTCGTTTAGCCCGCGGTCTTCCTGGCCGCGGTCCCTAACGATTGATCCACGGAGAGTGTCGCGCATGAGTCAGGAAGCCCGTTTTTCCCGCATGGAGCCGGAGTTGCGCAAGGCCAACCTGATCGAGGCAACACTGGTGTGCCTCAAGCGCCATGGCTTCCAGGGCGCATCGATCCGCAAGATTTCCGCCGAGGCCGGGGTTTCGGTCGGGCTGATCAGCCATCACTATTCGGGCAAGGACGAACTGGTGGCCGAGGCCTATATGTCGATCACCGGGCGGGTCATGAGCCTGCTGCGCGAGGCCATGGAACAGGCGGCACCGAATGCCCGCGAGCGTTTGTCGGCGTTCTTCCGCGGCTCGTTTTCCGCCGAGATATTGGACCCGCAACTGCTGGACGCCTGGCTGGCGTTCTGGGGGGCAGTCAAGACCGCGGAGGCGATCAACCAGGCGCACGATCATTCCTATGGCGAGTACCGCGGCATATTGCGCAAGGTGCTGACGGAATTGGCGCAGGAGGAGGGCTGGGAACACTTCGACGCCGACCTGGCCGCCATCAGCCTCAGCGCCTTGCTCGATGGCTTGTGGCTGGAGTCGGGACTCAACCCCGGGACCTTTACCCCGGAGCAGGGCATGCAGATTTGCGAAGCCTGGGTCGACGGTTTACAGGCCGGTGGGCGCCAGCGTTTTTGCTTGCGGACGACTGACTGTTGATCGCCTGTTCAGCAATGGATACTCTCTGGCGCGGGTGCAGGAAAAAACTCTAATAAGAAACACGCCTTCGGGCATACGCAGGACTCCAAGCGATGGCTCCTCGGGTACTGATCGTCGATGACGATCCGCTGATTCGCGAACTGCTGCATGCCTACCTGTCCCAGGAAGGTTATGAGGTGCATTGCGCCGCCACGGCGGAACTCGCCGAAACCTTTCTGGCGAGCCAGACAGTCGATCTGGTGATGCTCGATATTCGTCTGCCGGGCAAGGACGGCCTGACCCTCACCCGGGAGCTGCGGGTCCGTTCGGAAGTCGGGATCATTCTGATCACCGGCCGTAACGATGAAATCGACCGTATCGTCGGCCTTGAATGCGGCGCCGATGACTATGTGATCAAACCCCTTAATCCACGCGAGCTGGTGTCCCGGGCAAAAAACCTGGTGCGCAGGGTTCGTCATGCCCAGACGCCGCAACCGGTTGCAGCGATCCCTCGGCCGGTCAAGCAGTTCGCCGCCTGGGCGCTGGACACCGACCGCCGACGGCTGATCGACCACGCCGGCAGCGAAACCATGCTGACCCATGGCGAGTACCAGTTGCTCAGCGTGTTCCTGCGCAACAGCGGCCACACCTTGAGCCGTGACCAGTTGATGGACCAGATCCGCAACCGCGAGTGGGTGCCTAACGATCGTTCCATCGATGTGCTGGTCGGGCGTTTGCGGCGCAAGTTGAACGACGATCCGGCCGAGCCGCAATTGATCATCACCATCCACGGCGCCGGTTACCTGTTCACCGCCAGCGTTGCGGCCTGAGCCGTATGTTGCGGCTGTTTGGGCTGATGTTGGCATTGGTGGCCAACAGCGCGATAGCGGCGGAGAAGGTTCGCTACTGCGATTATCCGGTGTACCCGCCAATTTCCTGGAGCGACGGTAAACAGGTACGCGGCCTGGCCCCCAGCGTGGTGAAAAACCTGTTCGGGCAACTGGGCTACGAAGTCGAGCTCGTCGTGTTGGGCAACTGGAAACGCTGCCTGCTGGACGCTGCCGAAGGCCGGGTCGACGTGGTGCTGGCCTACAGCACCGTACAACGTGAGCAGAGCATGGTTTTTTCGACGGTGCCGGTGTTGCGCGAAGAGGTCGCACTGTTCACCAATCGTCAGCATCCGGTGAAGTTCGAACGCCTGGAGGACCTGGCCAACTACCGTGGCGGGCTGTTGTTCGGTGAAAGTTATGGCGTGGATTTCGACCGCCTGGTCGCCCAACATCAGAACATCGAATGGGTGTCCGACAGCAGCCAGAACTTCGGCAAGCTGATTCGCGGGCGCATCGACTTCATCACGTCGGAACGGCGCACCGGGCAGTTGTACGTCGAAAACCTGGCAGGGGCGCAAGACATCGTGGCCTTGCCGAATGCCTTGAGCGTGGATTATCTGCGGGTTGCGGTATCGCGCCGTTCCCTGCTGGCCAACCGCATGCCGGAGATCGATGCGCAGTTGAAGCGCATGGTCGATGCCGGGGACATCGACCGTTGGCTGAACGAAAGTGAGGTGACCTATCGCGACATGATCAACCTGCCGGCAGATACGCAATGATCCGCGCACGGCCCGGTGGACTGTTGCGGCGCCTGCTGCTGTTCATTCTGTTGTTCAGCCTGTGCTTCACCGTACTGGCGAGCACCGTGCAACTGTATTTCGAATACCGCCGCGAGATGCGTGACATCGACTCGCGCATGGAACTGATTCGCGCCGGTTACCTGGCCAGCCTGGAACGCAGCCTCTGGGACCTGAACCAGGAGCAGTTGAATGTGCAACTGCGCGGCCTGGTGGATTTCTCCGATGTGGCCCGGGTTCGTCTGACCGGCCCGGATTTCGACCTGCTGCAAGGCAACCAGGAGCCGATCGGACCGTTGCGCGTCGAGCGTTTTGAACTGGACTACCAACCGCCAACAGGTCCTGTGCGGCATCTGGGGCAATTGGAGGTCAGTACTGATTTGGGAGCGGTACATCAGCGGCTGTTCGCTACCGGCTTGACCAGCCTGTTGTGGATGAGTGTATTTCTCTGTGGATTGGCGGTGGCGCTGTCGGGGTTGTTTTACCGATTGGTCACGCGGCACCTGCAAGTCATGGCCGGATTCGCCCGGCGTATTGCTGCCGGTGACTGGCATGAGCCTTTGCATCTGGACAAGAGCCGCAGCGCCAACGAAGACGAAATCGACACGGTGGCCCATGCGCTGGACGATATGCGCCGGGCGATCCTCAGTGACATTGATCGGCGCGAAACCGATCGCTTGGCGTTGCAGGATAACCGCGATGAACTGCTGAGAATGGTCGAACGCCGCACGGCCAGCCTGATGCGCGCCAAGGACGAAGCCGAAGCGGCCAACCTCGCCAAGTCGCGGTTTCTGGCGACCATGAGCCACGAACTGCGCACGCCGCTCAACGGCATCCTCGGCATGGCCGAGTTGCTGCGCGGTGCCAGTCTTGGCGAGCGCGACGGCAAACGTCTGGATGCGCTGTACAAGGCTGGCGAAGGGTTGCTGACGATTCTCAACGAAGTG
Organism: Pseudomonas sp. 05N36; assembly: GCF_056397385.1. NCBI lineage: Bacteria > Pseudomonadati > Pseudomonadota > Gammaproteobacteria > Pseudomonadales > Pseudomonadaceae > Pseudomonas > Pseudomonas sp. 05N36. The sequence continues at coordinate 63,278 of NZ_JBFTNH010000003.1, read as the reverse complement.
CTGTATTTCGCCCGGCTGGAAGAAGGCGAAACCCACCCGGAACCGGTCGACTTCTCGGTCCGGCACTTGCTCGACGAGGTGCTGATGCTGCTTGAGCCGCGCGCGCTGAGCAACGACACGACACTGCACTGCCGGATCGATCCGCAGGTCGCCGACAGGCATTACGGTGCCGAGCAGTTCTTGCGTCAGGTGTTGAGCAACCTGCTGGCCAACGCGATCAAGTTCACCGAAGGCGGGAGGGTCAGCGTCGAGGTGACGTTACTGGCGCAAGATTCGGGGCAAACCGGCCAACGGCTGCAGTTGAGCGTGACCGACAACGGCATCGGCATTGTCCCGGCGATGCAGGCAAAGATTTTCGAACGTTTCACTCAGGCCAGCGAAGATGTTGCGCAACGCTTTGGCGGTACCGGGCTCGGCCTGGCCATCAGCAAGCATTTGGTGGAGCAACTCGGCGGACGGATCGGTGTTCAGAGCGAGATAGGGCAGGGTAGCTGTTTCTGGTTCGAGCTGACGTTGCAACCGGCCACCGGCATGATCGATGTGGTATCGAGCAGCGCAGCAGGTCACATGCTGAACGTTCTGGTGGTCGAGGACGTGGCGCTGAACCGTGACGTGGTCAGCGGCTTGCTGCAACGCGACGGGCATCAGGTCTGGCTCGCCGAAGAGGCCAAACAGGCGCTGAGGCAATGCGCGAGCCAGACCTTCGATTTGATCCTGCTCGATGTGCACCTGCCGGGTATCAGCGGCGTCGAGTTGTGCAAACTGATCCGCAGCAGCGCCGGCCCGAACCGTCACAGCCGGATTTTCGCCCTGACTGCCAGCGTGCAACCAGTCCTAGTGCGCGGCTATCTGGATGCCGGCATGGACGGCATTCTCGCCAAACCCTTGAAGCTCGAAAACCTGCGGCAGGCGCTGGCAGGGCGGTCGCCAATTCCCGAGCCGCAACCCGATGACGAGGCGATGGATTGGCCGCTGTTACAGACTCACCGGACCTTGCTCGGTGAACAGAAGGTTCAGGGCTTGCTCGCGGTGTTACGCAATTCGATCACTCAGCATCAAGAGGCGTTAACGGAGGCCGTCGAGGCCGACGATTGCACCGAAGTCGCCCACCTGGCGCATCGCTTGGCCGGGAGCAGCGACTCATTGGGCTTTCGCGCACTGGCCAATGTGCTGCGCTTGTTGGAAGAGGCGGCGCTGGTCAACGATGAGTCAGCGTTGCGGGCGTTGGCACCGCAGGTGCATGAGCAATTGCAGCGTTCGCAACAGACGCTGGCCGAGCTGTTGAACGCCTGACGTACAAGCCTGACGTACAAGAATGTTACGACTTTTTACATCTTTGATCTGTACGTTCAACGCGAACTTACACGGGTTTCCAATAATCGACGCAACCGCCGTCAGCGCGGTCTTCTAAGCTTATTGGAGATAATAATAATGAACTGCCGTAAAGCTGATCCTTCCCAGCGTCATGACGTCCTGTCATCCGCCGCGCACCTCGCCAACTACTGAGGTGCCGACATGAGCGAATCTATCGAACGTAAAGGCATACACCTGACCCGTGCCCTGAAAAGCCGACACATATTCATGCTCTCGCTGGGTGGCGTGATCGGCACCGGGCTGTTCATGGGCTCTGGCGTGACTATCAACCAGGGCGGTCCGGTGGGGGCGATTCTGGCCTACCTGGTCGCCGGCTTCCTGATGTACCTGGTGATGGTCTGCCTCGGTGAATTGTCGGTACAGATGCCGGTGTCCGGTTCGTTCCAGACCCACGCCACCAAGTTCATCGGCCCGGCCACCGGGTTCATGATCGGCTGGGTGTACTGGATGAGCTGGGCGTCCACTGTCGGCCTGGAGTTCACCGCGGCCGGGATGTTGATGGTGCGCTGGTTCCCGACAGTGCCGATCTGGTACTGGTCGGCACTGTTCGTGGTCGTCTTGTTCGGGCTGAATGCCTTGGCGACCCGCGCTTTCGGTGAAGCGGAATACTGGTTCTCCGGGATCAAGGTTGCGGCAATTCTCGGTTTCATTGTGGTCGGCGTCCTGGTGATCTTCGGCGCGATTCCACTGACCAGCGGCGCGCCGGCGCCGATGATGAGCAACCTGATCGGCGACTCGTTGTTCCCCAACGGCTTGCCCGCGGTGTTCGCGGTGATGATGACCGTGGTCTACGCCTTCCAGGGTTGCGAGATCATGGGCGTGGCTGCCGGCGAAACCGATCAGCCGGAAAAAAGCATTCCGCGTGCCGTGCGTAACGTAGTGTTCCGCGTGCTGATCTTCTACGTGCTGGCGATTGTGGTGCTGTCGGCCATTGTGCCGTGGCAGCAGGCCGGGCTGATGGAAAGCCCGTTCGTGCAGGTGTTCGACATGGTTGGTATTCCTTACGCTGCCGATTTGATGAACTTCGTGATCCTCACGGCAATTCTGTCGGTTGGTAACTCCGGTCTGTACGCTTCGACGCGGATTCTATGGGCGATGTCGAAGACCGGCATGGCGCCGAAGAGCCTGTCGCCGTTGAGCAAACGCGGCGTGCCATTGCGGGCGCTGAGCATCACCTTGTGCTTCGCGCTGGTGTCGCTGATGACCAGTTTCGTCGCTGCCGACACCTTGTTCATGGTGCTGATGGCGGTGAGTGGGATGTCCGGTACCGTGACCTGGATCGTCATTGCACTGGCGCAGTACAAGTTCCGCCGCGCCTATATCCGCGATGGCGGCAAGCTCAGCGACCTGAAATACCGTGCGCCGTGGTTCCCGCTGCTGCCAATCCTGTGCATCGCCTTGTGCTGCTCGCTGTTTGTGTTCCTGGCCATGGATGAAACCCAGCGCCCTTCACTGTATTGGGGCTTTGGGTTCATGGCGCTGTGTTACGGCGCGTATTTCCTGATTCACCGCAAACGCCAGGCGGTGTTGGCACCAAGCTTGCCGACCGTTTGATTCCTTGATTTAGCACATTTCCTGTGGGAGCGAGCCTGCTCGCGATAGCGGCGTCACATTCAACATCTCTGTTGACTGATCGACCGCTATCGCGAGCAGGCTCGCTCCCACAGTGGTTTGCGGTGTCCTGTAGCCAGTTGTTCAAAGTTGTAACAGCGTAGCTGCGGTACGGCGAAGAAGCAGATAAATACTCAATAAAAACAATTATTTAAAGATTTTTTAAGGCTGTTACAGCCAATTTCCTCGCAGATTGCCGTCTTGCTGAACACTCGTTTAGTATGACCTCAAGTCGCATCACCTCATGCCAAACACAATAATTCGAGGACTCGCATGACTACTCAATCTTCTCTGCTCAGTCAGGTCGAAGCAGGCGTTGCCTGGATCACCCTCAATCGCACTGCACAGCGCAATGCGCTGGACATTCCAACCCTGAAAAACCTTCACGCCTTGCTCGATGGCTTCAATGCCGACCCGGCCGTTCGGGTTGTTGTATTGACCGGCAGTGGCCGCAGTTTCTGCGCCGGTGCCGACCTTGCCGAGTGGGCCGAAGCCGAAGCCCGTGGTGCGCTGGAAAGTTACGGCTGGACCGAAACCGCCCACGCGCTGATGAGCCGGTTGTACAGCCTGGACAAGCCGACCATCGCAGCGATCAACGGCACTGCCGTCGGCGCCGGGATGGACCTGACGCTGTGCTGTGACCTGCGCATCGCCGGGCAATCGGCGCGGTTCAAGGCCGGCTACACCAGCATGGCGTATTCGCCGGACGCCGGTGCCAGCTGGCATCTGCCACGGCTGATCGGCACCGAACAGGCCAAACGCCTGCTGTTCCTCGACGAATTGTGGGGCGCCGATCGCGCCTTGGCAGCGGGGCTGGTCAGCGAAGTTTGCGCCGACGAACAACTGCTCGGCGCCGCCAGTGAATTGGCCACGCGCCTGGCCAATGGCCCGACCTTTGCGTTTGCCCAGACCAAGAAACTCATGCGCGAAGGCGCCCAGCGCAGCCTGCCAGAGCAACTGCACGCCGAACTGGCGGCGGGTTTGCTCTGCGGTCGCAGCGAAGACGGTGCCGAAGCCCTGCGCGCGGCCATGGAAAAGCGTCCGCCACAGTTTGTCGGCAAGTAGGCCCGCGCAGCTCATCTATTCAGTGAACGAACAACAGGTAACACCATGAATTTCCAACTGACCCAAGAACAAGAAATGTTGGTGGATGCGGTCCGCAGCTTTGTCGCCAAGGAATTGCTGCCCCACGAGGAAGCGGTCGATCGCGCCGACGAAGTCTCTCCGGAGCTGGCGGCACAGATTCGCGGCAAGGCCATCGCGGCGGGCTTCTATGCCTTCAACATGCCTGAAGAAGTCGGCGGTGGCGGCCTTGATTACCTGTCACAGGCGCTGATCGAACGGGAGCTGTCCAAGGTTTCCTGGGCGCTGCATGTGTTTGTCGCACGGCCGTCGAAAATCCTCATGGCCTGCACCGGCCAGCAGATCGACGATTACCTGTTGCCGTGCATCCAGGGCGAGAAGATCGACTGCTTCGCGTTGACCGAACCGGGCGCCGGTTCCGATGCCAACGCGATCAAGACCCGCGCGGTGCGTGACGGTGATGACTTTGTGCTCAACGGCAGCAAGCACTTCATCAGCCACGCCGGGCACGCCGATTTCGCCATCGTTTTCGCGGTCACCGACACCTACGAACACAACGGCCGCAAGCGCAACGCCGTGACCTCGTTCCTGGTGGATCGCGATACCCCGGGCATGACCATTCGCCGTGGGCCGAAGTGCGTGAGCAACCGCGGTTACCACACCTTCGAAATGTTCTTCGACGATTGCCGCGTACCGGCCTCCAAAGTGCTCGGCGAAGTCGGCAAGGGTTGGGAAGTCGCCAACGCCTGGCTGACGGCCGGGCGAGTGATGGTCGCCGCCAACTGCGTCGGCCAGGCACAGCGCGCACTCGATGTGTCGCTGCAATGGGCGGCGGATCGCAAGCAGTTCGGCCAGCCGATCGGCAGCTATCAGGGCGTGTCATTCAAGTTGGCCGACATGGCGACGCAGATCCGCGCTGCTGAACTGCTGACCTTGCACACGGCGTGGAAAATGGATCAAGGCACGATGACCGATGGCGAGGCCGGAATGGCCAAGCTGTTCGCCAGTGAAGTGCTCGGTCGGGCGGCCGATGAGGCGGTGCAGATTTTTGGTGGCATGGGCCTGATGGATGAAGGGCCGGTGGAGCGCATCTGGCGTAACGCGCGGATCGAGCGGATCTGGGAGGGCACTTCGGAAATCCAGCGCCACATCATTTCCCGCGAACTGCTGCGGCCGCTGTTGCGCTGATCGCCCCGGAGAATACCCATGTCCCAGACGATTCGTGACAACCTCAAACGCCTGCTCGCGCCGCGCCATCTGGCGTTTGTCGGTGGCCGCAGCATGGCTCGGGCCCTTAAGCGCTGCGCTGAAGGTGGCTACCTTGGGCAACTGTGGCTGGTCAACCCGCAACATGAAAGCCTTGAAGGCGTGCCGTGTGTGCGCAGCATCGCCGAACTGCCGTGCGGCCCGGATGCGGTGTTTGTCGCGACCAACCGTGAACTGACCCTGACCTGCGTCGCCGAACTGGCCGCCAAAGGCGCGGGCGGGGTGATTTGCTACGCCTCCGGTTTTGCCGAGACCGGCGCTAAAGGTCAGGCACTGCAACAACAGTTGCTCAAGGTCGCCGGCAACATGGCCTTGCTCGGGCCTAACTGCTACGGCTTGCTGGATTATTTGCACAGCGCGGCGTTGTGGCCGGTGGCCCACGGCGGCAAACCGGTGGAGCAGGGCGTCGCGGTGCTGACCCAGAGCGGCAACTTCGCTTACAACCTGTCGATGAGCGACCGTTCGTTGCCGGTGGCCTACATGGCCTCGGTTGGTAATCAGGCGCAACTCGGTATCGCCGAATTGATGGACGTGCTGCTCGACGAACCTCGGGTCACTGCCATTGGCTTGCACCTGGAAGGCCTGAAAAATGTTCCGGGGTTTGCCCGGGCAGCGCACAAGGCGCTGGAGAAAGGCATTCCGATCATCGCCTTGAAAACCGGCGTGTCGCAGATCGGCGCCGAACTGGCCCTCAGTCACACCAGCTCGCTGTCGGGCTCCGATGCGCTGTACGACAGCCTGTTCGCACGGCTTGGGGTAATCCGCGTCAGTGGCCCGGTGAGTTTCGTCGAAACCCTCAAGGCCGCGGCGTGCGGCAAGCTCCCCGCGGGCAACAGCCTGATTGCGCTGGCCTGTTCGGGCGGTGACGCCGGGCTGATTGCCGACTACGCCGAACGTAACGACCTGAGCCTGCCCAAGCTCGATGAGCGTCAAACCGATGAGCTGGCGCAGGTGTTGCCGAGCTACGCCAACCTGGTCAATCCGCTGGATTTCACCACCGCAATCTGGGGCGATGGCGATGCCTTGAACCACATGCTCGACAGTGCCCTGCGCACTGAAGCCGATGCGGCGATGCTGGTGCTGGACTATCCGGCAGAGTTCACTGGCGAGCGCAAAGAGTGCGACTTGCTGCTGGAGCTGTACTGCCAGGCGTTGGTCCGTCACGGCAAGACCGGTTTCGTCACCTCGGCCTTTCCCGAACTGCTACCGGCCAGTGCCCGCGAGCGGTTGCATGCTCAAGGCGTGGCGGCGTTGCAAGGCGTGGAAGACGGGCTGGCCGCGTGGGGCCGAATCGCCGGCTATCAGCGCAATCGTCAGGCGTTGCTGGCCCTTGGCGAATCGGCGCTGGTGCCGCTGTGCCCGCAGGCCCTGGATGGCGAAGGTCGCTTGCTCAACGAGTGGGACTCCAAACAGGCCCTGCGTGCATTTGGTCTGCCGACTCCAAACGGCGTGTTAAGCATCCCGGACCAGGCACTGAATGACGCTAAAGCGCTGGGTTACCCGTTGGTGCTGAAGGCGCTCAGCGCGCAATTGCCGCACAAAACCGAAGCCGGTGCCGTGGCGCTCAACCTCAAGGATGGCGCGGCCCTGAGTGCCGCGCTGGAAAAGATGCGCGCGAGCATTGCCGATTACGCACCGAATGTGCCGTTCGATCGGGTGCTGCTGGAGCCCATGGCTACACCGCCATTGGCCGAACTGATTGTCGGCATCAAGCGTGAAAACGATTTCGGTCTGGCCTTGGTAATCGGTGCCGGCGGAATTCTGGTGGAGTTGCTCAAGGACAGCCGCAGCCTGCTGCTGCCGACCACCGATGGTGCGATTCGCAGCGCGTTGTTGAGCCTGCGCAGTGCCGCGTTGCTGCAAGGTTTTCGCGGTCGTGAAGCGGCAGATCTGGACGCATTGGTGGCGGCGATTCGTGCCGTGGCCGATTACGCCTGCGAAAACGCCGGACAGTTGCTGGAACTCGATGTGAACCCATTGCTGGTCGGTGCCCACGGCACGACAGCGGTCGATGCGTTGATTCGCCTCGGCCACACGTGAGGATATGAACATGCAAACCACAACTTTGACCGGCGGCCAGGCCCTGGTACGCCTGCTGGCCAACTACGGCGTCGACACCGTATTCGGGATTCCCGGGGTACACACCCTGGAGCTGTATCGCGGCCTGCCCGGCAGCGGCATTCGCCACGTGTTGACCCGACACGAGCAAGGAGCCAGTTTCATGGCCGACGGTTATGCGCGGGTCAGCGGCAAACCCGGCGTGTGCTTCATCATCACCGGGCCGGGCGTGACCAACGCCGCGACCGGCATCGGTCAGGCTTATGCCGACTCGATTCCGATGCTGGTGATTTCCAGCGTCAACCACACTGCCAGCCTCGGCAAGGGTTGGGGTTGCCTGCACGAAACCCAGGACCAGCGCGCCATGACCGCGCCAATCACCGCGTTCTCGGCAGTGGCGCTGAGCACCGAGGACCTGCCGGAGCTGATCGCCCGTGCCTATGCAGTGTTCGACAGCGAACGGCCACGGCCGGTACACATCTCTGTGCCGCTGGATGTGCTGTCAGCGCAGGTCACTCGTGATTGGAGCCATGAAGTGGTGCGTCGGCCCGGCCGCGGCGTACCGGCAGCAACTGCGCTGGATCAAGCCGTGGCCAAGCTGCAAGCGGCCAAGCGGCCGATGATCATTGCCGGTGGCGGCGCGCTGAACGCGGCGCAGGAACTTCAGAGCCTCAGCACCCGGCTGGCTGCACCGTTTTTCACCAGTGTCGCTGGCAAAGGCTTGTTGCCGCCGGATGCACCGCTGAATGCCGGCTCGACTTTGTGCGTAGAGCCGGGTTGGCAACTGATCGCCGAAGCCGATGTGGTGCTGGCGGTCGGCACCGAAATGGCCGACACCGATTTCTGGCGCGAGCGTCTGCCGCTGAAAGCCGAACTGCTGCGCGTGGACATCGACCCGCGCAAGTTCAACGACTTTTATCCATGCGCGGTGGCGTTGCACGGCGATGCGCAACAAACCCTGGCGGCGTTACTTGAGCGCCTGTCGCCCGCCACCCGCGATGCCAGTGCGCCAATAGAGGCAGTCGCTGCATTGCGTGCAGCAGTGAAGGCCGGCCACGGTCCGTTGCAGTCGATCCATCAGGCAATTCTTGAGCGTATCGCCGCCGAGCTGCCGGACAACGCCTTTATCAGCACTGACATGACCCAACTGGCCTACACCGGCAACTACGCCTTCAACAGCCTGGCGCCGCGCAGTTGGCTGCATCCGACCGGCTACGGCACCTTGGGTTATGGCCTGCCGGCGGGCATCGGCGCCAAGTTCGGTGCGCCGCAACGGCCCGGGCTGGTGCTGGTTGGCGACGGCGGTTTTCTCTACACCGCGCAAGAACTGGCGACTGCCGTCGAGGAACTGGACAGCCCACTGGTGGTGCTGCTGTGGAACAACGACGCGTTGGGGCAGATTCGCGACGACATGCTCGGGCTGGATATCGAGCCGATTGGCGTACTGCCGCGCAACCCGGACTTCGCCGCCCTTGGCCGGGCGTTCGGCTGCAGCGTGAGCCAGCCGCAGAGTCTGGCTGAGCTACAAACCGATTTGCGCCACGGCTTCAAACGCAACGGCGTGACCCTGATCGAACTCAAGCATGCGTGCGCGCACTGACTTCCAAACATTGTTTCGGGCTTTTTAAAAGGGGATGGGGCCATGCGCTTTTCCGATCTGACTCAACGTATCGCCGGTGACGGCGCCGCCGCCTGGGACATTCACTACCGCGCACTGGCGCGGCAAGAACAGGGCGAAGACATTCTGCTGCTGTCGGTAGGCGACCCGGATTTCGATACGCCAGTGCCGATCGTGCAGGCGGCTATCGACAGCCTGTTGTCCGGCAACACTCACTATGCAGAGGTGCGTGGCAAGCGTGCGTTGCGTGAAAGCATCGCCAAGCGTCACCAGCAACGCAGCGGCCAGCGGGTTTCGGCCGATCAGGTCACGGTGCTGGCCGGGGCGCAATGTGCGCTGTTCAGCGTCGCCCAGTGCGTGCTCAACCCAGGTGATGAAGTGATTGTCGCCGAGCCGATGTATGTCACTTATGAAGCGGTGTTCGGTGCTTGCGGCGCTGTGGTAGTCCCGGTTCCGGTGCGTTCCGAGAACGGCTTTCGGGTGCTTCCCGAAGACGTTGCCACCCGCATCACCCCGCGCACTCGGGCACTGGCGCTGAACAGCCCGCACAACCCTTCGGGCGCCAGCCTGCCGCGCACCACCTGGCAGGCGCTGGCCGAACTGTGCATCGCCCACGACCTGTGGCTGATTTCTGATGAGGTCTACAGCGAGCTGCTGTTTGAGGGTGAACACGTCAGCCCGGCCAGTTTGCCGGGCATGGCCGAGCGCACCGCGACGCTCAACAGCCTGTCGAAATCCCACGCCATGACCGGCTGGCGCGTCGGCTGGGTGGTGGCGCCAACATCCCTCGCGGCGCATCTGGAAAACCTCGCGCTGTGCATGCTTTATGGCTCGCCGGACTTCGTTCAGGACGCCGCCGTCGTGGCGCTGGAAAGCAACTTGCCGGAGCTGGCCGCCATGCGCGATGCCTATCGCCAGCGCCGCGACCTGGTCTGTGAATCCCTCGCCGATTGCCCCGGTGTGCGGCCGTTGAAGCCGGATGGCGGGATGTTCGTGATGGTCGACATTCGCGAAACCGGGCTCAGCGCCCAGGCGTTCGCCGATCGTTTGCTCGACCGGCATGGTGTGTCGGTGCTGGCCGGTGAAGCGTTCGGCCCGAGTGCTGCCGGGCATATTCGTCTGGGACTGGTGGTGGGAGCAGAACCGTTGCGCGATGCCTGCCAGCGGATTGCCCGGTGTGCCAGTGAACTGATGGAGGCCCAGGTCCATGCATAACCACACCGCGCTGTTTATTGATGGCCGCTGGCAAACGCCGTCGGGGCAGGGCATCGCCGAGGTGATCAACCCGGCCACCGAGGAAGTGGCAGGTTCGGTGCCGCTGGGTGATGAGCGTGATGTCGAGAGCGCGGTGGCCGCAGCACGTCGGGCCTTTGGACCATGGTCGCGGACACCGTCCAGCGTACGCGCCGGCTACATCCGCGCCCTCGCCGAGCAGTTGCGCGCACGGGCCGACGAGATGGCCGCGCTGATCACCGCCGAACTGGGAATGCCGGTGCAATGGTGTCGTTCGGTTCAGGTGGACGGGCCAATCATCGGCCTGGAGCAATACGTCGAACTCGCCAGCTTGATGGATGAGGTGCGCGAGGTCGGCAATTCGCTGGTGATTCGGGAACCGGTGGGCGTTTGTGCCTTCATCAACCCATGGAACTACCCGTTGCATCAACTGATCGGCAAGCTCGCACCAGCGCTGGCGGCCGGTTGCACGGTGGTGGTCAAGCCGAGTCAGGAAACCCCGCTGCATGCGTTTTTACTGGCGCAAATGATCGAGGCCATCGGCTTGCCGGCCGGGGTGTTCAACCTGGTCAGCGGGCCGGGTTCGAAGGTCGGCGAAGCATTGGCCAAACACCCGGACGTCGACATGGTGTCGTTCACCGGTTCCACCGGCGCCGGCGTGCGGGTGGCGCAAGCGGCGGCTCCGTCGGTGAAGCGCGTCTGCCTGGAACTGGGCGGCAAGTCGCCGCTGCTGATTGCTGAGGATGCGGATCTGGCCGCCGCCGTGCGCTACGGCGTGCAGGACGTGATGATTAACTCCGGGCAGACCTGCACCGCGTTGACCCGCATGCTGCTGCCGGCCAGTCGTTACGCCGAGGCGGTGGAACTGGCACTGGCAGAAACCTTGAGCTTGCGCATGGGCGATCCGCTCGACCCGCAGAGCTTCCTCGGGCCGATGTGTTCGGCGGCCCAACGGCGTACCGTGCGCGACTACATTCAGGTCGGTCAGCAGGAAGGCGCGCGGCTGGTGTGTGGCGGCGATACGGCGCAAGCGTTCGAGCGTGGCTACTACGTCAGCCCGACACTGTTCGCCGAAGTCGACAACCGGATGCGCATCGCTCAGGAAGAAATCTTCGGCCCGGTGCTGTGCCTGATTCCCTACACCGACGAGGCGCAAGCGATTCAGATCGCCAATGATTCACCGTTTGGCCTGTCCAGCGGTATCTGGGCCGGCAGCGCAGATCGGGCCTTGCAACTCGGTCGTCAATTGCGTGCGGGCCAGTGTTTCCTCAATGGTGCCGCGTTCAACTATCAGGCGCCGTTCGGTGGTTACAAACAGTCGGGTAACGGCCGCGAATGGGGGGAGGAGGGGCTCAACGAATTCGTCGAAGTGAAGGCGATCCAGGTGTGATCTCGCGATGAGTCCACGTACCCTTTACTGCCTTCAAACACAAAGCGTGCAAACGTCCAAGGAATTGCCATGAAAGTACTGATCGTCCACGCCCATCCGGAGCCGAAATCGTTTACCGCTGCGCTGCGTGACCAGGCTGTCGCGACCCTTGAAGCCCAAGGGCATGAGGTCCAGGTCAGTGACCTGTACGCGATGAACTGGAACCCGGTGGCAAGCAGCAATGACTTTTCTTCGCGGGAGAACCCGGAGTACCTGGTCTATGCGCTGGAGCAACGTTTGGGCGTGAAGAGCCAGTCGCTGGCGGCGGATATCCAGTCGGAACTCGACAAGCTGCTGTGGGCGGACTTGCTGATCCTCAACTTCCCGATTTTCTGGTTCTCCGCCCCGGCCATGCTCAAGGGCTGGATCGACCGGGTGCTGGTATCCGGCGTCTGCTACGGCGGCAAGCGTTTTTACGATCAGGGCGGGTTGAGCGGCAAGAAGGCGCTGGTGAGCGTAACGCTGGGCGGACGCGAACATATGTTCGGTGAGGATGCGATTCACGGCCCGTTGCAGGACATGCTGCGGCCGATCTTGCGCGGCACGCTGGCTTACGTCGGGTTTGAGGTGCTGGAACCGTTCGTGGCCTGGCATGTGCCTTACATCAGCGATGAGGCGCGCCAGGCGTTTCTGGAAGATTATCGCCTGCGGCTGGAGCACCTTGGCGATGAACAGCCACTGGAATTCCCGCGCTTGTCGCAGTTCGATGAACAACTCTATCCGTTGCGCAACCCGGCAACCGCCGACGTCTGATCAACACCACATACCCTTGTGGGAGCGAGCCTGCTCGCGATAGCGAACTGTCAGTCAGCATTGATGTTGAATGAAACACCGCATCGCGAGCAGGCTCGCTCCCACAGGTTATGCGTAGGTGCTTACTGAGTGCGCTGGCCGTCCACCGCGCCCAGCACTTTCACCATATCATCGATCACCGCCTTGCTCATTTCCTGCAAGTAGTGCGCTGCCCAGGCATAGCGGTCGGTGCTGCGTTCCATGGCCGCGTCTTCGGCCAGGAGTTTGGAGAGATGGAGCAAATCAGATACGTGGGACAACGCCTCGCGGATCGGCACGCCGCTGTTGACGCGGAACAGGGCTTGATCGTTGTGGATGGAAAACGGGGTGAGGCCGGCGGTTTTCAGAGGCTGAGGGTGGGGCATTGTCTAGCTCCTTGACTGTTGGGAGCCACTACATGTCATGTAGGGCGCTGTTACACCCTTGATTGTTTCGGATTCTCACACCCGGTCACTGGACATTCAGCGACACGGAAACGATAGAGAACCGCTGCCAGACACACAAGCCAGCGGGTTCTGGCACAGGTGTAGGTCACAACTCAAGGCCGCGTAGCCCTCGACTGACACCGCGCCGCTCGGCATAAACACACGAAACCCTGTGGGAGCGAGCTTGCTCGCGATGACGTCGGCAAATCCAACATCGAAGCGACCTGATACACCGCCATCGCGAGCAGGCTCGCTCCCACAGGGATCTCCACTGTCTTGAGAGTGTTGATCATTCCGACAACACTCGCTTATGGCGCCGCCCGCAAAACCAGTGGCCTCATCCAGAGCGGAATTCGCGCTGGCTGCACCACGATTGAAGCCTTTCAGCGGCTGGCGGTGTGTGCGCCACCGAACAGACATGGCCCGGTCGCTACTACACTCTAATAGACAGTCGCGGCTACCCATCCTGCTGATTATCAGCTTGCCGCATCGTGTGTATCGCTGGCATTGGAGTACAACCATGACAACTTCATTACGCTCACTGCTGTTTATCGCCCTCACAACCCTGTCACTGGCCTCAACAGGTTTGCTTAATACCGCAAGCGCCGCAACGGCCGCGGACCTGGAACAGGATTCGCGGCATGCCTTGCAAATGCTCTACAAAGCTAACCCGGTGGCCGAGACCATGTCGCGCACTGCCAAGGCGGTGCTCGTATTCCCTAAAGTTATCAAGGCGGGTCTGGTATTTGGTGGCAGTTATGGCGAGGGGGTCATGTTCAGCGGTTCAAAAGTTGATAATTACTACAACACCGTGACCGGCTCATGGGGTTTACAGGCCGGGGCCCAGTCCTATGCGTATGCCGTGTTCCTGATGACTGACAAAGCGGTCAAGTATGTACGTGAGACCAAGGGCTGGGAAGTTGGCGTAGGCCCTACGGTTGTTGTGGTTGATGAAGGGGTGGCGAAAAATCTGTCGAGCTCGACATTGAAAGACGATGCTTATGCGTTTGTCTTTGGCCAGCAAGGCTTGATGGCGGGCGTCAGTATTGAAGGCACCAAGATTTCGCTGATCAAACGATAAATTCGACAACGTAGCTCTGGGTTCGAGAGGCTGCCTAAGGCAGTCTCTCCCAGACTTCCGTATTGGCTAACTCGCTGTCGTTCGCGTGTTTTGCGTGGCCGTTTATAGGGTTCAGTTCATAACTGCCGGCGTCATAGACGGCCAAATAGCGTACGCCACTTAATTTGTGGAGGTAGCGCATCAAGGGATGGCACCGTGCATTAATACGGCGTACCAGGGCGGATTCGGTCATCGTGTTCATGGTGTTACCTGCTGCAGCGAAGGCTACTCTGTGGTTATTTTTATTCTGTGCCTGATCGTCGCAGCGTTCTGTACGCCATCACACACTGGGCAATCTAAATAACGCAAAAAACGTTGCACAAGCGGAATAACAACGACTGCGCCTCTGATCAATCAAACACTGACGATATGTGTGTTGCCGTACAGACCGCACCGGGTACTTGCGTCATGTTGGTAGCCTGCACTGCACAGATCAAGGTCTCACCGCCTGCACAACATCCACTTACTTGCAGACTCAAGGAGAAAAGCCATGAGCTTGGGAACCATACTGTTGATCCTGCTGATTTTGCTGCTGGTTGGCGCTATTCCGACTTGGCCGCACAGCCGAAGCTGGGGCTATGCACCGAGCGGTTTATTAGGCGTGGTCGTTATTGTCCTGGTTGTGTTGCTTTTATTAGGGAGAATCTGACACCCGCTAATAAAACACGCACACCTCCGTGCACTAGCGCACAGACTCAATCCGGCCACTACGCGCACTCTGAGTACCAGGCAGATTACTGCTGGTTATTTACCGGAGAAAATATGAAAACCCTCATGTTATTCAGTCATTCACTGACGCTTTCAAGACTCACCCTGGCCCTATTGCTGGGATTGTCTCCCGTGGTGCTGCATGCAGCCACCGCAGAGCCGGTCGACATGTCGGCCGTGCAGTTGGAACCGCAGGAGCAAAATGGCATCCGCTATCTGACGGGAGGCATCGGCCTTGATGAGTCAAAGGCCTTGCTCCAGACCCAGGGCTACAACCTTCACATGACCTTTTCAACCGGACCTGCCAATCAGTACGTCAGCAATGTCGACGTGGTGATCCAGAGCGAAAAAGGTAGCCCCCTGTTGTCGCTGAGTCAGGTGGGGCCCATCGTGTACGCGCAATTGCCGGCAAACAAATACCTGGTCATTGCCAGTTTGAATGGCCATGAAGAGCGCCACACCATTTCAGTCGGCGGTAAATCCATCGAAACGCTGAACCTACACTGGAGTGAATAGCGTGCAACCGAGTATGGCGTACCACGGCACGTTTCATGAGGTGAGGCCGTTCAAGACAGATGACCGGCCTCTCGCTGCCCGCATGCTTGCCGAGCGGTATCTGCCGATGAACCTCAAGGCCGACTATGCGATGGACGTTGCACAGGATGCGTTATGGAGCAACTACGCCGCGGCAGAAGAGCGGGCGCTGTTCGCCGAACAGCTGATCGGGATTGTCAGTCACGACCTGCGCAATCCGTTGGCGGCGATAAAAATGGCTTCGCAATTGCTCGGATGTCTTGACCTGCCTCCCAAGCAAGCACAAATACTCGGCCACATCACGCACGCTGCAGAGCGCGCGCAACGTCTGGTGGCAGACCTGCTGGACTTCACCCTGAGGCAAGTCGGGCGAAGCATGGCGGTTTCCCCCAAACCGGTTGATTTGCACGCATTGGTGGGCGAATGCCTGGATGAACTGAGTCTGGTGTTCCCTGAGCACACGCTGACCCATCTTTGTATCGGCCAAGGTCATTTCATCGCCGACAGTGACCGGATCCATCAGCTTATTGGCAATCTGGTTGCCAACGCGATTGCCTATGGCATGGCTGAGGGTGGGGTCACGGTGTCTTCGTGCTTCGAGGACCAGGTAATCATTACCGTGCACAACCTTGGCACGCCGATACCCTCGGAGTTGCTCGACAACGTGTTCGAACCGATGATTCGCGGCAGTCACGATAATGCAAAACTGCGCAGTGTCGGGCTCGGCCTGTTCATTGTGAGAGAGATTGTCAGGGCGCATCACGGCGATATCAGGGTGACTTCCTCGATAGAAGGCGGCACTACGTTCACGGCGACCTTTCCCTTACCACGATAACTGCGTCATAACGGAGTCGAGAGAGTGTCGCTATAGCACTCGCATGACGCCGCTTCCAATCCCTTGCGGTCAAGAATCGTGATTTCACCACGGGTGTAACGGATCAATCCACGCTGTTGCAGCATGCCGGCGGCCAATGTCACGCCGCTGCGCCGAACCCCGAGCATGTCCGCAAGGGACATGTGGGTCAGATGAAAGTGATTGGCGTGCGCGCGATCGTGGGTCATCAGCAACCAGCGCGCCAGGCGTGGCTCAATCTCGTGAAAATGGGTACAGGCGGCGGTTTGAGCGAGCTGCATCATCTGCACGTACAGGTACTGATTGAGCCTGCGCAACAATAACGGGCTCTCTCGCAGTGCGACCTGCAACTGCAAGCCTCTCATCCTCAGGCACGTGCCGGCGCCTTGCACCACGGCGCGCATGGGGGCGGTATTAACCCCCAGAGCGAGTGTCGCCCCAAGCATTCCTTCATTGCCGATCAGGCTCATGTGCAGAGGAGGGTGGCGGTACAACGTCACCACTTCAGCGATGAGCGCTGTTTGAGGGAAATACACATGCAGGATCGGATGGCCCGGTTCGAACAGGACAGTGCCAAACGCCAGTTCGACGTTATCGCACTGTGCTTGCAGCCGGCTGTAGTCAGTCTTCGACAGCCCCTGGAGTAGCCGGTTTTCTATTGGTTGCCCTGACGTAATTGGCATGCGCAGATCCTGCGGCACAGTGGGCCCTGGATGGGCGGGACAGGTGCCGGGGCCGTCTCATGTTTTAAGTGTGGGTGACTCTGGCAGGCCGGTCTGTTCGCTAGAACACGCAGGCACTGGCAGTCAGCGGGTTGGCTTTAGCGGAACGTAAGGCAGCAGGCGCTCGGTTTCTTTTCTGACCACCGCGTAGCACTCGCAGCTCAGTTGCTCGAGCGCGGCTCTGTCCAGCACCTTGATGTGGCCACGGCTGTACTCGATAACGCCGAGGCGTTGCAGCTTGCCGGCGGCATCGGTCACGCCTTCACGACGTACGCCGAGCATGTTGGCGATCAATTCCTGGGTCATGATCAGTTGATTGTCTTGCAGGCGATCGAGGGATAGCAGCAGCCAACGGCACAATTGTTGGTCAATCGAGTGATGGCGGTTGCACACCGCAGTCTGGGCCATCTGGGTGATCAATGCCTGGGTGTAGCGCAACATCAGCAGGAGCATCTCCCCGTGGCGGTTGAACTCATCCTTGAGTCGCTGGCCGGGTAACCGGAAGGCATGCCCGGCACTCTGGACAATTGCCCGGCTCGGCGTGCTTTCGCCACCCATGAAGACGGCAATGCCGATCAAGCCTTCATTACCGACCACTGAAATTTCTGCCGAGGCGCCGTTTTCCATCACGTACAGCAAGGACACGATGGAGTCGGTGGGGAAGTAGACGTGTCGCAGGGCATCCCCGGACTCGTAGAGCACCTTGCCGAGCGGCAGGGTGATCGGCTCGAGGTGCGGCAGCAAACGCTCCAGCGATTGCGCGGGCAGGGCCGCCAGCAGATGGTTTTGTTGTGGCTTTGGAGCATCAGGCATTTCAGCCACCGTCCGAAGTTGAGATTCCCTATCGCTACAGATTAATCCATGGCGTGCTGCGTACATGACCGTGCTTAACCGTCTGTCGGTATTACTGCATGCATTCAAATCCGCTGTCAGCGATAAAAAAGCCGCAGGGCGGCCGTGCAGAGTCTAGATTTAAGAGCGTTATCGCACCGAAACTGTGCTCAGTTACTGCGCATCCCTTCAGTTTCGGGCGGAGGCTGCATGAACCTGTTTTCCATCCGGATTTTGCTGCGAACGCTGACAGTGCCGAGCCTGACACTGCTGGTGGCGTGTGGTTCGTTGCCCACCATCGTTCCCGATATGGCCTACACCAACCCGGCCTCTGTGAAGATCGACAGTACGCATGGACCGCTGTCAGCCGAACGTAGCAAGGCCGTTATTGACCGTTTGAAGGCCAAAGGCGTCCAGACGAACATCTTCGACCTGCATATGGCGATCGAGGAGGCCATCGTCGGCAGCCCGCTGACGGACGGCAACAAGGTCGAACTGCTACAGAACGGTCCGACTACCTACCAATCAATGATTTCTGCGATTGGCAGCGCGCGTGATCACATCAATATCGAGAGTTACATTTTTGACGACGATGAAATCGGCGAGCGCTTTGCCGCAGCGCTGATTGCCAAACAGGCGGCTGGGGTGCAGGTCAATCTGATCCGGGACAGCGTTGGGACCCTCAGCACACCTTCGGCTTTTTTTACCCGACTGACCGCTGCGGGCATCAATGTGCTGGAATTCAATCCGGTCAATCCAGCGACCGCCAAGGCTGGGTGGCAAGTGAACCAGCGGGATCATCGTAAGCTACTGATCGTTGATGGCCGCGTTGCCTTCCTCGGCGGTATCAACGTGAGCAGTGTCCATTCAGGCAACTCGTTCAGCCTGAACGCCAAGGTCAAGCCCGGCGGCAAGTTGCCTTGGCGCGACACTGACCTGCGGGTTGAAGGGCCGGCCGTGGCTGAACTGCAAAAGCTGTTTATCGAGACGTGGCAAAAGCAGAGAGGCAAACCGCTTGCGGCACGCCATTACTTCCCGCAAACCGAACGCAAAGGCCACGAGGTCGTGCGCGCCATCGGCAGCTCGCCAGACGAACCCTACAGCCTGATCTACGCCACGCTGATTTCGGCGCTACGCAGTGCGCAAACCGAAATCTGGCTGACTAACGCCTACTTCGTGCCCGATCCGCAGTTGCTGACGGAGCTCAAGAACGCAGTGGCACGCGGCGTCGATGTGAAGCTGCTGCTGCCCAGCAGCACTGATTCCTGGCTGGTATTCAACGCTGGCCGCAGGCACTACACCGAGCTGCTGGAGGCCGGCGTCAAGCTCTACGAACGCCGCGATGCCTTGCTGCATGTCAAAACCGCGGTGATCGATGGTGTCTGGTCCACGGTCGGCTCTACCAATCTTGACTGGCGGAGTTTTTTGCACAATCAGGAAGTCAACGTCGTGATATTGGGCAGCGGATTCGGCGAGAAAATGCGTGCAGCGTTCCTCGCGGACCTGCTGAAGTCGAACGAAATTACGCTTGAGAAGTGGCAGCGGCGTTCCCTTGACGTAAGAGCCAAGGAGCAGTTTGCGCACCTCTGGGAGTACTGGCTGTGAGGCAACCCCTGGGGCTTTTGAACCGGGCGAAATCCATGTGGGAGCGGGCTTGCTCCCACAGGTTCCGCACTCTAGAGCCGGCCGTGATACGCCGCATCGAAAATCTCTGCCGCGCCATTGCGGGTCAAGGGCAGCGGGTTGCCGCCAGCGCACGGATCGACAATCGCCATGTCGGCGATCAGGTCAGCCTGCCGATCATCCACTCCCAGCTCAAACAGCGTGTGCGGCACGCCGATGTCCTTGCGCAACTTGAGGACGAACGCCAGAAAGCTGTCGAAGCCAGGCGAGGGCAGTCGCAAGTAAGCGGCCAGGCGGGTGATGCGTTCCTCGATGGCCGGGCGATTGAACTTCAACACATAGGGCATGAACGTGGCGTTGGTCATGCCGTGATGGGTGTCGTACAGGGCGCCCACCGGATGCGCGAGCGCGTGCATCCCGCCCAGGCCTTTCTGGAAGGCGGTGGCGCCCATCGCCGCCGCCGCGAGCATTTCCGCGCGCGCCTCTAGATCAGAGGGGGTGCGTACTGCCCGCACCAGGGCGTTGGCCACCAGGCGCATGCCTTCTACCGCAATCCCTTCGGCCATGGGGTGGAAACCGGGAGCGCAGTACGACTCCAGGCAATGCGCAAAGGCATCCATGCCGGTGCCGGCGGTGACCTTGGCCGGCATGCCGACGGTGAGCGCCGGGTCGCTGATGACCACCCGCGGCATCATTTTCGGGTGGAAGATGATCCGTTTGGTGTGCGTACTCTCATCAATGATCACCGCTGCACGGCCGACCTCGGAGCCCGTACCCGCCGTGGTCGGCACCGCAATGATCGGGGCGATGCTGCTTTCGTCGGCGCGGGTCCAGTAATCGCCTATGTCTTCGAAATCCCACACCGGCCGGGTCTGGCCACTCATGAAGGCGATCAGCTTGCCCATATCCAGACCGCTGCCGCCACCGAAGGCGACCACGCCGTCGTGCTTGCCGGCGCGCCAGGCGTCGAGCCCTCCCGCCAGGTTGGCCTCGACCGGATTCGGCTTGAGGTCGCAAAACAGCTCCACGCCGAGGCCGGCGGCGCGCAGGGACTCCAGCGCCGCGGTGGTGATCGGTGCGCGTGCCAGGCCACTGTCGGTGACCAGCAACGGTCGCTGGATACCTTGGCTGCGGCAGGTGTCGGCCAGTTCGGCGATACGGCCAATACCGAAGTGGATGCTCGTGGGGTAGTTCCAGTTCGCAGTCAGGCTCATGGCTCAGATCTCATGGCGCAGATGGAAGGATTTGGCTCGGGTCAGGTGTTCGTAACCGATGCGCGACAGCGTGACGCCGCGCCCGCTGTTTTTCACTCCGGTCCAGGCAAGGGCCGGGTCCAGGTAATCGCAGCGGTTCATGAATACGCTGCCGGTGGCGATCTCGTTGCCGATGCGTTCGGCGGCGGCAAGGTCGGTGGTCCAGATGGAAGCGCTGAGCCCGAACTCACTGTCATTCATCAAGGCGATGGCTTCGTCGTCGCTGGCAACCGGCATGATGCCGACCACCGGACCAAAGCTTTCCTCGCGCATCACCGACATTTGATGGCTGACATCGACTAACACCTGCGGCGCGAGGTAGGCGCTGCCGGGCAGGTCCGCTGGAAAGGCCTTTGGATCGATCAGTGCTTTTGCACCTTTTGCCAGCGCTTCGGCGATCTGCCCGCGCACGAACTCGGCAGCCCCCGGATTGACCAGCGGGCCGAGAGTGGTGGCTTCGTCCAGCGGGTTGCCCAACACATATTGGCGGGTCAGGGCGGCAAAGCGCTCGACAAACGCCGGGTAAATTGTTTGATCGACATAAATGCGTTCGACGGCGCAACAGCTTTGCCCGGAGTTGAAGAAGCTGCCGTCCACCAGGTTTTCCACGGCGTGCTCAAGGTTGACGTCTGCCCGGACATAGGCCGGGTCTTTGCCGCCGAGCTCCAGCCCCAAGCCGAGGAAGAGCCCGGCGGCGGCGATTTCGATGGTTTTGCCAGCCTCGACCGAACCGGTGAAATTCACTTGCTGCACCCGTCCCGAGGCAATGATCGCCGCGGTATAGGTGTGATTGAGCAGCAGGTTCTGGAACAGCCCTTCAGGCAGATTGGCGCGGCGAAAGGCTTCGGCGAAACGTTCGCCGACCAGCAGCGTTTGCGAGGCGTGTTTGAGGATGACGCTGTTGCCGGCCATCAGTGCCGGAATAATCGTATTCACCGCCGTCAGGTAAGGGTAGTTCCAAGGCGCGATAACCAGCACCGTGCCCAGCGGCTCGCGTTTGATCTGGCGTCGAAACCCCGCGACAGGTGCAGGTTCGACCGCTGCCAAGGCTTCAGGTGCGATGGCGATCATATGCCGCGCACGCTCTTCGAAACCGCGCAGCTCGCCGGCACCGAAGCGTACCGGGCGGCCCATTTGCCAGGCCAGTTCCGGGACAATTTCGTCTTTCATGGCCAGCATCGCGTCCACGGCGGCGCTGCAAAATGCGGCGCGCTCGCTCAGTGGTCGGCTCTTCCATAACGCCTGGGCGGCTGCGGCCGCTGTCAGAGCTTGCTCGATCTGCGTCGCATCGGCGCAGTGGCGTTCGGCGTAGACCCGGCCATCGACCGGGGAGATGAGTTGAATCATCGTCGTCATGGCTGCCTCAATAATCGATTGCTCAATAGCGCTCAAAACCGCGCTGCAGTTCCCAGTCGGTTATCCGTCGGTCGTACTCTTTCTGCTCCCATTCGGCGGTGTGCACGTAGTGGTCGACCACTTCGTCACCGAACGCCTCGCGCAACATGTTCGAGGCCTTGAGCGCGGCGCAGGCTTCGCGCAGGGTCTTCGAGACTTCCGGCAAGTGTTCGTCGAGGTAGGCATCGCCTTCAAAGGGTGGCGCCAGGCTGAGCTGCTCATCGATACCGGCCAGGCCTGCGGCGATCAACGCGGCGAAGGCCAGATAAGGGTTGAGGTCGGCGCCGCCGATGCGGCATTCGATACGGATGGATTTGCTGCCTTCGGCGCACAAACGAAAGCCTGCGGTGCGGTTGTCCCGACTCCAGATCGCCCGGGTCGGCGCGAAAGTACCGGCCTGGAAGCGCTTGTACGAATTGATGTAAGGCGCAAGAAAACAGGTGATGTCGTTGGCGTACTTGAGCTGCCCGGCCACCCAGGCGCGCATCAGCGTCGACATGCCGAACTCGGCCTTGGGGTCGAAAAACAGCGGTTTTTTGCCATTCTTGTCCCACAACGAGTTGTGGATATGGCTACTGGACCCGGCGGCGTCATAGCGCCACTTGGCCATGAACGTGATCGCTTTGCCCTGCAATTGCGCGATCTCTTTGCAGGCGTGCTTGATGATCACGTGCTGGTCGGCCATGGTCAGGGCATCGGCATAACGGACGTTGATTTCTTCCTGCCCCGGGCCCCATTCACCCTTGGAGTTTTCCACGGGAATGCCGGATGCCTGCAGATGCTTGCGAATCGCCCGCAGCACCGGCTCCTCGCGGGTGGTCTGGAGGATGTTGTAATCCTCGATGTAGTGGCCGGCGGTTTTCGGCTTGTGGTAGTTGCGCTCGTGGATGGCCTCGTAACTCTCGTCGAACAGATAGAACTCCAGCTCAGAAGCAAACATGCCGCTGTAGCCGCGCTCGCGCAGTCGCTCGATCTGCTTCTTCAGGATTGCCCGAGGGCTATGGGGCAAGTCCCGCCGATGGTGATGGTCGAGCACGTCGCAGAGCACCAGCGCCGTGCATTCGAGCCACGGCACGCGACGCAAGGTGGCCATGTCGGGTTTCAGTACAAAATCGCCATAGCCTTTGCTCCAGCTGGCGGCGGCGTAACCTGGCACCGGCTCCATGTCGATGTCGTCGGCCAGCAGGTAATTGCAGCAGTGGGTTTCTTCATGGCCGCTGTCGATGAAAAACTCGACCTGGAATCGCTTGCCGACCAGTCGCCCCTGCATATCGACCATGCAGACCAGCACGGTATCGATATCACCTGCGCTAGCGGCGAGTTTCAGTTCTTCGAAGCTGAGAAGGGGCTCGGTCATCACGTCAGTCCTGCGTGAAATATGAGCAATGAGTTGCTGAAAGCGTAGCCTACTGCTGCTGTAAACAAGTCTTGGCGGACGAAACCCGACGAATCAGCAGCAGATCCAGAAGCTAAAATAACTATCAAGAAATGTCAGTCAGTTAAGTCAATACGCAATCTGTAGCAGCTGCCGAAGGCTGCGTTCGGCCGCGCAGCGGTCGTGAAATCACGCGATGCGGACGTCCAGATCGACCGAGGAGGCAGGATTTACGACCGCTTCGCGGCCGAACGCAGCCTTCGGCAGCTGCTACGCGTATGCGTTAAACCCGGAATTTCTTATACCTCCTGGAGTGGCGTCATGAGTGAGTTCGTCAAGGTCGCCTGCGTGGGGGATGTCGAACCGGGTAACGGCATAACCGTCAACCTCGGGGGCACGCCCGTCGCGTTGTTCAATGTCGATGGCCAGTACTTCGCCATCCACAACACCTGCCCGCACGAAGACGGCTCGCTGGGGGACGGAATCCTGTGCGACACCGTGGTGATTTGCCCGGTCCACGCCTACGAGTTCGACGTGACCAGCGGCGAATGCCTCACAGAACCGGCTTATCAGGTCGAACAGTTCGAGGTCCGGGTGGACGGTAACGACATCCTGTTACGGCAATCGTCGGATGTTTGAACGCCAGGGATGCGCTCGGGTCGCAAGGAATAGGGAAGGAGTATAGTTAAACGATCACATCATCCTGCCAACAGCAGGAGGCATCCGCGATGAGCACTGACAATGCGAGGATCCGCGAACTCAGCAACCGGGCCTACAAGTACGGCTTTGTCTCTGATTTTGAGAGCGATGCGGCCCCGCGCGGCCTCAACGAAGACCTCATCCTCCTGATCTCGACCAAGAAGAACGAGCCGCAGTGGCTGCTCGACTGGCGCCTGAAGGCCTATCGCCACTGGCTGACGATGCGCGAGCCCACCTGGCAGAACGTCCATTACGCGCCCATCGACTACCAGGACATCATCTATTACTCGGCGCCCAAACCGAAAACGCCGGGGCCCGCCAGTCTTGACGAGGTTGATCCCGAGCTGCGCGAGATGTTCGGCAAGCTCGGTATCTCGCTCGCCGAACAGGAACGCCTGACCGGCGTAGCGGTGGATGCGGTGGTCGACTCGGTCTCGGTCGCGACCACCTTCAAGCACAAACTCGCCGAAGTCGGGGTGATCTTCTGCTCGTTCTCCGAAGCCGTGCAAAACCATCCGGAACTGGTGCGCAAGTACCTCGGTTCGGTGGTGCCCTACAGCGACAACTTCTTCGCCACACTGAACTCGGCGGTGTTTTCCGACGGTTCTTTCTGCTACGTGCCCAAGGGTGTGCGCTGCCCGATGGAGCTCTCGACCTATTTCCGCATTAACGCCGCGGACACCGGACAGTTCGAACGCACGTTGATCGTTGCAGAAGAGGGCGCCTATGTGAGCTACCTCGAGGGCTGCACCGCGCCGATGCGCGACAATAACCAACTGCACGCGGCGGTGGTCGAACTGGTTGCGCTGGATAACGCCCAGATCAAGTACGCCACGGTGCAGAACTGGTACCCCGGCGATGCCGAAGGACGCGGCGGCATCTTCAATTTCGTCACCAAGCGCGGCAAATGTGCAGGCGCGCACTCGAAGATTTCCTGGACCCAGGTCGAAACCGGCTCCGCGATCACCTGGAAATACCCGGGAGTGATTCTCCAGGGCGACTATTCGGTCGGCGAGTTCTATTCAGTCGCCCTGACGGCCAATCACCAACAGGCAGACACCGGCACCAAGATGATCCACATCGGCCGGCACACCCGCAGCACGATTCTGTCCAAGGGAATCTCCGCCGGCCATGGGCAGAACACCTACCGCGGCCTGGTGAAAATCCAGAAAGCCGCGACCGGTGCCCGCAACCACACGCAGTGCGATTCGCTGCTACTGGGCAGCGAGTGTGGCGCGCACACGTTCCCTTATATCGACGTGAAGAACCCCAGTGCTCAGGTCGAGCATGAAGCTTCCACGTCGAAGATCAGCGACGAGCAGCTGTTTTACTGCCGGCAGCGCGGTATCAGCGCAGAGGACGCGGTGCCGATGATCGTCAACGGCTTCTGCCGCGAAGTGCTCAAGGAGCTGCCGATGGAGTTCGCGGTGGAAGCCCAGAAACTGCTGGGTGTGAGCCTGGAGGGCTGCGTGGGCTAAGGCCCGGGGTGGGAGCATGCTCGAGATCAATGATCTGCACGCCAGCGTCGACGGCCGTGAAATCCTGCGGGGCATCACGCTGCGGGTGGAAGCGGGCGAGGTGCACGCGATCATGGGACCGAACGGCTCCGGCAAGAGCACGCTGGCCCAGGTCCTCGCGGGCCTTGAGACTTACGAGGTCAGCGGCCAGGTGCTGTATGACGGCCAGGACCTGCTCGCCATGCCGCCGGAGGCACGGGCGGTCGCCGGGATTTTCCTGGCGTTTCAGTACCCGGTGGAAATTCCCGGCGTCGGCAACCTCTACTTCCTGCGCACGGCCCTCAACGCCGTGCGCAAGCAGCGCGGGCTTGAAGAGCTCGATGCGCTGGATTTCCTCGAGCTCGCCAAGGAGCGCATGGCGCTGGTCGAGATGGACCAGAGCTTCATGAACCGCTCGCTCAACGTCGATTTTTCGGGCGGCGAGAAGAAGCGCAACGAGATTTTCCAGATGGCGATTCTCGAACCCCGGCTGGCGATCCTCGACGAGACCGACTCGGGCCTCGACATCGATGCGCTGCGAACAGTCGCAGCCGGCGTCAATGCGCTGCGCAGCAAGGATCGCGCGCTGCTGGTGATCACCCACTATCAACGCCTGCTCGACTACATCGTCCCGGATCACGTGCACGTCATGGCCAACGGGCGGATCGTCCAGTCCGGTGGCAAGGAGCTGGCTGTCGAGCTGGAGAAACACGGCTATGCGAGTTATGAGCAGGATTCTGCAGCGCCCGGAGCCAGGCCATGAACAGCGCGGCGTTGCTCTCGCAGCTCAACCCCAGCGTTGACGCCCGGCGTCCGGCCTGGCTGCAAGCGTTACGCCGCGATGCGTTCCAGTGGGTGACCGAGCAAGGCTTTCCGACGGTCAAGGACGAGGCCTGGAAGCACACGCGAGTCGCGCCGATCCTGGAGATTCCTTTCCAGCCGGTCGAAACGATCGCGAGTCAGGACCTGTCCGCCGTCGACATCGAACGACTCGCCGGCAACTACGGTGGCGTGCGGCTGGTTTTCGTCAACGGCTATTTCGCAGCGGAGCTGTCGGCGCTTGAAGGACTACCGCAGGGCGTAAAGGTGTGCGCATTTGCACCGCTGCTGAACGCCGACAACGGGGCGCTCGAAAACCTGTTCGCCCATGCGTTTCGCTCACAACCACAAGCCTTTACCGCGCTGAATGCGGCGTTCGCCGAGGACGGGGCGTTGGTGCAGATTCCCGCCCACACGACGCTCGACGTCCCGATCCATCTGGTGTTTCTCTCGACGTCAGACGCCACGCCACGGGTGACCCATCCGCGTGTCCTGGTGCAGATGGGGCCAGGGAGCCGGGCAACTCTGGTGGAAAGCCACGTCGGCAGCGAGGGCGAGGTCTACCTGAGTAACGCAGTCAGCGAGGTGCTGCTCGACGCCGACGCTACGCTTGAACACTACACGCTGCAGAACGAGAGCACGGCGGCCTTCCATGTCGCGCTGCTCAGCGTGCGCCAGGCTCAGGGCAGTCACTTCACAGCGCATTCCCTGGCACTGGGTTCGAAACTGGCACGGCAGGAACTGCGCGTTGTACTCGAAGGTCCAGGCGCCGAAGTCGCCCTGAACGGTCTGTACCTGCCGCGAGGCCAGCAGCACCTGGACAACCAGACCACCATCGAGCATCGGGCCCCGCGTTGCACCAGCCGCGAACGCTATAAAGGCGTGATCGATGATCATGGGCATGGAATCTTTGACGGACGGATCATCGTGCGTCCGGGAGCGATGAAGACCGATGCCAGCCAGACCAACAAGAATCTGCTGTTGTCGACGTCGGCCCAGGTCAACTCTCAGCCTCGGCTGGAGATCTTCGCCGATGACGTCAAGTGCGCTCACGGTGCCGCCGTCGGCCAACTGGATGAGCAGGCTATTTTCTACCTGCGCTCACGGGGGATTCCGCTGGCGGCAGCGCGGTCACTGCTGACCTTTGCGTTTGTCAGCGAGATGCTCGAGCTCATTGAGCTGGAGCCGTTGCGCGAACATGTACAACGACTGGTCACCGCGCAATTGCGTGGGCGGGAGGTGTCGGCATGAGCGACCTCGAAAACCGCCTTCAGGGGCTATCGAAACCGCTCCACCTTACGCCAGGCTACGACGTCGAACGTGTGCGCCAGGCGTTCCCGATCCTCGCGGAGACGATCTACGGCAAGCCGCTGATTTACCTCGACAGTGCCGCGACCAGCCAGAAGCCGCAGGCGGTCATCGACGCCATGTCGCACTTCTTTTCAAAGGAAAACGCCAATGTGCACCGCGGTGTGCATTATCTTTCGGTGCGCGCCACCGAGGAGTATGAAAAGGCTCGGGCCAAGGTCCAGGGCTTCCTCAATGCCGAGTCCGTCGAAGAGATCGTCTTCGTCCGCGGCACGACTGAAGCGGTCAATCTCGTGGCGCAAACATATGGCAAGACTCAGCTCCGCGCAGGCGACGAGGTGCTGATCACGGCCATGGAACACCATTCGAATATCGTGCCTTGGCAGATGCTCTGCGAGCAGACTGGCGCGCGGCTGCGCGTGGCACCGATCAACGACGCCGGCGAACTGCTGCTCGATGAGCTGGAACGGTTGATCGGGCCCAGGACCCGGCTGCTGGCCGTCACTCATGTCTCCAATGTGCTCGGCACCATCAACCCGATCCGGCGCATTGTCGAACTCGCCCATGCGCGGGGCGTACGCGTGCTGGTCGACGGCGCCCAGGCAGCTCCGCACCTGAAGGTCGACGTCCGAGCACTGGGCTGTGACTTTTATGCGCTGTCAGGCCACAAGATGTACGGCCCCACCGGCATCGGCGTGCTCTACGGCCGTCACGAGCTGCTCGAAAGCATGCCGCCGTATCAGGGCGGCGGCGACATGATTCTCTCGGTCAGCTTCGAGAAGACCGTCTACAACAAACCGCCGTACAAGTTTGAAGCAGGAACGCCGAACATGGCCGGCGCTATCGGCCTTGGTGCGGCGATCGACTTTCTCGCTGAGCTGGGACCGGAGGCGATTGCGGCTCACGAGCAGGCCGTGCAGGCCTACGCCACCAAGGCGTTGGCAACGGTGCCCGGCCTGCGGCTGATCGGTACGGCAGCGGAGAAGGTCGGCGTTCTCTCGTTTGTCCTCGACGGCATCCACCCGCACGATATCGGCACTATCCTTGACCGCGAAGGGATCGCGATTCGCACCGGGCACCACTGCGCACAACCCTTGATGAACCGTTTCGGCGTGCCCGCCACGGCTCGCGCTTCGCTCGGCTGCTACAGCACCGAGCAGGATATCGATGCGCTGGTGGCGGGGCTGGCCAAGGTTCAGGAGGTGTTCCGATGAGTAGCGACGAACTGCGCGACCTCTACCAGGACGTGATCATCGACCACGGCAAGCGGCCGCGTAACTTTCACCCGCTTGCGGACGCGACCTGTACGGCGGAGGGTTTTAATCCGTTGTGCGGCGATCAACTGAAGATTTATATCAAGCTTGCAAATGGGGTGATCGAGGACATCAGCTTTCAGGGGGTTGGCTGTGCCATCTCCCAGGCCTCGGCATCCCTGATGACGCTGGCGGTGAAGGGCAAAAAACCGGAGGAGGCGCAGGCACTTTTTGCCCGGGTGCATACGTTGCTCACCGAAGGGCCAAACGCCCGGGTGACACCCGCAGAGCTCGGGAAACTCGCGGTGCTTTCAGGCGTTTGGGAGTTTCCGGTGCGGGTCAAGTGCGCCACTCTGGCCTGGCACACGCTGCGTAGCGCACTCGAAGGTGGCGCCTCGCAGGTCACGACGGAGTAATCAGCCATGGCAGCCACATTACCAATCCCGCGTATTCACCTGCGCGAACCGGCACGCAAAGTCTTGCTCGATGCCCTGGCGGACGGCCATGTGCGCGGCGTGCGGCTCAGGATCGACGAGCATTTCGCGCATGAGTTTTTCTTTGAGCGCGCTGCCGAAGGTGACATCACGGTCGAGGCAGACGGCATCAAGCTGTTGCTCGATCCCGCGAGCGCAGAGCGCGCGGATGGCTTGTCCGTCGATTTCGAGTATGACCTGCATGGCGCCGGCTTCCATTTCGATAACCCGAATAAACCGGGCTACCTGCAACCGATCGAGCTCACGCGCGACTGCGCAGTGACCCTGATTCCGGGCGGGGAGCGACTGCAACTGGGTCGTGGCGAGCAGGTAGTGGTGACCCAGGCGCTCGGTGGCAGCTTCACGGTGCAAATCTCCAGGGGCCGGCTGGCACGGATCGCCGCCGCTGACGCCGATGCGTTGGGGCGGGATGCTCAGCAGCAGGAGCAGCCTCAGGCGAGCAGTGGCGGGTTCGACATCCAGCAGGTGCTCGACATGCTGCGCACCGTCTACGACCCGGAGATCCCGGTCAACGTGGTCGATCTCGGGCTCATTTACCAATGTGAAACCCGTTTGCTTGCCGACGGCGGCCAGCGAGTCGAGATCAAGATGTCCATGACCGCGCCCGGTTGCGGAATGGGCGACGTACTCAAAGAGGAGGCGTATACCAAGGTCCAGAGTATCCCTGGAGTCAGCGAGGTCGAGGTCGAGATCGTCTGGGACCCGCCATGGGATCAAAGCCGCATGTCCGAGGCAGCGCGCTTGCAGTTGGGGCTGTTCTGAGGAACCCGGCGTGAGGAGCCAGCCATGAGCAATCGACTCGCCAAAGAGACTTCGCCCTATCTGCGCCAGCATGCAGAGAACCCCGTCGATTGGTATCCGTGGGGCGAGGAAGCGTTCCGCCGCGCGCGCGACGAGGACAAGCCCATCCACTTGTCGCTGGGTTATGCCGCCTGCCACTGGTGTCATGTGATGGCCCACGAGTCGTTCGAGAACCCCGAGACCGCGCGCCTGATGAACGAGCGCTTCATCAATATCAAAGTCGACCGCCAGGAACGGCCTGACCTCGACGACATCTATCAACAAGTCGTGCAAATGATGGGGCAGGGCGGCGGCTGGCCGTTAACGGTGTTCCTGACTGCCGAGCGCGAGCCGTTCTTCGGCGGCACCTACTTTCCGCCAGACGACGGTTATGGTCGGCCAGGCTTCGCTCAACTGCTGCTCGGTCTGAGCGATGCCTGGCAGAACAACCGCGCGGCGCTGCAACAGAACGTCAAGCAGTTCCTTCAAGGTTACCGCACGCTGGAGGCGTCAATGCTGGAGGGCGATACACCGCTGGAGCCTGACCAGCCGGCTGCCGCTGCCCGATTGTTTGCCCGAAACACCGACCCGGTGAACGGCGGCCTGGGCAACGCTCCGAAATTTCCCAACCCGGCCTGCCATGATCTGGTCCTGCGCGTCTATCAGCGTCTGCACGAACCGGATCTGCTGCATTCGGTGGAGCTGACCCTTGATCATATGGCCGCCGGCGGGCTCTACGATCACCTCGGCGGCGGTTTTGCTCGTTACTGTGTGGATGAACGCTGGGCCGTCCCTCATTTTGAAAAGATGCTCTACGACAACGGCCAGCTCGTGAAGCTCTATGCCGACGCCTATCGCGAGACCGGCAAGCCTGCCTGGCGGCGCGTGTTCGAGGAAACCATCGACTACATCCTGCGTGACATGACTCACCCTGACGGCGGTTTCTACGCCAGTGAAGACGCTGACAGCGAGGGCGAAGAGGGCAAGTTCTACGTGTGGACACTCGCTCAAGTGCAGGCCGCGCTCGGCGAGCCGGATGCCGGGCTGGCCTGCCGGGCTTACGGCGTCACCGCCAACGGTAACTTCGAGCATGGCAGCACGGTGCTGCACCGCGCAGTCGCACTGGACGCGGTGCAGGAACTAGAGCTCAAGGGCCTGCGCGACAGGTTATTGCTGGCGCGTGCCCAGCGTATTCGTCCGGGGCGCGACGAGAACATCCTCACCAGCTGGAACGCGTTAATGATCCAGGGTCTCTGCGCGGCTTATCAGGCGACCGGAACCACAACGTATCTGGACGCCGCGAGGCGCGCCGCCGATTTCATTCTGGACCGACTCTCGACGCCCGAAGGTAGCCTGTACCGGGCCTGGCGGGAGGGCACGGCGAAGGTTCCAGGCTTCCTTGAAGACTACGCCTTCCTCGCCAACGCCTTGATCGATCTCTACGAGTGCGACTTCGATAATCGTTATGTCGAACGCGCCACACAACTGGTTGAGGTGGTCCTCGACAAGTTCTGGGAGGACGGACTTTACTTCACCCCCAGCGATGGCGAGCCGCTGGTGCACAGGCCTCGGGCACCGCACGACAGTGCCTGGCCGTCAGGAACTTCGTCCTGCGTGTTGGCTTTTCTGCGGCTCTTCGAGCTGACCGACCGCGAGCTTTACCGCGAACGCGCCGAGCAGGTCTTGGCGATGTACCGCGCCGCAGCCGCGCAGAATCCCTTCGGTTTCGCCCATCTGCTGGCGGCACAGGACTGGATGCAACGTGGCCCGATCAGCATCGTCATTGCCGGCGAGCGTTCCGCCGCCAGCGCCTTGGTCGCGAAGTTGCAGCGCCGCTACCTGCCGGCACGCGTCCTGGCCTTTGCCGAGGATGTGCCCATCGGCGGGGGCCGGCATGCGCTCGCGGGACAAACCAGCGCCTATGTCTGCCGAAACCGCACCTGCGAGCCACCGGTCACCAGCGCCGAAGAGCTTGTAGAGCGCTGTCTGAAGTGAAGGACCAGAACTGAATCGAACCGTCACACGAGGAGACAACGATGGACAACAAGAACAGCCACAACCCGTACACGTACCAACGTCTCAAGCATCTATATCCTGATTACTTCAGTGCCTTGGAGGCCCTGGGTACAGCGGTGCATCATGCCGGGCCGCTGGAAGAGAAAACCGTCCAACTGATTCAGCTCGGTGCCGCGGCGGCCATCCGCTCGGAAGGCGCCGTGCACAGTCATACCCGACGGGCACTGGCAGCCGGGGCGACGACTGAGGAGATCCATCACGCACTGATCGCCTTGACCAGCACGATCGGCTTCCCGACGGTCATTGCGGCGATGAGCTGGGTGGATGATGTGATCGGGAAAAGAGGCAATGACGCGCCGGAGCTCTGAGTACACCGCCGATGACCGGGTTTCGCTACATCCGGTGCAATCTTGACTATAGTTTCAAGTGTCGGCGGCCGTCGTTAAGTCACCGTGTTCGTCCAAGATTTCCCGGGCACGTTCCGGGTAACTCCACCTGATCAGGAGCGCACGATGGACCTCAACCGTCGTCAGTTCTTCAAGGTCGCCGCTATCGGCCTTGGAGGCTCCAGCCTGGCCGCGCTGGGTATGGCACCCGCGCCAGCCTTCGCCGAGCAAGTCCGCCACTTCAAGCTGGCCCATACCCATGAAACCCGCAATACCTGCCCCTACTGTTCGGTGGGTTGCGGCTTGATCATGTACAGCCAGGGCGATGCGGCCAAGAACGTCAATCAGAGCATCATCCACATCGAAGGGGATGCCGACCACCCGGTCAATCGCGGCACGCTGTGCCCTAAAGGCGCAGGCCTGCTGGACTTCGTCCATAGCCCCAGCCGGCTGCAATATCCGCAGGTGCGCAAGCCGGGCAGCAAGGAGTGGACGCGGGTGTCGTGGGATGAAGCGCTGGATCGCATCGCCGACCTGATGAAGGCCGACCGTGATGCCAACTTCATCGAGAAGAATGCCAAGGGCCAAACGGTCAACCGTTGGCTGACGACGGGTTTTCTCGCCGCCTCGGCGTCCTCCAACGAAGCCGGTTACATGACCCACAAGGTCGTTCGCAGTCTGGGCATGCTGGGGTTCGATAACCAGGCACGTGTCTGACATGGCCCTACGGTGGCAAGTCTTGCCCCAACGTATGGCCGAGGTGCGATGACCAACCACTGGACCGATATCGCCAACGCGAATCTGGTCCTGGTCATGGGCGGCAATGCCGCTGAAGCCCACCCCTGTGGCTTTAAATGGGTGACCGAAGCGAAAGCGCACAACCAGGCGCGATTGATCGTGGTCGACCCGCGCTTCACCCGTACCGCCTCGGTGGCCGACTATTACGCACCGATCCGCACCGGCACCGACATCGCCTTCATGGGCGGTCTGATCAACTATTTGCTTACTGAAAACAAGATCCAGCACGAGTACGTGCACGCCTATACGGACGTGGCGTTCATCGTCAAGGACAGCTATGGATTCGAGGACGGGCTGTTTACCGGCTACGACGCGACCAAGCGTACCTACAGCGACAAGTCGAGCTGGGGCTATGAAATCGGCGAGGACGGTTTCGCCAAAGTCGACCCGTCCCTGATGCACCCGCGTTGCGTCTACCAACTGATGAAGCAGCATTACAGCCGCTACACCCTGGAGCTGACCAGCCAGATCTGCGGCATGCCGCAAGATGCCCTGCAAAAGATCTGGGAAGAGATCGCCACCTGCTCGCAACCGGGCAAGACCATGACGATTCTCTATGCGCTGGGCTGGACCCAGCATTCCACCGGATCGCAGATGATTCGCAGCGCAGCCATGGTGCAGTTGCTGTTGGGCAACGTCGGCATGCCGGGTGGGGGCGTCAATGCCCTGCGCGGGCACTCCAACATCCAGGGCCTGACCGACCTTGGGTTGCTGTCGAACCTGCTGCCCGGCTACCTGACCTTGCCGGGCGATGCCGAACAGGACTACGACGCGTACATTGCCAAGCGTGCGCTCAAACCGTTGCGGCCCGGGCAATTGTCCTACTGGCAGAACTACGGCAAGTTCCACGTCAGCCTGATGAAGGCCTGGTACGGCGCCAATGCCACCGCCGACAACCACTGGGGCTACGACTGGCTGCCGAAGCTCGATATCCCCGGTTACGACATCCTCAAAGTGTTCGACATGATGTCCAGCGGGCAGGTCAACGGCTACGTCTGCCAGGGCTTCAATCCTATCGCTGCCTTGCCCGACAAGAACCGGGTGATGGCCGCGCTGGCCAAACTCAAGTGGCTGGTGGTGATGGACCCGCTCGCCACTGAGACCTCGGAATTCTGGCGTAATGTCGGGCCTTACAACGATGTCGAAACGGCCGGAATACAGACTGAAGTCATCCGCCTGCCCACCACCTGCTTCGCTGAAGAAGACGGCTCGCTGGTCAACAGCGGCCGTTGGCTGCAATGGCATTGGAAGGGCGCCAATGGCCCGGGACAAGCACGCACCGACATCAAGATCATGAGCGAGCTGTTCATCCGTTTGCGTCAGCGCTACCAGGCCAACGGCGGGACTTTCGCCGAGCCGATTCTCAAGCTCAGCTGGCCCTACAAGGTGCCTGACGATCCGACACCGGAAGAGCTTGCCAAGGAGTTCAACGGCTACGCGGTTGCCGATGTCACCGACGCTACGGGAGTGACGCTCAAGGCCGGGCAGCAGCTATCCAGTTTTGGCCAGCTCAAGGACGACGGCAGCACGGCGTCGGGCTGCTGGATCTTCTGCGGTAGCTGGACCGAGCAGGGCAACCAGATGGCCCGCCGCGACAACAGCGACCCTTTCGGGATGAAGCAGAATCTGGGATGGGCCTGGGCCTGGCCGATGAACCGGCGCATTCTCTACAACCGCGCCTCGGCCGACCCGAAAGGCCAACCCTGGGATCCGAAAAAACGCCTGGTGTGGTGGAACGGCAAGACCTGGGGCGGCACCGATGTGCCTGACTACAAGGCCGACGTTCCGCCGGAAGCGGGTATGAACCCGTTCATCATGAACCCCGAAGGGGTGGCGCGTTTCTTCGCCCTCGACAAGATGAACGAAGGTCCCTTCCCGGAACATTACGAACCGTTCGAAACGCCTATCGGCATCAACCCGCTGCATCCCACCAACAAGAAGGCGACCAGCAACCCGGCCGGGCGCATCTTCGATTCGGTCTGGGACTCGCTCGGGACGGCGAAGGATTTCCCCTATGCCGCCACGAGCTACCGGCTCACCGAGCACTTCCACTTCTGGACCAAGCATTGCCCGATCAATGCCATCACCCAGCCCGAGCAGTTCGTCGAGATTGGTGAAGCCCTGGCCAAGGAAAAGGGGATTGCCCCAGGCGATCGGGTAAGGGTCAGCTCCAAGCGCGGGCATATCGAGGCGGTGGCGGTGGTGACCAAGCGGATTCGTCCGCTGCAGGTCAACAACCAGACCGTGCACCATATCGGCATTCCGTTGCACTGGGGGTTCACCGGGGCAACCCGGCATGGCTACCTGACAAACACCCTGGTGCCGTTCCTCGGTGACGGCAATACACAGACCCCGGAATCCAAGTCGTTCCTGGTCAATGTGGAGAAAATCTGATGGCCAACCAAGACATCATTGCCCGTTCGGCCACCACCACCTTGCCGCCTTCGGTACGTCAACAGGAAGAAGTCGCCAAACTCATCGATACCACCAAGTGCATCGGTTGCAAGGCCTGCCAGGTCGCCTGTTCGGAATGGAATGAATTGCGCGACGAGGTCGGCCACAACCATGGAACCTATGACAACCCGCAGGACCTCAGCGCCGAAACCTGGACCCTGATGCGCTTCACCGAGCACGAAACCGATGCCGGCAACCTCGAATGGCTGATCCGCAAGGACGGCTGCATGCACTGCGCTGAACCTGGCTGCCTCGCGGCGTGTCCGAGTCCGGGGGCGATCATCAAGCACGCCAATGGCATCGTCGACTTCGATCAGGACCATTGCATCGGCTGCGGTTATTGCATCACCGGCTGCCCCTTCAACATTCCGCGCATTTCACGCAAAGACCACAAGGCTTACAAGTGCACGCTGTGTTCGGACCGGGTGGCGGTCGGGCTGGAACCGGCGTGCGTCAAGACCTGCCCGACCGGGGCCATCGTGTTCGGCAGCAAGGAGGACATGAAAGAACACGCCGCCGAGCGCATCGTCGACCTCAAGTCACGGGGCTTCGACAACGCCGGCCTGTACGATCCCGCCGGCGTCGGTGGCACGCATGTGATGTACGTCCTGCATCACGCCGACCAGCCATCGCTGTACGCCGGCTTGCCGAACCAGCCCGTCATCAGTCCATTGGTCGGGCTGTGGAAAGGCATGAGCAAACCACTGGCGTTGCTGGCCATGGGCGCCGCGGTGCTGGCGGGATTCTTCCATTATGTGCGTATCGGCCCGCAGCGCGTCGAGGAAGACGAGCATCCACCTGGCAAGGATTCCAGCGTGCATGAAGTCGACCCGACAGTGCATGTCTATGACCCGAACACGCCAGGATCGCAGGAGGACAGGCGACCATGAAAGACAAAACGATCCTGCGCTACAACGCCAACCAACGCACCAACCACTGGCTGGTAGCGATTCTGTTTTTCATGGCGGCCCTGTCGGGTCTGGCACTGTTCCACCCGTCGCTGTTCTGGCTCAGCGAGTTGTTTGGCGGCGGGCCGTGGACGCGCATCCTGCACCCCTTCATGGGCGTGCTGATGTTCGTGTTTTTCCTGGGGTTGGTGATCAGCTTCTGGCGGGCCAATGTCTTTATTGCCAACGACCGCCTGTGGCTCAAACGGGTCAACCGGGTGATGCGCAATGAGGAGGAAGGCGTACCGCCCATCGGCAAGTACAACCCCGGGCAGAAGCTGCTGTTCTGGACCTTGCTGGCCTGCATGCTGATATTGCTGCTGAGCGGTGTGGTGATCTGGCGGGCCTATTTCAGCCAATACTTCGGCATCACCTCGATTCGCCTGGCGATGCTGTTGCATGCCCTGGCGGCGTTCGTGCTGGTGCTGAGTATCATCGTGCACATCTACGCCGGCCTCTGGATCAAGGGCTCGGTCAGCGCAATGCTGCATGGCGGGGTCAGCCGTGCCTGGGCGAAGAAACATCATGCGCTCTGGTACCGCGAGGTGACGCACGACGAGAACCCTGACAGCCAGATAAGCAAGAAAGGATGATGCCTTGAGCACGATACTCGAGCCCGGACAAATCGAGGCGGCGGCGAGCACACCGCCGTTCCTGCGCCTGCCGCCGCCCAACCTGTTCACCTTGCGTGCGATGCGCCTGGAGCGATTGGCCAATGGGCATCCGCTGGCTGATTTCCTGCGGCTGGTGGCCGATTTGTGTCACGTCCAGCAAAGCCTGTTGGACGAGCCACCGCTGGCCCCGGCGCCGAACCCTGAACGTCTGTTGTTGTGCCAGGAACATGGCTTGCCGCCGCTGGCCGCCGACAGTCTGGTACGCGAAGACGGCTGGCTGCCGTACCTGGAAACCCTGCTGCGGCGTTACCAGGCACCGCCGCGTTCGGCAGTGAAAAGTGCCGTGGCCACCTTGAACACCGCCAGCGTCGGGCAGCGCAAGGTCTGGGCGATTGCCTTGCTCAGCGGCCAGTATGCAGGGCTGCCGGCGGCGCTGGTGCCATTTCTCGGTGCGGCCTTGCAGGCGGCATGGAGTCACTGGTTACTCAGCATGCCGGTTAGTGAACTGAAGCCGTGCGCCAGCCTTGGCCAATGCCCGGCCTGTGGTTCGCCGGCCATGGCCGGAGTGATTCACCAACGGGGTAAATACAACGGGCTGCGTTACCTGGTGTGTTCGCTGTGTGCCTGCGAATGGCACGTGGTGCGGGTCAAGTGCGTCTATTGCGAGCAGAGCAAGGGGCTCAAATACGTCAGTTTCGAGGATGATCGGCATACGGCCAGCCAGGCGCCACTGCGAGCTGAAATCTGCCCCGGCTGCAACAGTTACCTGAAACTGCTGTACCTGGAAAACGACGCTGACGCCGAAGCGCTCTCGGCGGACCTCGCCAGCTTGACGCTGGACATGCGCCTGGACCTGGAAGGCTACCAGCGGCTGGCACCGAACCTGATGCTGGCGCCCGGGGGAGATTGATCACAGCGGCTACACTCAGGTTTCCGGGACCGGAGCCTGTTTCATTCCACTCCCGCGACGGCCAACCGTTTCAGGGAGCCCCCTTGATGCCCGCAAAACTTGCCAGCGTCCCCGCGCGTTTACCTTCCATCGATAGCCTGTTGCGCAACGCCGCCTGCCAGCCGCTGGCTGAACGTTATGGCCGCAACGCCTTGCTCGCCACCCTCCGGCAGTTGCTCGACGATGTGCGTGAACCGGTTCAACTAGGTCAGCTTGACGCCATTGAACTCACGGCTCAGGTATTGGCGGGGAGGGCCGGCGAGCGCCTGGCAAACCAGTACCGCAGTCGGGTACGGCGAGTGTTCAACCTCACCGGAACGGTACTGCATACCAACCTCGGTCGGGCACTGTTGCCGGAGGAAGCGATCGAGGCGGTGCAACAGGCTGCCCGCTACCCGCTCAATCTGGAATTCGACCTGGCAAGTGGCAAGCGTGGTGATCGTGATGATCTGATTGAAGGCCTGATACGCGAGCTGACCGGTGCCGAGGCGGTGACGGTGGTCAACAACAATGCCGCCGCCGTGTTGCTCGCGCTCAACAGCCTGGGCGCGCGCAAAGAGGGCATCATCTCCCGCGGCGAGCTGATCGAGATCGGCGGGGCATTCCGCATCCCCGACATCATGGCGCGGGCCGGGGTCAGACTGCATGAAGTCGGCACCACCAACCGCACCCATCCCCGCGACTACGAAGCCGCCATCGGCCCGCGCAGCGGCTTGTTGATGCGCGTACACGCGAGCAATTACAGCATTCAGGGCTTTACGGCCCAGGTGCCGACCGCCGAACTGGCGCAACTGGCCCATCGACACGGACTGCCATTGCTGGAAGATCTGGGCAGCGGCAGTCTGCTGGACCTGACCCGCTGGGGCCTGCCCGCCGAACCGACAGTGCGCCAGGCGCTGGTCGACGGGGCCGATATCGTCACCTTCAGCGGTGACAAGTTGCTCGGTGGTCCTCAGGCCGGATTGATCGTCGGTCGCAAGGAGCTGATCGCCCGGATCAAGAAGAATCCGCTCAAGCGGGCGTTGCGTGTAGACAAGCTGACCCTGGCCGCCCTCGAAGCCGTGCTGGGTCTGTACCGCGACCCCGATCGATTGGCCGAGCGCTTGCCCAGCCTGCGCCTGCTCACCCGCCCGCAAGCCGATATCCTCGCTCAGGCCGAACGCCTGTGTCCGCTGCTGGCGCGTGTATTGGGCGACGGCTGGGCAGTAGCGGCGCTGCCGGCGCTGGGCATGATCGGCAGCGGTAGCCAACCGATTGCGCGCTTGCCAAGCGCCGCGTTGTGTCTGCGTCCGCAGGTGTCCAAACGCTTGCGTGGGCGGCAACTGCATGGCCTGGAAGCGGCTTTTCGAGCCTTGCCCATTCCGGTGCTCGGTCGCATCGACGACGATGCGCTGTGGCTGGATCTGCGCCAACTGGACGACGAAGCGGCCTGGCTCGCTCAACTCGACCTGCTGCAAGGAGCGGGGGAGGCAAGGTGATTGTCGGCACCGCAGGACACGTTGACCACGGTAAAACGGCCTTGCTCAAGGCCCTGACGGGACAGGCCGGCGATCGCCATCGGGAAGAACGAGAACGCGGTATCACCATCGACCTGGGTTTCCTTTATGCGCCGCTGGAACCTGGTGCGGAGATGACCGGTTTTATCGACGTCCCGGGTCACGAGCGCTTCATTCACAACATGCTCGCCGGCGCCCAGGGCATTGATCTGGTGCTACTGGTGGTGGCCGCCGATGACGGGGTCATGCCCCAGACTCGTGAGCACTTGGCGATTGTCGAACTACTGGGGATTCCACGAGCGCTGGTGGTGATCAGCAAAATCGACCGGGTCGAGCCGGCACGGGTGCAGTCGGTACACGCCCAGGTCGCCGCGTTGCTGGCGCCGGGGCCGTATTGCGGCGCGCCACAGTTCGCCGTGTCGAGCCTGACCGGGGAGGGCGTTGAAGCCCTGCGCCAGGCATTGTTGGCCGCCCAGCATGAGGTCCGGCAGCGTAGCGCCAGCGGAGGATTTCGTCTGGCAATCGACCGCGCTTTCAGCGTCGCTGGCGCCGGCATTGTGGTCACCGGCACAGCGCTGGCCGGGCAGGTGAGGGTCGGCGACACACTCCTGCTGGGCCAGACAGGCAAGCCTGTACGAGTGCGGAGTTTGCATGCGCAGAATCATGCGGTCGTCGAGGCGTGGGGCGGGCAGCGGGTGGCGTTGAACCTGAGTGCCGAACGCCTGGCCCTGGAAC
The DNA here is from genome assembly GCF_056397385.1 of Pseudomonas sp. 05N36. Taxonomy (NCBI): domain Bacteria; kingdom Pseudomonadati; phylum Pseudomonadota; class Gammaproteobacteria; order Pseudomonadales; family Pseudomonadaceae; genus Pseudomonas; species Pseudomonas sp. 05N36. The sequence continues at coordinate 22,731 of NZ_JBFTNH010000003.1, read as the reverse complement.
AGATCCATCGCGGTGACTGGTTGCTGGCCGAGTGGCTATTCGCACCCACGCAGCGCCTGGACATCGAGATGCAGTTGCTGGCCAGCGAACCACGCGCTTTCGAACATTTCAGCCCGGTGCACGTGCATCTGGGCACTCAGGATGTCACCGCCCGGGTCGCCTTGCTGGAGGGCACACGCCTGGAACCGGGGACGCGGATGTTCGCGCAGTTGTTGCTGAACGCGCCGTTGCAGGCGGTGCATGGCGACCGTCTGGTGCTGCGTGACCAGAGCGCCCGACGGACCCTCGGCGGCGGACAGGTGCTCGATCCGTTTGCCCCGGCCCGCCAACGTCGCAGTCCGGCCAGGCTGATGCAGTTGCAAGCGCTGGCCACTGGCGAAAGCCTGGAGCAAATACTGCCAGTGCTGCTGGCCAATAGTGACGCCGGGCTTGACCCAGTGCGCCTGGAGCGCCAGTTCAATCGCCTGCGCAGCACCTGGCATTTGCCGGCGGATGTCCGTGTCATTGCCACGCGCCAAGGTCCGTTATTGTTCAACACCGAACGCTGGGAGGCGCTGAAAGTCTCGTTGCTGGAGCATCTGGCGCACTTTCATCAACTTGAACCGGATGAGCTGGGCCCGGACCGGGATCGCTTGCGGCGGTTTTCGGCCATGTCGCTGGACCGACCAACGTTCATCAGCCTGCTCGACGAACTGCTGTCCAGCGGTGCCATTGCCGTCAGTGGGCCGTGGTTGCACTTACCCGAACACCAGGTGCGACTGAGTGAAGAAGACGAGGCCATGTGGCAGCAATTGCGGCCATTGTTCGAGCAAGCTGGCTTCGATCCACCCTGGGTGCGCAACCTGGCCAGCGCCATTGGCCGTGACGAAGCTGCGGTGCGCTTGCTGCTGCGCAAAATGGCGAGATTAGGGCTGGTTCACCAGGTCGTCCGTGACTTGTTTTACCTCGACGCGTCGGTGCACCAACTGGCGGCTATGCTGATGCAACTGGTCGACAACCATTCGTTGATTCAGGTGGCGGCGTTTCGCGACAGGGTAGGGATCGGCCGCAAGCGCTGCATCCAGATACTCGAGTTCTTCGACCGGATCGGCTTGACCCGCAGGCTTGGCGACCAGCGTTGCATCCGTGCGGACAATGCCCTGGCGCAGCGCCCCGAGAGCTGACATCAAGGAAGGTAATCGCGTCCGGTGGCGCGGCCGGGCTTCAAACCCGGTTGGGGACGGCAGCCGTTCCCGGGCAGGTTCGACTCCTGCTGCCTTCCGCCATTTTTTTCAAAAACAAGACGGCCCCGGCATCTGGTGACTCGGGGCTGTCTGGTGAGTGGCTTAAGCCGGCAGGTCGGTCATCACCATTTTGGCGATGTTGAAATAGATCACCAGGCCGGTACCGTCGATAAAGGTCGCGATGAAGGGGGCGGAGACCACTGCCGGATCAATGCGCAGTTTTCTTAACAGCATCGGGATGATCGATGAGACAACGGCGCTCCAGATGGTGATGGCGACCAGCGTCAGGCAGACCACCATGGCGATTTCCGATCCCACTCCGAGCATCCACGCCCGGATCCACGCCACGACACCGATGGCCAGTGCGATCATGAAGGAAGTGGTCACTTCCTTGCGCAGCACCGTGCCGACATTGCGCAGGCTGACTTCGCCCAGGGCCATGGCCCGTACCAGCGTGGAGGTGATCTGGGTGCCGCTGTTGCCGCCAGTGCCGATCAGCAGGGGAATGAAGAAGGCCAGGGCAATGGCGGCTTCGAGTTGCTCTTCAAATACCTGCAAGATGGTGCTGGTGTAGGCTTCGGCGAGAAATAGCAGCAGTAGCCACGGCAAGCGCTTTTTCCACAAACTCCACGGGCTGGTGCTGAGGTAGGGCGTTTCCAGCGGCAGGCTGGCACCCTGGCGTTGAGCGTCGTCGGTGCCTTCATCCTGAATCAGCGTCGCGATTTCTTTTTCATACAGCACGCCCAATAGCCGGCCTTCGCTGACCACGGGAACGATGTCCACGCCTTTCTCGATCAGCTCGGGCGCAACATCGTGCCGGAGCTGATTCGGCGAAACCGAAAAGCGGATGGGCAGCATCAGATCGCGGACGCAAAGGTCGGTGTTTTTCTCCGTAAGCAGTGTTTTCACCGACAGCTGACCATGCAAAGCGCTGCGCGGGTCGGTGACAAAGATGTGGGCCGGAATATCATCGTCCGGTAGTTGCTTGAGCAGATGTTCCCTGGCCAGGTTGACCGTCATGTTGCCGGTCACGGTGATGAGCAGAGGGCTCATGTAAGACACTACTGTGTCTTTCAGGCGGATGTCCTTGAAGGTGGAAGGGGTAGCGCTTGCCATTGACATTTGAGGTAGTCCCCGTAGCTGTTTTGACCACAAACAGATCTCACATAGGGGCGTAAACCAGAGAAGAGAGTGCAGAAAGCGATCTCCACGTCTAGGTTTTGGCACTGTACAACGTATCCGGGCCATGTTGGCCGGAAGTCACTTGGGCTAAACCTTAATCCGATAGAGCCTGTCTTAACCTTGGGCGTCTCTCGACGTCGTCAGATCAGTGACCTGTGTTTGTACAGGAGCCTCGCCGAACGAGATACTGCAACATTAAATAAACCAGGGCGGTGCCGATCTGGAGTCGGGCAACGCCGGTGTGAGTTTGCTGCTGTTTAATTGCCTCCTGAACAATAACTGCCATTAAAGAATGTTTGATAACCCCCTGAAGGATTACTTCCGGAACAAGAATAAGAGGGATTGCTTTTGCTGTAACCCACTCGATGGATAGTGTTCAGCGTTCATTCAGAAATTGCTGCTGAAGCTCTTTTTAGACATGGAATGTTACAAGTGCTTGTATCAAGCATTTAAAGTACCGCCTGCTCTAGCTATATATGGGCCTGACATAAAACAATGAACTCCTGAATTTGAAAACTCGCAACTAAGTCGTTGACGCATTAGTACCTGGTCTTTAGGATCGCCGCTCCCTTGGGGAGTAGCCGCCTTCGTTTTCGGAAGGGGTCACGTCAACATACTTGGCTCGCAAGCCATGGCGTGACCGGTCATATGACTTGGCAAGACCATTGGTGAAGACACCTGTCTGTGGGTCGGACGCGGGTGTCTGAACCATTGGCTCTTGTGTCCGGCCCCTCAGGTTTCCTTATGCATTCAATGCCCATGACGTTTGCGTTGCTGTTGGGCTCCGCAGTTGTCATCTATCTGGCTTGTGAATACTTCGTTAATGGCATCGAGTGGGTCGGTCGCAAACTTGCGGTCGGGCAACAAGCCACGGGTTCCATTCTGGCGGCCTTTGGTACGGCATTACCGGAAAGCGTCATCACGTTTATTGCCGTTGTGTTTGGCGACACGCCAGAGCAGAAATCCCTCGGCGTCGGTGCTGCACTCGGCGGCCCTCTGGTTTTGGCGACGATCGCCTATGCGGTAGTCGGTGTAACACTCTTGCTGTGTCGTCAGCGCCTGGCGAATACCGAGGCCATCCGTCAGGACTTCAAGCGGCTCAGCCGTGATCAAGGATGGTTCCTCGCAATCTTCATTGCAAAGATTGCGCTCGGTCTTGTCGTGTTCGCCTACAAACCTTGGTTGGGTGTTCTTTTCCTGGCGGCCTATGCGGCGTATTTCTGGAAGGAAATGCGCGGTGAGCAGGATGAAGAAGAGCATGAACTCGAGCCCCTGAAACTTGCGCCAGGCAAAGCGACTCCGTCGACCTTCGCGGCAGTGATTCAAACGCTTATTGCATTGGCGGTTATCTTTGCGGCCTCGCACTTCTTTGTCGGACAACTCGATGCCCTGGGCCCCATGCTGGGTATTCACCCTCAACTGCTGGCCCTGTTGCTCAGCCCGATTGCCACCGAGCTGCCTGAAACGCTGAATGCGATCATTTGGGTTCGGCAGGGTAAACACCGACTGGCCTTGGCCAACATCAGTGGCGCCATGATGATTCAAGCCACAGTGCCCACTGCATTCGGGCTGTTCTTTACGCCTTGGGCGCTGGACACGTCGCTGGTTCTGGCAGCAATCATCACCCTTATAGGTGTGGGCATCATGTTCTTCGCGTTCCGAAAGGGCATCATCTCGCGCTGGCTATTGGCATCGATGGTGTCGCTGTACATCCTCTTTGCAGTCCTTTTGAAGGTTCTTGATCTGGCGTAGCTGTCAGCTCAAGTAGTCGTCCAGGTGGCTGGACTCTTCTGCAAAGCGCTCGACCAGAAAATCGAGTAGGGCACGTACGCGGGGCGCCATGTACCGGTTGCGTTGATACAGGGCATGTACCGGCGCCTCCGCAGTTCGCCACTCCGGCAACAGGATCTTCAAGCGTCCTGCTCGCAGGTCTGCACCAATATCCCACAGCGATTTCATCGCAATGCCGTAACCGTGAACCGCCCATTCTCGAGCAACCGCGCCGTCATTCGTCTCGCGAGCGTTTGCGAGCGGGACCGTATAGTTTTCAACTTTGCCATTTCGGGTGAAGCGCCAGTCGTTCGCCGGCCCGGCAACAGAGTTGAGGACAATACAGTCGAAACGCTCCAGATCCCGTGGGTGCTCGGGGGCGTCATGCTTTGCAAGATAGTGGGGCGAGGCGCACAACACGCGCCGGTTGGGGGCCAACTGCCGGGCAACGAAGGAACTGTCCGGTGGCACACCAAATCGGATGGCGAGGTCGATATCGTCTTGCAACAAATGCGACAGCGAATCCGACAGCACTAACGCGAACTTCACCTCGGGGTATTGGGTGTTGAACTGGTCAAGCCAGTTCTTCAGCACGTTTCGACCGAAATCCGAGGTTGCGGAAATTCGCACCTTGCCCCCCACGACGCTTTTCCCGGCTTGTAGGAAGGCATGGCCATCATCGAGTGCCTGGAGTGCCTGCTGACAATAGGCCAAATACGCCTGCCCCTCATCCGTCAAGCGCAGGTGGCGTGTCGTGCGCTCGAACAGGCGCGTATGCAACACCGACTCGAGCTTGACCAGGCGCGCACTCGCGGCAGCGGGGGATAGTCCGAGTTTGCGGCCGGCGGCCGATAATCCGCCCAGATTGGCGGCTTCGACAAACAGCCTGATGTCGCCCAGGTAGTCCATGATATTTCGATAGTTTTTGAAAGTGATTCAAATAGTACGTCAATTATCAAATAAACGAGACCTGCACAGAATGGCGACATCAATCAACGACTGGAGACTCCTGATGTCATTTTTCCCTGTTGCACGCCTGACCCACGCACGTTGCTGGTTGTTCTCTTCCCTGGTCGCCATCACGGCGGGCCCCGTCTTCGCCGCGACCGATCCGCTCGTCCAGCCCCACACGGTGACCGTCGACCATAGCCTTGCGAAGGCGCAGGCCGACGCACAGATCCTGGCCGCACGCCGTTATGGCACGTTCTGGACCACCGGCGACGAAGCGCTCGCTCGCGCCGCCCTGGCACCCGACTTCAAGGATTCGACACTGCCGCCAGGTCGCCCCCAAGGCATCACCGGGCCGATCGCGGCATCGAAAACCATGCACGCGGCGATTCCTGATATCCAGTGCGAAGTGGAACAGATAATGGTGGTCGGCGACCGGGTCATCGCTCATTTGCGTTTCACCGGTCACTTTACCGGCCAGTTCAAGGGCGTTCAGGGCACAGGGCAGCCGATCGACTTCATCGCGACGGACATCTACCGCGTCGTCGAAGGTCGTATCGCCGAGAACTGGCATCTCGAAGATAACCTGACCCTGCTGCAACAGCTTGGCATGGTGAAGTAAGGGGGATCACGCTGATGGACATTGATCATGAATCCATTTGGCAGCGACGGTTATGTAGCTGACTCGTAGACACCGGCTCCATGAGCAGCTCGCGTATTGCCGCGGCCTGGAATGTTTCATGGGCCCTTGGCGTCAGGATACGGTACCCGGTTAGCCTTTTAGGGTGTTTACTTACAGTCAGGCCCTGCTTGTACAGAGAGGAGAGCATGATGAGTCGCGAACAGGTAGCACCCGAGACGAAAGGTGTGGCGGTGAAGTTACTTGCCACCGTTGACCTGGGTCCTGAGATCGAGGGCATGGCAGGGCGCCAATTTCGAATGCGTATGGTGACCATCGAGCCTGGAGGCGTCTTCGGGCCGGTTCACAACCATAAAGACCGACCGGGCATCGTCTACATTCTGCAAGGCACGATCACTGACCATCGAAATGGAGTCGCCACGGACTATGGGCCCGGAGTGGGCTGGCCAGAGGACAGGAACACCACGCACTGGCTTGAAAACAGAGGGACGGTTGCGGCGGTGGAGATCTCGGTCGATATTGTCAGGCAGGAGTGAGGTCAGCCTCAGGCGCCTCATTCCGACTATGCAATGCCCAGCCACACCTTGGGAAATTTCCTACAAGACGGCGGGATTAATCCTTCCAGGATGATCATCTTAAACCGCGACTATTGCTGCCTTCGGGTCTGCAAATCGGTTGATAAAGATGATCCTTCCACGTGTGCTGGTTATGGACAATCACGGGTTTCAGCGAAGCGTGCTGGTAAAGATGCTACAGCGACTCGGCGTGCACGATGTGCTGCAAGCGAGTAATGGCGAACAGGCGATGGTGCAGATGCACTTATCGGGCGGCGTCGATATTGTGCTCTGTGACCTGAGCGGCAATGGGCTCGATTGTCTGGAGTTTCTGCACTGCGCAAGCAAGACCGATATGGTCCGGGCCGTGGTTTTATTCCGCGAGTTGCAGCCTGAGTTGCAACGTGCAATTGGGCAAATGGCCTTGTTATCGGGTATCGAATTGCTCGGGATGCTTAGCCAGCCGTTAAAGCTGCGCTCATTGCACAAATTGCTACAGCGTTACAGTCGACCGCGCCGAACATCCTGGTCATGCACGATCGATATGATGAGCTACCGAGTGAGGATAATGTGCGGCGTGGCCTGGCGTTGGGTGAGTTTCGTGGGTGGTTCCAGCCCAAGTTATTGATGGACAGTGGTGAATTGGCCGGTGCAGAAGTCCTGGTACGTTGGGAGCATCCCGCTCGGGGCCTGCTGTTGCCGAAGGACTTTCTCGCGGCTGTCCTGGCCTACGACTTGATCGACGAGATGTTTAAACAACTGCTGGAGCAGGGGTTGTGTCTGCTGGGTGTACTGCGCCGCAAAAATGTGAGCCTTGAGCTAGCGTTCAACCTTCACGCTTCACAGTTAGCCAGCTATGAACTGACCGAACATATCCGGTATGCCTTGATGCGTCATGAGCTACCCGGATCCAGACTGTTATTCGAATTATCGGAAAATGGTTTGCTGGATTTGCAGCCAAAAACCCAGGAAAATCTGCTTCGCCTGCGAATGTTGGGCTGCGGCCTGTCTATCGATGATTTTGGCGTAGGCTTCTCCTCTTTGAAGTTACTGTGTCAGTTGCCATTCAATCAGATCAAGCTTGACGGTGAGTTTGTCCGAAACCTGGCTGAACCGCGAAGCCGGGCCATGGTTTCCAGTACCAAGGCGCTGGCTCACTCACTCAACATGAATCTTGTGATCGAGGGCGTGAGCAGCCAGCAAATACGTGATGTGCTGGTGCAGATGGATTGCAAGATCGGACAGGGCTATTACCTGGCGCGTCCCATGACCGGGCACTGTTTGTTGAAGTGGCTGGAAGAGCCTCGGAAGGCGCAGTGAAATCAGTGCTCAGATATTTCCTACAATTAAGCGCCGCTCGTGTATTTTTAGCCCGGGTCGGCCCGTTAATCATTCCATCGTTTTTAGCAACATGGACGTTCTCGTCACCGGATATCTTCGGCGTGCCTTACAGGGGTTCATATGTATAAAGCTTTGGTTGTGGACGATCACCCGTTCATTCGCTCGTCGGTCAAGATGCTTCTGAAACAGGAACAGTTCGAAGTGGTCGCGGAGGCAGGTAACGGTGCAGATGCGTTGCAGATGGCCCGTGAACATGAACCAGACCTGATCATCCTGGATATTTCCATGCCCAAGCTTGATGGTCTGGAGGTCATCAGTCGTATCTCTGCGCTGGGGATGCCGAGCAAAATTCTGGTGCTGACTTCGCAGTCGCCGCTATTTTATTCCATGCGCTGCATGAAGGCCGGAGCCGCGGGCTACATCTCAAAGACAAATGACCTGGATGAATTGGTCAAGGCGATCAAGGCAGTGATGTCCGGTTACACCTTCTTCCCCAACTTGGCGACCAGTTCCGTGCGCCGCAGCGACGCAGAAACCACGGATCTTGAGCTGATCCAAAGTTTGTCCGATCGCGAGCTGACGATTCTGCAACAGCTGTCCAATGGCTTGAGCAACAAGGAAATCGGCGACGCCATGCTGCTGAGCAATAAAACGATAAGCACCTACAAAACACGCCTGATCGAGAAACTCAGAGTGAAGTCGGTGGTGTACCTGGCTGATTTCGCCAAGCGTAACAACCTCGTCTAGATGAGTGCTTCTTTTCGAAAGTACCTCATTGCACTGATGCTTCTGTGTTCGCTGAGTAGCGTATTACCGGTGGATGCCGCTGAGCCGGAGCACTTGCATATTCTTGGGCGTTCGAGCGTTGAAGACTATCAGGTCAACCTGGATGAACAGGACTGGAGCTGGTTACGGCACAAGGGTTCGTTGGTGTTAGGTGATTCGACGCCAGATTACCCACCGTTCAGCATAAGCAATAAGAGTAATGAATACGAAGGGCTGACGGCCGACTATGCAAAGCTGCTTTCCCAGCTGTTGCACATCGATGTGAAAGTGCGCCGCTACTCGTCACGGGTCGAGGTAATCGATGCACTCAAGCGTGGTGAGATTGATTTGTTGGGTACCGCCAACGGGTTCGAAGCAACTGACCCGGAGCTGGCGATGTCGAAGGCCTACGCTCAGGATCAACCGACGCTGGTTACCCGTGCGGGCGATAGCCAGACACTCGCGCCGGACCTCGCAGGTAAAAAAGTGGCGATGTTGTATCACTACTTACCGCCCAGTGCGGTCGAAGCGTTTTACCCCAAGGCCTCGGTGCGTCTTTATCCTTCAACCCTCAGCGCAATTGGCGCTGTGGCTTTTGGTCAGGCCGATGTGTACCTCGGGGACTCGATCAGCGCCAATTACCTGATCAGCAAAAACTACCTGAACAATGTGCAACTGGCGGACTTCTCGCGTATGGAGGTCCAACCGTTCGCGTTCGCAGTGGCTGGCAGCAATAGCCGTTTGTTGCGTATCGTCAATGAGGCGGTGGACGCGATTCCGGTGACCGAGCGCATCAACATTCTGCGTCGCTGGAGCGCCGGAGGCAGCAGCATGCCAGGAGAGCAGCCGTTGCATTTCAGTGTCAGTGAGCAGCGATGGCTGGACAAGCATCCGCGAGTCAAAGTGGTGATCAACGATAGTTTCCTGCCGCTGACCTTCATGGACGAGCAGGGACGCTTTCGTGGCATCAGCGCAGATGTGCTGGCCAAGGTCAGCCTGCGAACCGGTCTGAAGTTCGATGTTCAGCGGGGTGATTCGGTCGGCAACCTGATCGATCAGGTCACCAGTGGCAAAGCGGATATGCTGGCCGCCATCACGCCCAGCGACGAGCGGGAAGGCGCGTTGCGTTTCACCAGGCCTTACTTGGTCAACCCGTTCGTGTTGGTCACTCGCGCTGGAACGCTCAAGCCCAATACGCTCGATGATATGGCAGGTATGCGCCTGGCGCTGATTCGCGGCAACGTGCTGCGCGAGTATCTGATCGAACATTTTCCGGAGGTGGAGCTGGTATCTGCCGAAAATGCCTCCGATGCCATGGAGCTGGTCGCTCAAGGCAAGGTCCAGGGTGCGGTCAATTCGCTCATCAGTGCTCGCTACATCATCTCCCGCCGTTACCGCGAACGCCTGCAGGTAACCAGTACCGTTGGCACCCAGCCGGCACTGATTGCCTTCGCTACGCAACGGGGCGCGCTGGAGCTGTATTCGATCCTTGATAAAGCACTGCTGAGTATTCCACCGGAAGAGCTGGACGAGTTGACGAACCGTTGGCGCAGTGAGGTCGTGGTGGATGATAGCTATTGGCTGCGCAACCGCACGGCGATCATTCAAGGTTTTTCGCTTGCGGCGGTGCTGCTGTTTCTGGCGCTGGCGTGGATTGCCTACCTGCGCCGATTGATGCGTCGGCGTGAACAAGCGGAGCTGGCACTCAACGATCAGCTGGAGTTCATGCGGGTATTGATCGACGGCACACCGCACCCGATTTACGTACGTGATCGGGAAGGTCGCTTGATGATCTGCAACTCCGGCTACCTGACGGTATTCGGTGTTGAGCGTGAAGCTGTCATCGGTAAAACCGTGATTGAGGGCGTGTTGAGTCACCCTGCGCAAGCTATGGGCTATCACCAGGATTACCTACAGGTCATGGAAGAGGGCGTGCCTCGCGTTCAGGACCGGACCTTGAGCATGCCCGACGGTCGAGCGCTGACCATTTACCACTGGATGCTGCCGTATCGCGGCAGTGACGGCGAAGTCAGCGGCATGATTGCCGGCTGGATTGATGTGAGCGAGCGGCAACGCTTGCTCGAGGAGCTGCGCGAAGCCAAGAAGGGTGCCGATGACGCCAACCGCGCGAAGACCACCTTTTTGGCCACTATGAGCCACGAAATTCGGACACCGTTGAATGCGGTGATCGGCATGCTGGAACTGGCCATGAAAAAAGCCGAGCAGGGCGTCACCGACCGGTTTTCCATTGAGGTGGCCTCCGGGGCCGCACGGGGATTGCTTGATCTGATCGGCGATATTCTCGATATCGCGCGCATCGAGTCGGGACGCCTGTCATTGAGTCCTGAACGTGCCAACCTGCGTGAGCTGCTGGAGTCCGTGATGAGGATCTTCGAAGGTCTGGCCCGGCAGAAACGCTTGCAATTGGTGTTGGATCTGGACGCTGGCGCGAACTGCGATGTGTTGATCGACCCCCTTCGCTTCAAACAGGTCGTGTCCAATCTGCTGAGCAATGCCATCAAGTTCACGTCACAAGGCCGGGTGGGTTTGAGTCTGCGTGTCGAGCCCGACACTAATGGCGAGCGCCTGCTTATAGCCTTGCAGATTGAAGACTCGGGCAGGGGGATTTCAGAGGAAGACCAGCAGCGCCTGTTCAGCCCTTTCTCCCAGGCAAGCAACAATAACCAGTCGGTGCGCAGCGGCTCCGGATTGGGGCTTGTGATCAGCCGGACTCTGTGTGAAATGATGGGTGGCCAGTTGGTTCTGACGAGTCAGTTGAACCAGGGCACGAAAATCGACATTACGCTGAACCTGTTGACTCTGGCGCCATTGGCTCAGGCAGCCGTCGAGGATGAGGAGCCGGATCAAAAAAACCAGGCATTGAATATTCTGGTGATCGACGATTACCCGGCCAACCGCCTGTTGTTGTCACAACAACTGAGCTATCTGGGGCATAAGGTCAAGGACGCTGAAGACGGTGCGCACGGCTTGCGTGCCTGGCGCAGCCAACGCTTCGATGTCGTGATCACTGACTGCAACATGCCGATCATGAATGGCTATGAACTGACCCGGGCCATCCGTGACGAAGAGCGCACGCGAGGCTTGGTGCCGAGCCTGATTCTCGGGTTCACCGCCAACGCCCAACCTGAAGAAAAGATCCATTGCCTGGAGGCGGGAATGGACGATTGTCTGTTCAAGCCCATCAGTCTCAAAGACCTTGGCGCGCGACTGTCATCGGTAACGCCAGACACCGTGTCGATCCCGGCGCAAGAAGATCGAATGGAGAGTGACGACGGCTTCGACCTTTCCAGTCTCGAGCAACTTACCCGAGGCGATCGAGCCTCAATCAATAGTCTGTTGGGGGGACTTGGCCAGCAGCAACGAAGAGGACATGGCGCGGCTGATGCAACTCTTCACTCAGCATGACATGCAGGGACTTTCGGATCTTGCCCACCGCGTCAAGGGCGGCGCGCGGATCATCAAGGCCCACAGCCTGATCCAATGCTGCGAAGTGCTGGAGGAAGCCTGCAACGGGCTCGATTCTGCGGTGTTGACCGAGGCGGTGGATGTACTGCACCAGACAATGGAAAAGCTGGCGCTGAGACTGGAGCTGCGCTTCGAATAAGGAGCTATGACGCGGTGGTGAGCAAGCTCGTTCGTGAAGTGCACGCGCTTGCTGACAACGCCACGGCGTGAGCCAAGAAGAGCCTTTTTCTCGGTTTCATCATTGGGAAATGTCCTACATAGTTGGGTAGTAGCTTCGGATAGTTTGTTGGACATGTCGCATCTTGAGTGTCCAAGCGAGGCTGTCGAAATCATGTCCACCCAACTGAAAATATTCGTTGCCGATCCGCAGCGTGCCCAACGCCCCCGCATTGAAAAACACGTCCATACACTGGGCTATTACCGTGTTATGCCGACGTCCTCTTTTCGCCCAAGCCTCCCGCAACTGATTTAAGCCACTTTTTGCAACAGCCTTGAATTATCAGGGCAAGGAGTTCTATCGCCTTTTAAACGGCTTTTCTAACGATTCGAGTATTGAAATATGTATGAGCTGATTCGGGAGAGGTCCCGGATTAAACGTGATTTGATTTGGAGCTGTTGATGACTATTCAACCTGTATATCGCCGTGCGATTAACTGGACGGCGCTGTTAGCGGCCAGTTTGGCGTTGAGTGCCTGTGCCAATGTCCCCGCGCCGGATGACCAAATGGTGTTGTCCAGAAATGCAGTGAGTCGTGCCGTGTCCGCCGAGGCAACGCAGTATGCGCCGCTGGAAATGAAAGCCGCTCAGGACAAGATGTTTCTGATGGAACGTGCCATGGGCGAGCGTAATTACGTTCAGGCACGGGCTCTGGCCGAACAGATCGAAGTGGATGCAAACCTGGCCGAGCGCAAGGCACGCACCGTGAAGTGGCAGCAGCAATTGCAACAGTCCCGCGCTGGCATTCAGGTGCTGAAACAGGAAATGCTCCAGGCCCCGGATACGGGCTTTAACCCAACTGCCACCGACGCCGAGTGAGGATACGATTATGTGTAGATCCATGATGTTCCCTGGCATTTCCCTGTTGGTGCTGACGATTGCCGGGTGTGCCGTACCGCCGATCAACAGCCACTTGCAGCAGGCCCGCGAGCAATTCAGTTCGTTGCAAGGCAAGCCTGAGTCTCAGACGCTGGCGGCACTGGAAACCAAAGAAGCGTTCAACGCCCTGAACAAGGCGGACGCAGCGTCCAACCAGAATCGTCGCGACCCGGCAATCGACCAATTGGCCTACTTGGCCAGTCAGAAAATAGCCCTGGCCGAACAGACCATTCTGGGGCGCGAAGCTGAGGCAAAGCTGAAAAACATCGCCGCTGAGCGCACTCAGGTTCAACTCGATGTGCGTACTCAGCAGCTTAAGGCGTTACAGGCGATGAAAGCCAAACAGACGCCGCGTGGGCAAGTGATTACCTTCGGCGATGTGCTGTTCGACACTGGCAAGGCTGATCTCAAGTACGGCAGCCAACGGCAGCTTCAGCAACTGGCGAACTTTTTGCTCAGCAACCCTGAGCGCAAGGTTCGGGTAGAAGGCTTCACCGATGACGTCGGCAGTGCGCACTCCAATCAGCAACTATCGGAACGGCGCGCAGCGTCTGTGGCTTCGGCGCTGGTGCGCCTGGGCATCGATCGCCAACGGCTCAGCACCCAGGGTTACGGCGAGGAATTCCCGGTTGCCGACAATGGCAATGCCGAGTCGCGCCAGCATAATCGCCGGGTCGAAGTCATTGTCTCCAATGCCGCGGCCAGCGTCGGAAATCGCAACTGACCAGTGCTCTCTCATTGTCTTGAAGCCCGCTGCCCATCTATGGGATGCGGGCTTTTTAATGGGCGTCGGTTTTGTAATGTCGAAGTTTTTCACTCGCCACATGGAACGAATTTCCTAGGAAATTTCCTACAAACGGAGGGGAAGGTGCCTACGTTTGCAGCCTGGGTAGAAGGCGAATATAGCCCCGTCGCCCAAGGCAGATGGTTTGATCTTATCCACGACGCATCCAGCGTCTGGCAAACCATCGAGGCATACGCGACAGGTTTCAAATTCTTTCTTTTTGGAGTTGTCTCATGAATCGCAAAGCCCTCGCTCTCGCCGTGCTGGTTGCAGCTACAGGTACTCAGTTCGCCAATGCCGCCGACGGCACCATCAACTTCAACGGTGAACTGGTCAACCAGACATGCACCATCGCTGTTGACGGTGTGGTGACTCCAGCCGTTGCCACTGTAACCCTGCCAACCATCTCTACCAGTCTTTTGAACGCTGCCGGACAGGCCGAAGGCCGTACCGGTTTCAACATCCAGCTGACTAACTGCGTAGGTGCAGCGACTACCGCAGCCGCTTTCTTCAATTCGGGTTCGACGGTTGACCCGGTCAGCGGCAACCTGAACAACATGACAGGCACTGCGACCAACGTGCAGCTGCAACTGGTCGACGCCCAAGGCGGCGCGATCATTCAGGCGGGTAACACCAACCAGAAGACCCAGACTACCCGTAACACTATCGATGCCACGGGTGCGGCCACCATGCCGTACGCCGTTCAGTATTTCGCTACCGGCACCACCACGCCGGGCACCGTGGTCAGCTCCGTGACTTACAACGTCGACTACCAATAAGCCACGTCCACGGCAGCGCGCTCTCGTCCAGGAGGGCGGGGGTGCGCCACCGTGAGGCTGATGAGGTGCATGATGAATTATGCAAAAACACTTCGCTGTGGTGTGTTGGCGATGCTTGCAGGCTTGATCTGTTCCCAAGCCATGGCCGGTGTGGTGATCACCGGAACCCGACTGGTTTACCCGGCGGGTCAGAAAGAAATCACCGTCAAATTGAACAACAACGGTACTCGTCCGGCCCTGGTGCAATCCTGGGTGGACAGTGGCGATATAGATTCCAGTCCTACCAGTTCGAAAGCACCGTTTGTGCTCTCGCCGCCGGTATCGCGTATTGACCCGAGCAAGGGGCAAAGCCTGCGCCTGATGTTCACAGGTGCGGCCTTGCCTACCACTAAGGAGTCGGTGTTTTGGCTCAACGTGCTGGAGATTCCACCCAAGGCTGAAGGCCCGGTGGATCTGAACGTATTGCAGATGGCCTTCCGTTCACGGATCAAGATTTTCTACCGGCCTGATGGCTTGCAAGGCAAGCCGACTGACGCTATTGCGCAGTTGCAATGGAAGCTGGTCAAGGTTGATCAAGGCTTTGCTTTGCAGGCCTACAACCCGACGGCCTACCACGTTTCCCAGGTCGAGTTGACTCTGGTGGCGGGCAATCAGCGCTATCCAAGCGAAGATGGCATGGTCGGCCCGGGCGAGAGCAAATCGTTTGCGATACCCACCCTCAAGGCCATGCCGGCGACGAGTGCTCAAGTGCAATTCAACGCCATCAACGACTACGGCGCATTGTTGCCCACTCAGCAAGTTCTGAAGCCTTAACCCTTACGCGAACGTTCCTGCGCACGAGTAGCCTATGACCACTTTATTCAGCCACGGGGCGACCCTGCGGGCTCGGCCTCGCTTTGCCTTGAATCCATTGACGGCGCTGATTCTCAAAGCCTTTGCGGTTGCTCCGGGGATTTTTGCAGCACAGGGCGCGCTGGCTGAAGACGTGCAGTTCAACGATGTGTTCCTGCCACAAGACTCGCGCAGCCTGGACCTGACTCAGTACCAGAAAGGCAATCCGGTTCTGCCAGGTGAATACCGTGCCGATGTGGCGGTCAATGGCCGGCTGGTGAGCCGTCAGGATATTCGCATCAATGCAGAAGCCGATGGCAGCAGCCCGACCATCTGTATCAACCGTGGGCTGTTGGAGTTGATAGGCGTTGATTTGCGCAAGCTAAGCCCCGAGGCGACGCTAAGCCTGGAAAGCGGCAAACAGTGCCTGGACCTGGCGCAGTTGATTGAAGGGGCGAGTGCGAGTTTTTCGCCGTCCACGCAGCAATTGGATCTAAGCATTCCTCAGATTGCCCTGCGCCGTGACGCCCGTGGCTACGTTAGCCCTGAGTTGTGGGACCGTGGTGTGACCGCTGGCACCCTGAACTATAACGTCAACGCCAACCACAACAAGACCCGTACCGGAGATTATGATTCGGCCTACATGGGCTTGAATACCGGCCTGAACGTGGGTGACTGGCGCCTGCGTCACAACGGTTCGCTGAGCTGGGACAAGATCAGTGGTCCGGATTACCAGACGCTGAATACCTACGCGCAGCGCGATATTACGTCGCTCAAAAGCCAGCTGACCGTCGGTGAATCCAACACCAGCGGCGAGATTTTCGACACCGTGGCCTATCGTGGCATGCAGTTGGGTACTGATGACCGGATGTTGCCCGAGTCCCAGCGCGGATACGCGCCGGTGATTCGCGGTATTGCCCGTACCAGCGCCCGAGTGGCCGTGCGTCAGGCTGGCAACCTGTTGTATGAAACCACCGTGGCGCCGGGAGCCTTCGTTCTCGATGATCTGTACTCCACGGGTTACGGTGGTGATCTGGACGTGACTGTCTACGAAGCGGACGGTAGCGAGCAGCACTTCATTGTTCCCTATGCCTCGACCGCGCAGTTGCTGCGTCCGGGGACTTCGCGTTTCAGCGTCACTGCCGGTGAAACGCGCAACAACTACATCACTCAGCAGGCCCAAGTGCTGCAAGGCACTTATCAGCGTGGCCTGAACAATACATTTACGGGATTTGGGGGCTCTCAAGTCAGCGACGACTACATGGCCGTGCTCAGTGGTCTGGCGTTTAGCACTCCGATTGGTGCCATGGCGGCGGACATCACGCATGCTCAGACTGATCTGCCAAGCGGTGCTGCCAAAGGCCAGAGCCTGCGTTTGTCATATAGCAAAAACATCCTCAGTACAGGCAGTAACTTTGCGGTGGCAGCCACGCGGTTTTCTACCGAGGGTTACCTGGATTTCAACAATGCCGTGCAACTGTTGGATGCCGAGCGTAGCGGTTTGGATACCAGCCTGTTCGGACGTCCACGCAGTCGTTTTTCGCTGACCGCCAACCAAAGCCTCGGTGATTGGGGCCAGGTCGCATTCAGTGGCTTTACCCAAAATTACTGGAACCTCCCGGGCAGCGATGTGCAGTACCAGTTCAGCTACAACAAGCAGGTCAATTCGGTCAGCTATGGTGTCAGCGCCAACCGCAGCCGCATTGGCCTGGGCGACATGGAAAACAACCTGTTGTTTACCGTCAGTATGCCGTTGGAGTTCGGATTCTCGATCAACCGGCCACAGCTGTCGGCACGGGTCATGCGCGACAATAACGGCAGCTTCAGTGAGCAGGCGACCCTGAGCGGCACGGCCGGTGAGGATCGCCAATATAACTACGGCGTCACTGCCGGCCACGAAGGCGCAAGTGGTACCAGCAGCACTTCGCTGAATGGTCAGTACATCAGCCCTAAAGCTATCGTCGGCGGAACACTGAGTCGGGGCGAGGGCTATGACAGCATGTCGCTCAATGCCAGCGGATCGGTGGTGGCTCACCCGACCGGCGTGACCTTCACCCCGTATCGCGGTGAAACCATGGCAGTGGTCAGTGCGCCGGGAGCCGAGGGTGCGAAAGTCGTCGGCTTCCCGGGTCTCAAGCTTGATGGTCGGGGTAATGCAGTGGTGCCTTACTTGCGTCCTTATGAACTTAACGAAGTAGCGATCGATCCGTTGGGCACTTCGCTGGACGTCGAGTTGACCGAAACCAGTCAGCAAACCGCTCCGCGTGCCGGTGCTGTGGTAGCACTCAAGTACGGCACCAGCAATGGCCAGGCATTGTTGCTCAACGTGACCTTGATCGATGGCAGCCCGCTGCCGTTCGGTGCCGGTGTGGTCGATGATCGCGGAGTTTCTGTGGGTGTGGTCGGGCAGGGCGGTCAGCTCTATGCGCGAGTCAAGGAAGACGCCCGCCGACTGTTGATCAGTTGGGGGCCCCAGGTTGGTCAGCAATGCGCCTTGCCCCTGCCGCCTGGCAAAAGTGATGGCAAACAACTGCGACAGGTGGATGCCGTGTGTTCGGCCGCACAACCCGATAATCGCGTTGCTTCTGTGAACAGCGCACAGGAGATCAAGTGATGAACATGATGCAAGTGTTGAAGTTGAGTGCGGCGCTGGGATTGTCGTCGGTCGTGGGGACGGCGATGGCCGACTGCAACTTTGTTGACGGCACCTCTACTCTGATCAGGACCATGCCGTTGCTGGGTGGCAATATTACGGTGGGACGTGATGTGCCCTTGGGGACCGAGGTGTATCGGCAGACGTTTTCACCTTCTACCGGCTTGAGAATTAGCTGCTCGTCCGGGCTATACAACATTGAAAGGCGTCGCGGACTGCCTGTTTTGCCGCTGCCTTTGTCAAGTTGGGTGGGAGTACCTTGGGGGGGGCATGTCTATCAATCAGGGGTGCCGGGCATCGGTGTGGCTATTTGGTACGCTGGTACTCCACTTCCGTTCTCCGAAAGCTTTATAAACTGCGGTGGCGGTACAGCTAACTGTGTCTGGGGTGTCCAATCAACGGTGGCATTTGATGTGTCATTCATCAAAATCGGCGATGTATCTCCGGGGACCATTCAAGGTTCGCAACTGCCCACCGCCGACCAGAAATGGGTGAGCAGTAATACGCTTGATGTTTCACGCGTCAATTTCTCCGGAAGTATCAATGTCGTATCCAGGACCTGTGAAACACCGGATGTCACGGTACCCATGGGCACGCATATGACCAACGAGTTTTCCGGGCTGAACAGTTTCACACCGTGGAAGGATTTTTCCATTGCGCTGAATAACTGCCCTGCTTTTTACGGTACGCAGAGAGGCGGCGGCCCAAGGTGGGGGAGCGATGGTACGGTGACCCCGCGTACCCCTGATGCAAACGTGCTAATGCTGCGTCTGGATGCAACACGGCCTGCGATCAATCCGTCCCTTGGTATCCTGAGCCTCAACCCCAGCGCTCCCGGCGACGCTGCTGAAGCAACCGGAGTCGGTGTGCAGGTGGCTTACAGTTCCGGTCCCCCTTTGCCCTTGGCCACCCTTGGCCCCAGCGGCGTTATCCCGCGAGCTCTGGAGGGCGCGAGCTACACCATCCCGCTCAAGGCTCGCTATATCCTGACCGCAGGGAACATTTCAGCGGGCCCCGCCAATGCGTCTGCGGTTTTCACCATCAATTACCAATAGGAGTCGAGCGCATGCCTAAGCTCCCGTTACGTGTACTGGTGCTTGAGGATCACTCCTTTCAGCGATCGGTTGCGGTCAATATGCTGCACCAGCTTGGCTGTAGTGAAGTATTCCAGGCGGCTGACGGTGCTCACGCGCTGGAGATCCTGAAAGAGGTTGGTCCGGTCGACATTGCGTTGTGTGATTTGCGCATGGAGGGGATGGACGGTCTGGAATTTTTTCAGCGGGCGGGTCTTTCCGTGCTAGTGGGCTCGATCATTATCAACAGTTCGTTGTCGGCTGATCTGCGCCGAACAGTGCAGCAGATCGTTTCTTTGCTAGGCCTTGAGTTTCTGGGGGATCTTGGTAAACCCGTTCAGTCCAGCGAGTTGAAGGCCTTACTGATTCAGTATCTGGTGGCTCCTAAGGTAGATGTCGTCTCCCAACCGTCGCCGCAGCTGGCGAGTGAAGATGAAATTCGTTTGGCTTTATCCCGACAACAATTGCAGGCGCACTACCAACCAAAACTTGATCTGCTGACCGGGGAAGTTTGCGGAGTTGAGGTGTTGGCTCGCTGGATCCACCCGCTCAAGGGGACTCTGTCTCCAGCGGTGTTCATGCCGGTAATGGAGCGTTGCGGGTTATTGGATGAGCTATTGCTCGGGCAGATGCATCAGGCCTTGCAGATGCAACAGCAGGCGCAGGGCCTGGGTTTCAATTTGAACATTGCTTTTAATCTGCAAACGGTCCAATTATCCAATAGCAAACTGACTACCCTTATAAAGGAAATGTTGGCTCATCATGCGGCGCCGGGATTCGGCCTGACATTCGAGCTTACAGAAAGTGGTTTGCTGGAAGCGCCAGTCACGAGTCTCGAAAGCCTGGTGCGCTTGCGGATGATGGGTTGCCGATTATCCATTGATGATTTCGGTGCGGGCTTTTCATCGATGCAACGCCTGTGTCAGTTGCCGTTCAACGAAATCAAACTCGACGCTGAGTTCGTCCGCACCTTAAATGAAGAACCGCGTTGTCGGGCGGTGATCAGTAGCACTCTGGCCCTTGGTGCAAGTCTTGGCATGTCTGTGGTGATCGAAGGTATTGAGACTGAGGAGCAGCGCGAGCAGCTGGTTACGCTCGGTTGCAGGCAGGGGCAGGGGTACCTGTTTGCCAGGCCCATGAGTGGTCCTGAGCTATTGCGATGGCTACCGATTGCATCCGCTGCATGACACAACCTAGAGCTTTTCGGCGAGAGCGCTGGAATGTTTTCGAGGCATTGGCGAAGGAGAGGGCGAATGCTCCATGGCTAACTCCCCAAATGAGTCGGCCGTGTCGATATAGCGCATGGCCGATTTCATGTCCTTCCAGCCGACGTACGTCATCAGCGATTTTACATCCCAGCCATTAGCGGTAGCCCAGGTCGCAAACCCTCGACGCAATGAGTGGCTGGTGTACAGCTCGCCGGGCACGCCCGCTCGGCTAAACACCCGACGCAGCAAAGGGATCAGGCTGTTGGCATTCAGGCCATCCTCCGCCAGGTGCCCCCAACGATCGAGTTTTCTGAAGACCGGCCCTCGCGCAATGCCCGCGACGGTAATCCAGTTCACATAGGCCTGGACGGGGCAGAGCTTCTTCAAGGCCGGTGTGCGGAAGGTCGTTCCCAAGTGCTGGCGATCGCCTTTGCTGTGCGGCAGATAGAAGGTGATGCCCACACCTGTTTGCGCCTGGGTGTGCTCCACCTGTATTCGCGATAACTCATCGCCGCGAAAACCCCGCCAGAACCCGATCAGCATCAACGCGATATCCCGCCGACTGCGCAACATCCCCGTCAGGTCGTGCCGCGCGGCGGCCTGTTCCGCCTCTCGTTCCAGCCACTGAACAGCGTGTTCCAGGTGCTGCAGGAGCAGGGGAGCCGCCTGTTTTTCCCGGGCCGGGTGCAAGGCCCGAATGCCCTTGATCATCTGCCGCACGGCCGGTGTCTTGGTCGGATCGGGAAAGCCCTGGGTGATGTGCCATTGGGCGAGGGCGGCCAGACGCTGCTTGAGCGTGCTGACGGTGTGCTGGTCGGCGTATTCCGCCAGGTAGCGCACGATGCTGTCCCCGGTTGCCGGCAGAAAGCCGCCCCACGTCACTTCGAAGTGCTCCACTGCGGCGCGGTAGCTGCGCCGGGTGTTTTCCCGGGTGCCCGCCTGCAGGTAGCGATCAACCTTGCTCATCTCGACCCATCTCCCCGCGAACGTACCTTTTCCGGCCGTGGAAAAGACGATTTTTGTTTATCTGATGCGATAACGCTCGATTACTTTATCAGATGACTGCGGTTTTATAGGTCTTTACTTCACGCAAAAATAGAACGTAAATACATGGTATGTAAAACAGTATGAAATCGTAGGAGCAAAAAATGGCCCGTGGCGGTGTAAACAAGGCAATCGTGCAGAAAGCACGCGAGGCGCTGCTGGCTCGCGGAGAGAATCCGAGCATTGATGCCGTGCGGGTTGAACTCGGAAATACTGGCTCGAAAACCACAATTCATCGCTATCTGAAGGAGCTCGATGAGGTTGATCAGCGCCGAAAAGCGCCTCAACAGGGGCTCAGCGACGAATTGAACGAGTTGGTGGCGCGGGTGGCGCAGCGCCTGGCAGAGGAGGGCGAGGAGCAGATTGAACAGGCACTCGCGGCTTCGCGGGCCGAGAAAAGCGAGTTACTCGAACAGCTTCAGGCCAGTCAGGATGCACTGCGACAACTCCAGCAACAGTTCGATATCCAGCGTAGCGCCCTGGATACAGAGTCGACCGAACTGCAGACCTGCCGTACGACATTACAGGCCGAACAAACCCGCAATGCCCGGCTGAGTCAGTCCAATCTGGATCTTGAAGCGCGGATGAAGGACAAGGACGAGCAGATTCGTTCGCTGGAGGAAAAGCACCTGCACGCACGTGATGCGCTAGAGCACTACCGTGGAGCGATCAAGGAGCAGCGCGAGCAGGAACAACGCCGCCATGAAGGGCAGTTGCAACAGGTCCAGATGGAGCTGCGCCATCTGCAGCAAACGCTGATCATCAAACAGGATGAGCTGACTCAGTTGAATCGGGACAACGAGCGTTTATTAACCGAAGCTCGCCAGCAGCAGAAGGCGTATCTGGATCAGGAATTGGTCAAGGAGCGCCAGACGGGCGAAATAAACTCGCTCAAAACCCTGGTCGCGCAAGGCGAGGGTGGCAAACAGGTGTTGCTGGATCAGGTCAGCACTTTGCAGCACAACATTAATGAGCTGGCTGATGCTCTGGAGAAGAGATCACTAGAGGCGAACGACCTGGCAGAAGAGCTGGATGCTGCTCGAGCAACTATCGCAAAAAATGTCGATGGCTAAGGTGCATCAAGCTTTCGACCGATGCTGGGTAGGTCGCGCGACATTCTGCGAAAGCATAGCCCTCGCAGAATGTATGTGGGGAGCTTATTCGACGGCTTTAACCATGTCTTCGATGACCTTCTTGGCATCACCGAAGACCATCATGGTCTTGTCGAGGTAGAACAGTTCGTTGTCCAGGCCGGCATAACCGCTGGCCATCGAGCGTTTGTTGACGATGATGGTCTTGGCTTTGAAGGCTTCGAGAATCGGCATGCCGGCAATCGGCGATTTCGGGTCGTTCTT